>NZ_JBQQER010000001.1:0-400422 GCF_052259045.1 Psychrobacter sp. 1Y11
CAAGGGTGGATGGAGAATAATTTACCTAAACTGTTTCATGATATGGGCTGTATCGATTTTATAAAGACTTAACTATAAAGCCAGTTTAAGGAAAGCAAAATGGATTTTGCCCACATTGTTCCCTCTAGTAACGCACCAAGCGCTTGGCTCGATATGGAAGCCCTCGATCATAATATCAATCTAGTCAATCAAAAAACCCAAGCCGTCAATTTACGCTTAGCGACCAAGTCTATCCGCTCTATTGATGTACTACACTATATCAAAGACAATTCTCCAAATTATGTTGGCCTCATGTCTTATGCTGCCGATGAGTCGGTTTTTTTATTAGAAAACGGCTTTGATAATATCTTATGCGCTTATCCTACTTTAGACAAAGATAGTGTCGCACAAACCTTTAGCTATACCGATAAGGGCGCGAAAATGGTTTGGATGGTTGATCGCCCTGAACATGTCGAGATACTCAATCAAGTGGCAAAAGACCATGCAGTAATCGTCGAGATTTGCCTCGATATAAATATGTCTATGCCGTTACCTAAGCTATATTTTGGCAGCAAACGCTCCGCACTTATGAGTAAAAAAGACGTTAAAGCTTTGCTCAAAATCATAAAAAAATGCCCGCAGGTTAAACTAACTAGCGTCATGGGTTACGAGGCGCAAATTGCAGGCTTGGCTGAGCACGTACCCGGTAAAACCCTGCTGACCCCTGCCATCCGTTTGCTTAAACACCGCTCCAAAAAGCAGGTCAGTCAACGCCGCAACTCGATAGTCGCTTGGCTAAAAAAACAAGACTATGCTCTAGAGTTAGTCAATGGCGGTGGTAGCGGTAGTATGGATTTTACTTCAAGCCAAGCTGAAGTTACTGAGATTACGGTCGGCTCCGCTTATTATAAGCCTGCTTATTTTGATTATATGGAGACTATGCAGGAGTTCAAACCTGCGGCAGGATTTGTGTTACCTGTCACTCGCCACCCTGAAAAAGGGGTAATCACTTGTCATGGTGGCGGCTTTATTGCCTCAGGCGCGGTTGGTGCGGATAAAATACCGGTCGTTCATTATCCAAAATACTTATCGATACTGGCTGATGAGGGTTTTGGTGAAGTGCAAACGCCTATGGCTATTGATAAAAGAGCTACTGCTATCAATATTGGCGATTTTGTATGGTGTCGACACGCCAAAGCAGGGGAGCTAAATGAACACTTTAATGAGCTCGTTTGCTATCGGCAATCTGGTTCAATCACGATAGCTCATGCCTCAAAGGATAAAAAAGGACTTAAAACTATGATGACTTACCGAGGAGCGGGACAATGTTTTCATTAACCGAGTGGCAGCGCAGTAATAAATGGCAAAATTGGGTAGGTTACGTCAGCGCTGAGCCTGAGCAAAAGCTAACGCCTTCCTCAGTTAAAGAGCTACAAGAGATCGTCAAAAAAGCTCGCGCTGATAACAAGCGCGTCAGAGTCACGGGAGCCGCGCACTCTTTTAGTGGCTGCGCTAAACCTGAAGAGATCGCTATTAGTTTGCATCATATGCGCGGGTTGATTTCAGTTGATAAAGACGCGAAACAAGCCACGCTACATGCAGGGACTTATTTATCGGAGATAGGCGAGGCGTTAAGAGAGCATGGCTTGGCACTTGAGAACATGGGCGATGTGCAAGAGCAGACTATCGCAGGTTCAGCCAGTACCGCAACCCACGGTACAGGTCTAAGCTTAGGCTCTATCGCTAATCAGGTCATCGCTTGGGAATGGGTGGATGGCAAAGGAGAGCTACACACTCATCAAAGAGGCGAGGCACGAACTGATGAGCTTGGTAATGCCTTGCATGCTAGCCTTGGCATGCTCGGAATCTTTACCAAGCTAACTATTCAAGCCGTTGACTTGTATGGTCTAGCTGAGCGTAATGAAGTGTTGGAGTTTGAAGAGGGCTTAGCGCGCTTTCATGATCTGGCGCAACAGCACCGCCATCTAGAGTGGTTCTTATTTCCCGGCACCAATAAACTGCAGCAAAAAACCTTATCAATCATTGCGCCAAAAGCGATGACAGGCTGGCAAAAATTTAAAGACCAATTCGATAGCAAAGTCACTTTAAATGGCGCTTTTTATTTATTGTCTGAGATGGCAAGAATGAATCCAAAGTGGACAAAAAAAGTCAGCCAAATCTCAGCCGACTCCATTCCTAATACTAAGCGAGAAGGCTATAGCTATGAGGTGTTTCCTACGCCGCGCGGCGTTAAATTCAACGAGTCAGAATACTTTATAAAACTCTCTGATTTTGACGCTTGTATCTCCGAGGTCAATAGTATTTTATTGCAAGGCAATAAAGGCTCGCACTTTCCTATTGAAGTACGTACTCATAAAGGAGAAACCGGTATGCTCAGTCCGACGCAAGGCGCGGACTGCGCGGTACTGTCTTTTCATGTCTATAAAGGTATGGATAGTGAGCCATTGTTTAACTGGCTATATGAGTACATGAAAAAGTGGCAAGGCCGTCCACACTGGGGCAAAGTTAATAAGTTAAGTGCTGATGAACTGCACGCTCTGTATCCTGATCTAAAACGCTTTTTAGAAATTAGAAAACAGTACGATCCTGATAATGTCTTTATGAATAGTTGGCTTGAGCAGAAGTTTTTAAATCAAACCGCTTGTTAAAGCCTGATACTCAAATCATCTGAACACTCCTAGAATGTCCATAAAAAAAGACAGCTCAAGAGGAGCTATCTTTTTTTATGGACATTCTATAGTTTATTACCAGCTATAAACACTCATCAGTCTACTTCATTATATTAGGCTGTACAGACTCATCGTAATTGTCTTCAAGCCTCATAGCACGCTGATAGCTGTCTAAGCTGGCAAGTTGTAATGCATACTGTTTAACATGCACATAGTCGTCCAGTACTTTGCTTTGCGCCATGATTATCAAATCAAAAGAGAGCATAAAATCAGCGCCACTAAGCTTATTGGCAACAATATAAGATTTGTTTTTTACTACTTTGTCTAAGTAACTTAGCAAATTATGCTTTTCCCTTTTTATATAAGGTCCTAAATATTTATCATCACTTCTAATCGCATTTTTGGTAAGGACTTCTAGTAGCGTAGGTACCATTAATGAGCTTTCAGCAAAGTGAATCCATTGTAGGTATTCGCCATACTCGTTACTATCGACCGCAGGGCGCAAACGCTCAGGAGCGAAACGCTCGATTAACAGCTCAGTAATCGCTCCCGACTCTGCTATGAGTCGCCCATCCAATTCTATTACTGGAGACTTACCTAAGGGGTGCACTGCTTTGAGACTATCTGGCGCCATAAAGGTTTTTGCATCACGTTGATGACTGAGAATCTCATAAGGAACGCCCAGCTCCTCTAATAACCAAAGAATACGCATGGAACGTGATTGGTTAAGGTGATGCAAACGAATCGTAGTATTAGGTTTAATACTTAATCTCCTTTAAGCTTGTAATTTATTAATCAAACGTTTGGCCGCTTCTTCTGAAGACGCTGGGTTTTGACCAGTGATGAGCAGCCCATCTTCAACCACATAAGCCTCCCAGTCGCCTGCTTTTTGATAGTTACCGCCATTAGCTTTGAGCGCATCTTCTACTAAGAAAGGCACGACATCGGTAAGGCCAACAGCGTCTTCTTCTGAGTTGGTGAATCCGGTGACAGTTTTACCTTTTACTAAATATTCACCATCGACTTTAACGTTCTTAAGCGCTGCAGGAGAATGACAAACAAAAGCAACCGGCTTGTCTTGCTGTACAAAAGTTTCAATCAAATTGATTGAGTCTTTATCGACTGCTAAATCCCATAGTGGACCATGACCACCGGGGTAGAATACGCTATCGAAATCTTCTGCTTTCATATCCGCCAGTTTTTTGGTATTGGCAAGGTGCTTTTGCGCATCGCTATCTTCTTTGAAGCGCGTTGTATCTTTGGTTTGAGCGTCCTCAGTATCGCTACTAGGATCAAGCGGTGGCTGACCACCAGCAGGAGAGGCGAGGGTGACATCAACCCCAGCATCAATAAAAGCATAATAAGGCGCGGCAAATTCTTCTAGCCAAAAGCCTGTTTGCTTACCGGTATCGCCTAATTGGTCGTGTGAGGTTAGTACCATTAAAATTTTCATAATTATCCTTATTGTAGTTTTATTAAAATTTTTAGATTAACTGGTCTATGACTTGATAGGTATCAAAACACTTTGTTAAGTTAATCAATCGAGTCACAGTACAGTATCAGCTGTTGATTAGACGACATCCGCGACTTTGACGACGGTTTTACCAAAGTTATCGCCATTGAGCATTCCTACAAAAGCGTCAGGAGCTTGGTCTAAGCCATCAGCGACATGCTCTTTGGTTTTGACTTTGCCCGAGGCTACCATCTCGCTCATGGTTTTTAGGAATTGAGGGAAGTGATCGCCGTACTCTTCAAAGATAATAAAGCCTTTGACCGTCATACGCTGTCTTAGTACTAGACCCATCAATACACTTAAACGGTCTTTACCATCTGGTAGTTCAGTAGCATTATATTGTGACACTAAGCCGCAAACTGGAATACGCGCATGGGCATTGAGTAGCGGCATGACCGCATCAAACACTTTACCGCCGACGTTTTCATAATAGATATCGATACCATTAGGGCAAGCGGCTTTTAGCTGCTCAGCGAAGTCATCTGCATAATGGTCAATACACGCATCAAACCCGAGCTCATTGACAGCAAAATCACACTTCTCCTTGCCGCCTGCCACACCGACAGTGCGCGTACCGTAGGTATTACCAACTTGTCCGACCGTAGCGCCAACTGGGCCTGTAGCCGCAGCAACCACTAAAGTCTCACCTTCTTGCGGTTTACCGATATCGGTCAGTCCCATATATCCAGTGAAGCCTGGCATACCTAAGACGCCTAAGCCATAAGAAGGATTTGCCATATTTTTATCAAGTTTTAGCACGCCTTCGCCATCACTGACGCTATAATCCTGCCAGCCTGAGTTTGATACCACTAAATCGCCCTCAGCAAATTTATCGATATTGGACTCGACTACTTGTGCCACAGTCGCGCCCATGATGACATCACCGATTTCTAGTGGATCAGCGTAGCTCTTAGCATCGCTCATACGTCCCCGCATATAAGGGTCTAATGAGAGATAGACAGTACGCAGCAGCATCTCATTGCTACCTGCTTTAGGTATATCGTTAGTCGCCATCTCAAAGGTATCGGCTTTTGGCTCACCTGTAGGACGACTGGCTAATTTTATTTGGCGGTTTTGTTGTTTATTTTGTTGTTTATCAAAACTCATAAATGATTTCCTATTCTATTTATTGTCTATTAGCTCTGTATCAACAACAATAGAGCTCATTGTTGTGTACAAAAACTGCTAAATGCTTTGCTTGTTAAGTAGCAAAAAATCTTTTCTTAACTACCCATACTAGCAACCTATAGAGTCTCACTACTATGGGCTATTAGGGTTAAAGCGTTACTAGTTGTTGCCCGCTCTAGAATACGGCGAGAAACTTCTAAATCATTTTTGCCATGCTCACCCAATTTGACCATTCTATGCGTCTCTAACTGCTTGATGATAGGTTCGATAGCGGAGTCATCAAGATTGGCATCAGCTAAACTTACTGGTAAACCAAGATCACGGAAAAACTCTTCAGTGCGAACGATAGCAGCTTCTATGACCTCGTCATCGCTTTGCTGATTATCAGCTTCAAGATTCCAGACATTACGAGCGTACTGTAGTAGCTTGTCTTTTTTACTGTCTTTTAACTCGCGCATTACTGACGGCAATATAATCGTCAACGTACGGGCATGATCGATAGCGTGTAGTGATGTCAGCTCATGACCTATCATGTGCGTGGTCCAATCTTGCGGCACGCCAGTACCAATCAAGCCGTTAAGGGCCATAGTCGCCGTCCACATGATGTTTTTGCGCGTTTCCATATTGTCGGGATCGGCTTTGACTGCATGACCTTCTTCGATAAGAATTTTGAGCAGACTCTCAGCGAAGGCGTCTTGTACTTTGGCATTGACAGGATAAGTCAGGTACTGCTCCATAACATGTACAAAAGCATCTGCGACACCATTCATGACTTGGCTATCGGGTAGGGTAAGGGTTTTAGCAGGATCTAAGATAGAGAACTTAGGAAAGGCAAGCGGATTACCAAAAGGCAGTTTGGCTTGACGTTCGCTATAGTTGACTACGCCGCCTGAATTCATCTCAGAACCCGTTGCTGGAATGGTCAATACCGCACCAAGGTCCACAGCTGAGTCTAATTTTTTGGTATAACCAATCAACGCATCCCAGGCTTTCTCACGTGAGACCGTACCATCTTCTTCTTTTAAGGAAGACACTAAGGCGACAAATTTACTGCCATCAATGACTGAACCGCCACCAACCGCTAAGATAAAATCGATGTCATGCTCATTCACTTGATCAGCCGCTTTTAGCAAAGTAACAAATTCTGGATTGGCCTCGATACCACCAAATTCAAAAACTTCGCGATTACCGTTCGCTGATAAGGCCGTTCTAACCTCATCCAAAGTACCAGTGCGCTCAGCTGAGCCGCCACCATAAGTGATAAGGACACGAGCATCAATCGGTACGAGTTCTGAGAGTTGTTTGATTTGACCTTCACCAAAGACGATACGTACTGGATTGTAGTATTGAAAATTATTCATAAAAATCCCAAATGATTATTGTGGTGTTTTTCAGTGTGAATTGAATAGTTATAAGAGGTACTTTTCTAAAAGCTTCGACTAACCGCTATTCAATGAGTAGCGATAAGTAGCTATAAACTATCTTTTGATGAATAGCATTGTACAGCAATTAGACCAGTCGTCTAGTAAATGAGGTGAGAAAATACTATACAGTTACAAAACCCTACAAGAAGCGATGGCTCCTATGATATTACACGGATATTAAACGCGTACTGATAAAGTTCTCTTAGCGACCTAGTTGAATAGTTGTCATCTGCCATACTTCGGCTAATGGTGTATTCGTTTTACTAATTTTGGCTATTAAGCTAGCGCCTAACCACGCGAAGTACCAACGCTTAGCTATGCTCTCAGCAGAGACGTTATCCAGCTTAGGGATTGACTGATCGTTCCAACCGGCTGTGATTTGTTCTGTTAACCAACGAATCGTTTGTTGATAGCCATTATGCAAAGCTTCTCGCATAGGTTCTGAGATATCAGCCACTTCAGCGCTTAATTTGACTACCAGACACTTTTCATGATCACAGCCGTTTTGCTGGGTGTCATACCAATTCTGAAAATAGTCATAGAGTTTTTGTTGAGCATTACCATCTTCATCAGCGATAAGGTCTAAGCGTCTTTTATAACGAGTGAAGTAGTGGGTAATGATTGCTTCACCAAAGGCTTCTTTGGAAGTGAAGTAATGATAAAAAGAGCCTTTAGGCACCCCTGCAGTGTCAAGGATCTGCTTGATACCTACCGCTGTAAAGCCTTTATAGGCGATAAGCTGGTAACCCGTATCTAGCAGATGGGTCTTAGTGTTGGATAAAGCGGTAGCAGAGACCTTATTATCCAAAGAGGGTAGTGAGTCAGGATTATCAGGGGTAGACATGAAAGCTATGTTCTCCTTATTTTTATAATTTTGCTTATATCAACGTTATATTTTTAGTCGGTTTGATTGTATTGAGTTTTCGCAAAATGCACTGATAGCAAAAAATCGGTTATAAGAATAGTTTGTAAAAGTTACGTTCAATCAACAAACTTTAATGTGAAGTTATCTTAGTTTTATAAAAGCTATGTTAACATTAGACCAGTCGTCTAGCAAGTTAGCTTTTGTATTGCCCAATTAATCGATATTACAAATCTCTTGTTAGCGTCACCAATCAAAAATAAAAATCTAAAATCAATAAAAAGGATACACCATGTCAAATGACACTAATGAAGGTGCTAATACAAGCGCGTATAGCAATTTTGACTTGCAGTATATTGCAGGTGAATGGCAAAAAGGTCAGGGTGAGAGCGTTAATACCAATATTAATCCCTTCAACGGCAAGACTTTAGTCAAGATTAAGCAAGCCACAGAAAAACAATTAGACGAAGCTTACAAGGCTGCAAAACAAGCGCAATTAGAGTGGGCTAAGACTATGCCCGCTGAACGTGCAGGCTTGCTTTATAAAGTCGTTGACATCTTAGATAAGCGTCAGGAAGAAATCGTTGATTGGTTAGTCAAAGAGTCGGGCAGTACCCGTATCAAAGCGATGGTCGAGTTTGGCAGTGCGCGCGCTATTACTGTTGAAGCGGCAACTTTTCCCAATCGTATGCATGGTGAGATTCGCCCCTCTAACATCGCAGGTAAAGAAAACTTCGTTTATCGCGAGCCTATTGGCGTAATTGCTGTGATTAGCCCATGGAACTTTCCGCTGCATTTGACTCAGCGCTCTATCGCTCCTGCTATAGCTTTAGGTAATGCGGTGGTACTGAAACCTGCTAGCGATACGCCTATCACTGGTGGTTTATTATTAGCGAAGATATTTGAAGAGGCTGGTCTACCTAAAGGTTTACTCAACGTAGTAGTGGGTGCTGGTAGCGAAATTGGTGATGCTATCGTCACCCATGATATTCCAAGCTTTGTCTCCTTTACCGGTTCAACCGCAGTTGGTAAACACATCGGCGAGCTTGCCAATGGCGGCGATACTATCAAACCGGTGGCGCTAGAGCTTGGTGGTAATAACCCGTTTGTGGTGCTAAAAGATGCGGATCTAGATAATGCGGTAAAAGCGGCAGTCTTCGGTAAGTTCCTGCATCAAGGTCAAATTTGTATCGCTATCAACCGTATCATCGTTGAAGATGCTATTTATGATGAATTCGTTAAGCGCTTCGTTGAACACGTAAAAACGATCAAGGTTGGCGATCCTAACGATGAGGACACCGCTGTTGGTCCTATTATCAATAAAGATCAGCTCGATTCTTTAAAAGATAAAATCGCTAAAGCTAATGATGAAGGAGCTAAGACATTACTGAGTGGCGAGATTAAAGGTCAAATAGTGCCACCGCATATCTTTACCGACGTTACTGCTGATATGGACTTATTCCGTAATGAAATCTTTGGACCATTAGTGGGTATCGTCCGCGCCAAAGATGAGGACGAAGCACTTAAACTGGCTAACGATACTGAATATGGCTTATCAAGTTCGGTATTTACGACGGATATGGAAAAAGGCTTACGTTTCGCGCGTGGCATCAGAGCAGGTATGACCCATGTTAACGATATCACCGTCAATGATGAAAGCAATGCGCCCTTTGGTGGTGAGAAGAACTCAGGTATTGGCCGCTTTAATGGTGAATGGGTCTTAGAAGAGATGACGCGTCTGCATTGGGTGTCTTATCAACATCAGCCGCGTAGCTACATGTTTTAAGATATTTTGAGCTTTTTGGTAATTATTTTAAGCTTTCTAATGAAGAGTTTAACTAACAAAAAGACTGCCCTAGAGCAGTCTTTTTTCTTACCAATATATATTTTATGAGTTCACAGCCTACAATTATTTATCTTAATGATGAACCTGCTACTTTAAGTTAAAGCCCAAAATGGACTGTATCTCTTCTACGCTGATATTCCTAACCAAAGCTTGCTCTTCTACGCTTAAGCGATTGGTGTGCTCTTTAATCAAAGTATAAATACTGCGGGAAATCTCAGCGGTAGAGGCATAATACATTTGCGGCTCTTCGCGGGTCAACTGAGTCAAAAATCTATTGATGATTTTACGTTTTTCAGTGGCGGCATTGTCTTCGCTCATAATGTTTTCCTAATTATAATTATTGCTCTTCGATCATTTAATCAGTCTGCTCATATAGAGTCAATGTCCATCAGTGGTATAACGCTGATGATTTGTTAAACATGCTTTGATAGCCTTAAGTTAAAAGAGCTAGCAGGAGTTACCATTTTGATGGTAACAGATAATTTGATATTGAATAAATTATAACATTCATTTAAAATGAATCTTTATTAATTATCCTTTAAGTCAAACACTAATAATAAGCTGAACGCTATGCAATCAATTAAGTTACCAACGCAGCCACCAAGCTCACCGCATCCTATCCTTAATCTCAGCTTTCGCATTTTCTTTAGCGGCGCGGCAGTTTTTGCAGTAGTAGTAATGACTTTATGGGCATTGGTTTTTACTGGACATACCGATATCGACGCACAGACTTTGAATCCGTTATATTGGCATGGTCATGAGATGATTTATGGTTATTCTTTGGCGGTGGTCGCAGGGTTTTTATTGACCGCCGTGCAGAATTGGACTGGGGTTAAGATGCCTTATGGCTACAAGCTGCTAGCTATTTTTAGCTGTTGGTTGATCGCACGCTTAAGCTGGCTTGCTTTTGGTTTAGGGTTTGATTTTGGTGTTGGCTCAAGCTTATTATACCTAGCGGCTATATTTGATATGCTATTTGTTGGGCTGATGGCCATTGTGGTTTTTCGAGCGGTCTTGCAAGTTAAGCAGTATAAGCAGATGGGGATTCTGGCAAAGCTTGCGCTACTAACGTTAGGTAATGGGCTATGCTATTGGGGCATCTTTACTAGTGATATGACTATCACTAAGATAGGCGTCTATCTAGGGCTTTATCTGGTTATAGGGCTCGTATTGACCATAGGCCGGCGAGTGGTGCCGTTTTTTATCGAGCGTGGACTGGCCCATGACGGTATTGATATCAAAGTACGCAATAGCAAATGGCAAGATATTCTAAGCTTAGCTTTTTTCTTAGCCTTTTTTATAGTCGATCTATTTTATCCGAATAAATATCTGCTCACTATCGCCGCTCTAGGGGTTGCCCTAATTAATATCTTACGCTTAGCCGGTTGGTATCACCCAAGGATTTGGCAAAAGCCGCTATTATGGTCGCTATATCTTGCGTTTTTGGGCATGTGTCTAAGCTTTCTATTGTATGCACTACAGCCTTGGCTTGGCTTTAGCCATAGCATTGCCGTACACGCCTTATCTATCGCTGGTGTTGGTATGATGACGCTGGCGATGATGGCACGAGTATCGCTTGGGCATACGGGGCGCAATATTCATCAGCCCCCAAAGAGTGTGAATGCGATGTTTGCGCTAATGGTGTTAGTATTTGTCAGCCGCATCTTTTTACCTATCATCGCTACCGAGCATTACTTATTATGGGTTATGATTGCGCAAGGCGCTTGGATCGGCTGCTTTATACTATTTTGCATCAGCTACTTACCGATGCTATCCAAGCCTAGACCAGATGGTTTGTTTGGCTAAATTTTGATTACTACCCAAAGGAGCGCTTGCCCATGAAATTGACCAATTATAGTGATTACGCGCTGCGCTCCTTAATTTATCTAGCAGTAAAGCCCGAACCGCAAGCTTTGGCCAATATCAGTGATATCGCTAATAGCTATCAGATATCCAAAAGTCATTTGACAAAGATTATTCATCAGTTGGGCCAGCTTGGCTATATAGAGACGATTCGCGGTAAAAATGGCGGTATCAGGTTAGCTAAATCGCCTGAGAGTATTAATTTAGGCATACTAATCAAGCAAATAGAGCCTGATTTTGCGTTGGTAGAATGCTTTGCGGCAACCGTACCTAAGGTTGATAACACCGAGCAACAAGGGTTACCGATAACCTTGATTGATGAGACGGCTAACAAGTCCTCATCACTTACAAAACAAGGCTGCGTCATCAGTCCTGCTTGCCGATTGAAAGGCGTTTTTTTTGAGGCACTGACTGCCTTTGTTAGCGTTTTAGAGGGCTATACTTTAGCCGATATTATTAATAACAAGGTGGAGTTAGCGGCTTTGTTATCTTAGGTTGTGACAGATTTTACGAGCTTATTAAGCCACACAAAAAAGGCTGCCAACAGGCAACCTAAAATGTAATTCTATTTTCAAGTGCTTTAAGGTTTTAGCGCTCTAAGCTACTGCGCTTTTTCAAGCTTAGGACGGGCACTATCAATCGTTTTTAATAATGTCTCTTTAAATTGACCTTGCTCAAATTTGACTAAATGCGTATGTGCGGCGCAGAAGTTTCGCACATCCCAATCTTGAGCCAATTGCGTGGCCCAATCACAATACTGTTTAGCCGCATCAGGCTCATCTTTAAGCGCTTTTTTGGTATCGGGTTGTAATAACACTTCGGGTAGTACCGCATCTAGGAGCTTGATTGGCGGGGTCATAAAAGTGTCATCAACGTGCAAGCTTTTGCTCGCTGGATGGTAGACCAATAGCGAACCGGCGTGTACTGAATCATCAGGCGCAATGTAATAGATGCCTTTTGGCATAGAAAATTCCAACTCAGGATAGCGCTTAGCGACCGCTTCGCTCTCAACCAAATCGTCTGACCAATCTACATTTGGCGCTTGCTCAGGATGACGGCGACTGCCATAGAAGGTTGCTTGCGGGAAGTCCTTTGCCATCTGTTCGCAGTGTACGGTATGAAAAGGATGCACGTTTAATACTGCTTCGACGTCTTGACCGTCATTCGTTAGCTTCATCACTGTATCTCGAACGTCATCTTTTAGCTCATAGCTGTCCAAAAAGATGAATTTGCCCGATGCTAGCTTGATTAACGAGCACTGCGCACCGACATCGAGAACGCCGCCAACTTTAAAAGAGCCGCGTATATTCCAAAATCCTGCGCCTAAATCTTTGATTTCATCTGCCATTGTCATCATCCTTATTTATTAATAATTGTGAATTATTTCAAATTTTATAGCACTGCAAGTAAGGGTAGGGGATGACAAGTTTAATTAATAGTTAGGCTTTGTTATCCCTTGTGGGCTTAATATTATTTAGTCTCTCTATCTAATATCAGAGATATCGAGCTTAAATGTTATACAAAAAACGATACTTTATACAAATAGCGATATAGTGTATGAGGGGACTGCTTTATCTTAAACATTATGGTATAAAAGTGAATGACTAACCTAAATAACTTAAATAGTCTTAAACTTAACTCCAACGAGATAGCCTCATGTTTAAAATAAAAGTAGAACGCATTGTAAAAAAACCGATTAATGAGGTTTTTGAAGCGATAAGTGATCATGCCAGTTATGGGTCGTTTAAGGCGGTAGGTACGGCGAAACTAGTAACTGAAGGCGATGACGAGCGTAATGGCATTGGTGCTTTACGAACCATTCAAACGGGACCAGTCAAATTTTGGGAGCGCATTACTGCGTTTGAGCGTCCCACTCATATGCAGTACAAAATTGAAAAAGCTAAGCCAGTTAAAATGAAACACGACAGAGGGAGCATTGATCTAAAAGATTTAGGAGATGGCACTACGCAGGTGACTTGGATATCTGAAGGTCGATTAGTGATACCACTGCCGTTGATTGGCCGCTTGCTTGATCGCAAAATGCAAAAACAAGGTACAGTAGGGTTTAACAGTATACTTAAAGCAATTGAAAGCCGCTAAACAATACTCGCTAAAATAACGGCCTTCAGATTAATCCTAAGTTAATACTGACTTCATTGTAAGCTTAATCCTCTTTATTTTTAGCCGCTTCAAGCTCATTAAAGCGCGCTAATTGCTCGGGGGTAGCCTTTTGCTGATACTTCTGTTTCCACTCAGCATAGGGCATCCCATACACAAGCTCACGAGCGTCTTCATAGTCGATATCGATACCACGCTCCTCGCCAGCCGCTTTATACCATTTGGACAAACAGTTGCGACAAAAGTCAGCTAGGTTCATCAGCTCAATATTTTGTACATCCTTACGCTCGTCTAAATGGGCTAATAACCGACGAAATGCCGCGGCTTCTAATTCGATGTTGGATTCTAATTTTGCCATAAAGTTTTTCCTAATCCTTGGTGCGTATTTATAAAGGGAGAAGCTTTAACTTAACCTAAGTATTCTCAAGCTTAGGACGAGCTTTATTCACTGCCTTGAGTAAAGCTTTTTCAAATTCACCTTCTCTGAATCGAATTAAGTAAGAGTGCGCTGCACAGAAGTTGCGAACGTCCCAGTCATGAGCGATCTTAGTTGCCCAATCACAATATTTTTTGCCTGCATTTGGCTCGTCTTTAAGGGCTTTTTTGGTAGTAGGGTGTAGCATTATCTCTGGCAACACTTTACCTAGTAGTTTAGTTGGCGGACTCATAAAAGTATCATCGACGTGCAGACTTTTACTAGCAGGATGATAAGCCAATAAGGAGCCGGCGTGAATCATCTCATTAGCATGAATATAATCGATGCCTTGTGACATAGAAAATTCAAGCTCAGCATAACGCTCAGCGACCGCTTGGCTTTCAACCAAATCCTCGCTCCACTCAACCTCAGGGACTTTTTTGGCGTGGCGAGCACTGCCATAAAAGGTCGCCTGTGGAAAGTCTCGAGCCATCTGCGCGCAGTGAATAGTATGAAACGGATGCACATTAAGTACCGCTTCTACATCTTGACCGTTATTAGTCAATGCCATCACTTTATCGCGCACTTCACCGGTAAGCTTATAGCTGTCTAAAAAGATAAACTTGCCTGATTCTAATTTGACTAGCGAGCACTGCGTACCAATATTGATGACACCGCCAAGACGAAATTCACCGCGTATATTCCAAAACCCTGAGCCTAAATCATGAATATTTTCTGACATTTATTTCTCCTAATTAGTAATTGTTTAAGTTAATAATACGGTGGTATATCGCTTAATACTGTTAAATTAATACTCTTAAATAAGCAGTTTGCAAATTAATCTGCTTCTAAAGTCGAGCGAGCTTTACTAATAGTTGCTGTTAGTTTTTCTGCAAACTCGCCAGTTTCAAACACTACCAATCCTGAATGTGCTCCGCAAAAATAGCGCACATCGTGCCACTCATGGGCAAGCTTGATGCCCCAATCACAATAGTCTTGACCAGCATTTGGCTCGTCTTTTAGCGCTTTTAAGGTAGTGGCATGCAAGTTAATATCGGCTTGTACCTCGTTAAATAATTTAGATGGCGCAATCTCGAAGGTGTCATCGACATAGAGACTTTGGCTGGCAGGGTGATAAACCAATAGCGAGCCTGAGTGTACCGAATCGTCAGGGGATATGTAGTCAATACCTTTTGGTAATGAGAACTCAAGCTCAGGGTAGCGCTTGGCTACCGCGTCGCTCTCTACATAATCCTCACTCCAATCGACCTCTGGTACTTGCTTATGATGGCGGGCGCTGCCATAAAAGGTAGCGTGCGGGAAGTCTTGGGCGACGCGGGCACAGTGTACAGTATGAAAGGGATGGACATTGAGCACCGCTTCGATATCTTCGCCATCGTTAGTCAGAGCCATGACTTGTTCTCTAACTTTATCGGTCAGCGTATAGCTGTCTAGTAGGATAAATTTACCAGAAGCTAATCGTACTAGTGCCGATTGATTGCCAATATCGATCATCTCGTCTCTGACAAAGGAGCCGCGAATATTCCAAAAGCCGTGACCTAAGTCGTGTAGTTGATCTTTCATTTATTATAATCCTCAGCCCAAAAACAATAGTTGTAAAAACAGCAGTTGTAGAAACAGTGGCTGTAGAATACTGCTTATACAACTAGGTTCTAAAGCTCGTTTTTATTAGTCATAAAGTGAGGTTAATCATACTGAAACCGATGAGCCATTGCAGTATTTTTCACCATTACTATACAAGGCTTACAGACAGTTAGCATGGTCATAGCTTGAGATGCGTGAGCTATCGCTATAATTTTCATTGTCACATAAAAATTTATCAAAGCGTTTGTCTTCGTTAATATAGCGCTGCATCCAAGCGATAATTGGTTTGCTTAGCAGGATCTCATTAAAGCGGTAGCTTGGACAAAAGTGGCTAGCATTGTTGACCTCGACCTTCATTTTCGGGCCTATAGCTTTATCATAAAAAACACTGCCATATTTTTTATTACGGGCGATACGATCAAATTCGCAAGCGATGACTAAGGTTGGCGTACTCACCTCGCCGTAGTCTTGGTCATGATAAGGCGCTAAGGGCACGATAGCGCGAACCTCTTTGCGGACAGTAGCTAGTTTCAGTGCACCGCCGCCGCCCATAGACCAGCCAATAGCGCCTAATCGATTGGGATCTACTATCGGGCCTACGCTGTTATCGCTGATGATGGTATCTAAAGCTGCGCTGAGTTGTTCGGCGCGGCTATCAGGATTGTCATAGATAGAGTTGGTATTGATGGTCATGACGACAAAGCCCCAAGAGGCCAATCTTGGCCCTAGCCATTTGATTGACGATTCATAAGAGACGAAGCCTGGCACTACTGCGATGGCGGCAAGCAAGCCGCAGCCGCTGGCATTAATCGGATAGTGAATAGTACCGCCACCAAAACCTGTAGCGGATTGGCGTGGTATGTTTTTGCTACTGATGGTGAAGGGGCCATTGCTCTGCGCCTGCGATAAATTATCAGCGGTAATATCACTGTCAGCAATACAGTTGGTAGCGGTCGCCAAAGGCAAGGTTAGAGAAGAAGGGATACTTGGTTTCTTTATTGATTTTGCTGATACCTTAACACTCTCATTGGCTCGCACGACTTGTTCTTCAGTGATAGTCATGTCAGCCATCGTCGTTACAGAAACTAATGATGCTATGAGAGCGACAACTATGTTTAATCTTATCGTTTTTGCGAATTTGACGCTTATGGAGTTAGCGTTTATAGGCTCAATGGTCATAATGAAGAATTCTTGTTAAAAGAAGAGTTTGGGACGTATAAATTTTTCTGGCGTACTGTGCCTGCGCAGACAGCGGCTACGTAACTGATATTTAAAAGCAAGCATCCCAGTCCCGCTATATTATTTTTATACTGAACTTGCTATAGCTTAAAAAAACGATAACACATAAACGCTTAGCTTCGCCTAGGAGCGTGATACCATAATATCTGTTTGCTAGGCTAAATACTTAGTCAGAACTAGTCAAAATAGATCTACTTTTCTAACCACGCTTGTGAAGAGCGTCATAACAAATCAGAATTTTGTGAATAAAAATAATACTCTAAGCTTACCCTCCGAAACTGATTCGTTCTACAAACCTTCTTTAGTGCTCAAACTGACTATCGGTTTGATTGGGATGTTTGCTTTTTTGCAAGTGTATTCTATCCAAGCGATTCTACCGGTATTAGTGACAGATTTTTCTGCCACTGAGGTGCAAGCGGGCATGGTCGTTGGCGCCACTATCTTAGCCATCGCTATTATGTCGCCATTTTTAGGTATGCTGTCGGACGCAGTAGGGCGCAAGTCGTTTGTTGTCGGTGCCTTGCTATTTTTGACCCTGCCTACTGCGCTGATTGCTCAGAGCACGACTATCGAATGGATAGGGCTATGGCGTTTTATCCAAGGCTTGTCAGTTCCAGGTATTACCGTGGTCATTATTGCTTATATCGGTGAGGAGTTTGAAGGGCAAAGCGTGACCGGGCTGATGTCTTTTTATGTCTCAGGCTGCGTGCTCGGCGGCTTTATGGGCCGGTTTTTACTGGGTCATTTGCATGAGTTTTTTGGTTGGCGTCAGGCTTACTATGTACTAGCGGCGTTGACGTTGATTAGTGCACTGTGGGTGGCAAAAACGCTGCCTAGCTCGAAGCATTTCGAGGCCAACCCTAATTTTCGCTCCGCTATAAAAACGCTTGGCTCGCATCTGGTCAATCGCTATGTGGTCACCGCCTGCTTGCTTGGCGCTTGTGTGCTGTTTTCACTGGTAGGCTGCTTTACCTTTATCAATCTATATTTAGCCGAGACCCCTTATAGTCTAGGCACTGGCGCTCTAGCTAATATTTTTGCCGTCTATTTGATAGGGGTGGTTATTACGCCATTATCGACTATTCTACTGCGCCGCTTTGGCTCAGCGCGTACGATTATCGTTGCAGTCATTATCTCGATGCTTGGGGTGTTGTTGACGCTAGCGACACCGTTATGGCTGATTGTTATAGGCCTTGGGGTTATGTCTTCAGGGGTGTTTGTCACGCAGTCGGCGACCATCAGCTATATCGCGGTCAATGTCAAACAAGGCCGCTCGCTCGCCTCAGGGCTGTATTATATGTTCTATTATGCAGGTGGCACGCTAGGGGCTTGGCTTTGTGGCTTGGCCTATGCTTATGGTGAATGGCAATTTACCGTATGGATATTACTGTTAGTGCAAGTTTTAGCGTTACTTATCGCAAGTTTCGGCATGATAAAAACCAAATCACAATCTGCTTAATTCATTATAGAGTCAGTCTTATCACTAGTAAGCAGCATCAGCAGTAGGCAGTTAAGTTTTTGAATGAGGTTATCCTTAAATTACGCAAGCCTACTTTACATAACAAATTATTTTTTCTACCATCGAAGAGGTCATTTCAGAGTTTGAAAAGAGCCTAGTAGTCTACCTATAACTCATCAAATACTATAAATAACAAGGAAGCTCATTTATGTCAAATGCTTATCATAGCGCTCCATCTGCTTACGATTATCCGCTGATTATCAAGCAGCTATTGAACCGTGCTAAGACGATATCGCAGGATCAAGAGATCATTTATGCCGATAAAAAGCGCTTTACTTACAGCGAGTTTTTTACCCGTGTCAATCGCTTAGCCAATGTCTTAGACGGTCTTAATTTAGACGCAGGTGATGTCATCGCTGTTATGGATTGGGATAGTCATCGCTATCTTGAGTCCTATTTTGCCATTCCGATGTCTGAGTATGTGCTGCAAACGGTCAATATTCGTCTGTCTCCTGAAAAGGTGCTGTATACCGTCAATCATGCCAAACCAAAAGTACTCATGCTCAATTCAGAATTTGCGCCTCTAGTTAAAGACTATCAGTTCGAAAACTCCAGTATCGAGCATATTATTTGGCTTGACGATAACGGTACAACAGTTGAAGGCGTATTTGGTGATAACCAAAGCCGTGTCACAGGCGAGTATGAGGCACTATTAGCAGACGCAAGCGATGAGTTTGATTTTCCAGACTTTGATGAAAATACCATTGCTACCACCTTTTATACTTCAGGAACTACAGGCGACCCTAAAGGCGTATTCTTTAGCCATCGTCAACTGGTGCTGCATAGCATGGCGGAGGCGGCAACCTTAGGTATGCTTCCAGACAAGCAAGGCGTAAGCTATGGCGATGTCTATATGCCGATGACGCCGATGTTCCATGTGCACGCGTGGGGCTTTCCTTACACCGCGACGATGACAGGCCTCAAGCAAGTTTATCCGGGCCGCTATGCACCTGATACTTTGCTCGATCTCATTATCAATGAAAAGGTCAGTATCACCCACTGCGTACCAACGATACTCCAAATGGTGCTTAAAGAAGCCCAAGATCGCGGTAAAAGCTTTAATGGTCTAAAAATGATCATCGGCGGATCACGATTGACCGAAGGCTTAGCCAAAGCGGCTCTCGAGCAAGATATCGAAGTTTATACCGGCTATGGAATGTCAGAGACCGCGCCGCTCATTGGCTTAACTGAATTCACTATCAATGAGCCTGAAATGAGTCTTGATGAAGATATTAATCGCCGCTGTATGTCAGGCAAACCTGTGATGATGGTCGATGCGCAAGTGTGGAATACCGATAATCAGTCGGTCGGCACAGGTAAAGAAAACACTGGTGAGCTAGTGCTACGCGCGCCTTGGCTGACGCAGAGCTACTTTAAAAACGACGATGCCGGTACTGAGCTGTGGGAAAATGGCTATATGCATACCCAAGATATCGCTTATATGACTAAAGAGGGCTATTTCAAAATTACCGATCGTCTCAAAGACGTCATTAAGTCGGGCGGCGAGTGGATATCATCACTAGAGATTGAAACTATTTTATCATTGCATCCAGCGGTAGCAGATGTCTCGGTCATTGGCGTTCCTGATAAAAAATGGGGCGAGCGCCCTGTGGCACTTATCGTGCTCAAACCTAGTCATCAAGATACGACAGCTGAGGACATCATGGCTGTCGCTGAACAAGCAGTTACCAAAGGCATCATTCCTAAATACGGCATTCCTAGTGAATTCCAATTCGTGGATGATCTACCTAAGACCTCAGTCGGTAAACATGATAAAAAAGTCATGCGTGACGAGTATAGCGAGCAGAATAACAGCTAATCATCTTGCAAGAGGTTAGTACTAACCCTTTGCAAAGTTCTTTATTAGTGTCAAAAAGCTCATGAGTATTCATGGGCTTTTAAATTTAACAAGTAATGTATATTTACAAATAGTGAGTCGCTGTAAAGCGCTTGACCCTAAATTGACATTATTGCTATAGTCGATGACCATCGAATTCTCAATCTGCTACTCACTAAAACCTCAATAGCTATTTTTGTCACCTATTTTCTGATGACTCAAACAAGATAAGGATATCTTATGCATCACGTTAAACAGCTCATCAATGGTCAATTTACCCAATCCAAAACTGACGAGTGGATAGATATCACGGATCCTGCGACCCAAGAGGTAATCGCTAGAGTACCGCAAACTACTAATGATGAGATTAACGAAGCTGTCGCCACCGCAAAAGCCGCTTTTAAGACTTGGCGCAAGACGCCTATCACTACTCGTGCACGTATTTTCTTGAGATACCAAGCGCTCATTCGCGAGCATATGGACGAGTTGGCTCAAATCCTAACCGCTGAGCAAGGTAAAACTATTGCCGATGCGCGCGGCGATGTCTTTCGCGGTTTAGAAGTCGTCGAACATGCCGCTGGTATTGCCAATTTACAAATGGGAGACTTTGTCGAAAACGTCGCCTCAGATGTCGATACTTATAGTATTTGGCAGCCTCTTGGGGTTTGTGCGGGTATCACGCCATTTAACTTTCCTGCGATGATTCCACTTTGGATGTTTCCGATGGCTATCGCCACGGGTAATACCTTTATCTTAAAACCCTCCGAGCAAGACCCTATGGTCACTATGCGCTTAGTCGAGCTAGCCGTTGAGGCGGGCGTACCAGAAGGGGTGCTAAACGTCGTCCATGGTGGCAAACCAACCGTCGATGCCATCTGTGATCATCCTGATATCAAGGCCGTGTCTTTTGTCGGCTCCACCGCAGTTGGCAAACATGTCTATGAGCGTGCTAGCCAGTCAGGTAAACGTGCTCAATGTATGATGGGAGCTAAGAACCATGGCGTTATCTTGCCAGATGCCAATAAAGAGCAGACGCTGAACCAGTTAGCAGGGGCTGCCTTTGGCGCGGCAGGACAGCGCTGCATGGCGCTATCGGTGGTGGTATTAGTCGGCGCGGCAGGCGAGTGGATTGATGAGATCAAAGCCAAAGCCGAAACCTTAGTAGTCTCTGCTGGCAAGAACGATAAAGATCTAGGCCCGCTCATCTCGCCCGCGGCAAAAGCTCGCGTTGAGCAATTAATCGATACGGGCGTTGAAGAAGGCGCTAGCTTGATATTGGATGGTCGCAGTATTAAGGTCGAAGGATTTGAAAAAGGTAACTTCGTTGGACCGACGATTTTTGATCATGTCACCAGCGACATGCAAATCTATCAGCAAGAAATCTTCGGCCCTGTGCTCTGTATTATGCGAGTCGATAGCTTGGATGAAGCGATAGAACTACTGAATGCCAACCCAAATGGCAATGGCACCGCTATCTTTACCCAGTCAGGAGCCGCCGCGCATAAATTCCAGCAAGACGTGATGGTCGGTCAAATTGGGATTAACTTGCCGATTCCTGTACCGCTACCTATGTTCTCTTTCTCAGGCTCACGGGCGAGCAAACTTGGTGATTTAGGCCCTTATGGCAAGCAAGCCGTGCAGTTCTATACCCAAACCAAAACCGTCACGGCGCGCTGGTTCGATGATGAAGCGAGCCGTGGTAAAGTGAATACCACTATCTCAATGTAAGCTGCATTTTGCCTCACTATTTAAGGATAACGGCATGGATTTTTCACTAACCGATGATCAAACGGCTTTCGAGCACAGCGCTCGTCAGTTTGCATTAAAAGAGCTAAAACCCAACGCCGCTGAATGGGATCGCAGCTCGCACTTTCCTATTGAGGTGATAAAAAAATCAGGCGACCTTGGCTTTTTAGGACTCTATACTAATCCCAACTATGAAGGTCTAGGGCTGCCGCGATTAGATTCGGCCATGGTTTTTGAAGCGCTAGCTTGGGGCGACACCGCTGTGGCTTCTTATATGAGCATTCATAATATGGTGTCATGGATGATCGGTGAGTATGGCCATGAGGCGCTTTGTCAAAAATATCTGCCGAAGATGGTCAATGGCGACTGGTTAGGCAGCTATTGTTTGACGGAGCCTAATGCGGGCTCTGACGCCGCATCGCTGCGTACCAAAGCGGACAAACAAGGCGATTATTATATCCTTAATGGCGAAAAAACCTTTATCTCAGGAGCGGGGTCTACCGATGTGTTGGTCGTCATGGCGCGCACAGGTGCTACAGGTGCTAAGGGCGTTTCTGCCTTTGTAGTCGACGCGCAAAGCGACGGCATTGAGTATGGCAAAAACGAGCATAAAATGGGCTGGAAAGCGCAGCCTACCCGTACCATTAGCTTTAAGGATGTCAAAGTTCCTGCATCCAACCTATTAGGTGCTGAAGGTCAAGGCTTTAGCATTGCCATGAAAGGCCTCAACGGCGGCCGTATTAATATTGGCATCTGTGCGGTAGGGACAGCGCAGGCCGCGCTTGAAACAGCAACTAGGTATGTCAAAGATCGCAATCAGTTTGGCAAGCCGATAGCAGGGTTTCAATCAGTGCAATTTAAGCTTGCCGATATGCTCACGCAAACCATTACCGCAAGACAGATGATCTATCTGGCTGCCAGCAAAGTCGATAATGACGACCCGCAGGCGGCAACTTATTGCGCCATGGCAAAACGCTTAGCTACTGATTTGAGTTTTGAAGTCGCTAATGAGGCGCTACAGCTGCATGGCGGCTATGGTTATCTCAATGAGTATCCGCTTGAGCGTCATGTACGAGATCTGCGCGTGCATCAGATACTAGAAGGTACTAATGAGATTATGCGCGTCATCGTATCCCGGCAGATGTTGCAAGATGACGCTCTTAGCTCTTTGCGTTAGCAGCCGTTTTTCCAGCCAGTTTTTAAATTCTATAAAGTTTCGTAGGTAGTTTTATGAGCACAAATGATAATGTTAGTAGCCCAACAATTCCCTTTTTAAAACAAGAAGCGGCAGTACTTTTCGAGATTGAAGAGACGCATTGCGGTCATCAGCTTGGTATTATGACTTTAAATAGCCCAAAGTCGCTCAATGCTCTAAGCGTTGAGATGTGTCAACTGTTATCACAGCAGCTCGAAGCTTGGCAAACGGACAGCCAAATAGTCGCCATTATTGTTCAGGGCGCTGGCGATAAAGCTTTCTGTGCCGGAGGAGATATCCGTAAGCTTTATGACAGTATGTCAGAGTCCGCACCATTACCGAACCCTTATGCAACAGAGTTTTTTGGTCATGAGTATCGCCTGTATCGGCAAATGCACTTTTATCCTAAGCCACTAATTTTATGGGGTGATGGTATTATCATGGGCGGCGGTATGGGGCTTATGGCGGCTTGTAGCCATCGTATCGTCACGGAGCGTACCCGCTTTGCGATGCCTGAGATTACCATAGGTCTGTTTCCTGATGCTTCAGGGAGCTGGTTCTTGCAGCGTATGCCCGCCAAAACAGGTCTGTTTTTGGGTCTGACCGGCGCTATGTGTAATGCTGGAGACGCTATTATTGGTAACCTTGCTGAGTACCATGTTGAAAGTAGCGACTATGACGCTATCATTGAGCGCTTAAAAGCTACTAATTGGCGAGCGGAGATAGAGCAGGGATCTAGTAGGCTGCCGAGTATTACCAGCCGCGCTTTAGCAGCGCAGCCATCGACTCGTTTGTCTGAGAGTAATTTGGCTAAATACTGGCAAACCATTAATAAGCTTATGAATAGTGGCGGACTGGCTGAAATTGATCATCTGCTACAAAATGACGAAGCTTTGCATAACATAGATGCTGACTTTGCCGCCGATAAATGGACACAAAAAGCGCTAGCAACTTATCGTCAGGGTTGTCCAGTAACTGCCGCTTTGACTTACGAGCTTTATTATAAAGTCAGCGCCTTATCACTAGAGCAAGTGCTCTATTTAGAAGCCAATGTCGCCGTACACTGCGCGGCCAATCCTGACTTTAGAGAAGGGGTGCGAGCACTGCTCATTGACAAAGATAAAAATCCGCAGTGGTCACGCACATTAGCTGACTGCCTAAGCGCCGAGGGGCAGGCGTATATCGAGTCACATTTTGAGAATCCTTATGCGCCTTATCAGCATCCTTTGCAAGATTGGCTTACCGCCGATGCTTTAGGCTCGCAGCACGTCCGCTAGCGTGGCACTATATTTATCTTATAGTGGATTGACTATAAGTCATTACTAAATAATTACATCAAGGAATGATGGAATGAACAACACAGATAGCGCAAGCGACTCCGTTAAAGATATAAAGCCTAGTATCGCCTTTATTGGTCTCGGTAATATGGGCGCGCCTATGGCAGAGAATCTACTCAAAGCAGGCTACGCTCTAAGCGTTTATGATCTATCATCGGCAGCGACTGAGCGTCTACAGCAAGCAGGTGCTAGCGTGGCTGACAGCCCAAAGCAAGCGGCTGCCAATGCGCAAGTGGTGATTAGTATGCTCCCCGCTGGCGAACATGTGCTATCGGTGTATTTAGGAAGTAGCCAAAATGATGCAGAGGGAGCAAACGGTGAACAAGGACTGTTATCCCATCTTTCTAAAGACACGTTAGTCATCGACAGTAGTACTATTGCCGCTGCAGACGCGCGGCAAGTAGCAGAGGCGGCAAGCACGCTTGGCATAGACTTTTTGGATGCGCCAGTCTCAGGTGGCACCGGTGGGGCGACAGCAGGTAGCTTAACTTTTATCGTAGGAGGTGAGGCTGATGCTTTCGCTAAAGCAGAGCCTATCCTTGCCGCAATGGGTAAGAACATCTTTCATGCAGGCGCTAATGGCGCCGGACAAGTCGCCAAAATCTGTAATAATATGCTGCTTGGTATCTTAATGACAGGCACGGCAGAGGCGATAAATCTCGGCGTCAAGAATGGCTTAGACGCCAAAGTACTATCGGATATTATGCTGCAAAGCTCAGGGCGTAATTGGACATTAGAGGTCTACAACCCTTATCCGCAAGTGATGGACAATGTCCCCTCTAGCAATCGCTATCAAGGCGGCTTTATGAGTAAGCTTATGCAAAAAGATCTGAATCTTGCGCTGCAAACTGCAAAAGAGACTCAGGTCGACACGCCAATGGCACAACGAGCAGCGCAGCTTTATAGCGCTCATACTAGCGAGCATGGTGATAAGGATTTTTCGAGCATTATGGCCATCCATGACAAATCAGTACTGCCTTAATAGCTTGTAAAGGGAACCAAAAACATCTGTCTTAGTAAAGTTATAGATTTAGAGCCAAATCCGCTGGTTATTTCATTTCAAACTCATAACACAGTGTTTGGATATCCTGCGCGGCGACTCTAAGTCTCGGTACATGAGTCTGTAACTTCTCTAAAGAGACGCGGATAGTAGGCGCATTCACGAAGAGGGAGGCAAGATAGCGTGATTCTTTATCAAGGATAGGCACGGCTACTGATAAGGTCTCAGAGATGAACTCTTCATTATCTATGCCCACGCCTGACTCAGCGATAGCGTCTAATTCAGCATTTAAAGCATCAGCATCGGTAAAGGTATTTTCAGTAAATCTATTGAGTGAGAGCTGGCGCAGCATCTTAGTGCGGGTTTGCGCGGGCAAAAGACTGAGATATAGCTTACCCGTTGCGGTACACCACATCGGCGATTGAGAGCCGGCTGGTAAGTAGATCTGGATAGGCAGATCAGTCTGTACGCGATTGGTATATAGCATGCTCATCTCATGCGGCACGGCGATACCGCAGCTTTCCTTTATATCATCAACCAATCCTTGCAGTATCAATTGTCGCTCATGAAAGAATTGCTTTTGTTGCCACAGCTCTATACTCAAATTACGTACTCGCTTTCCTGGTATTATTCCGCCTCCTATATCCACTCCTACAAATCCTTCTTCTACCAAAGTCTGTATCAACCGATGGATAGTTGGTTTTGGAATGTCTAGATCCTTTGACAGCTCAAGGGGTGAGAGTGGCCTTTGGGCATAAGACACTGCTTCTATAATCTCTAATACACGAGTAATAGACGATACTTTAGGCATAATATTGGCTCGATAGTTAAGGGTTGATCATTCATGCGTTTGCTAATCAGGAAACTCGCTAACATATCCATTCTAGAGAAGTAGGGCTTACTATTTTCATCATTCAGGCAGGATATCAGCAATAAGCTGTACTACTCTTTTTGTATGTAAGGTTCGCTAAGATACATCATTTCACATAACACAACAAACAGTAGTAATTAGTTATATAAGCTACACTGTTTAAAATCTCATAATAAGCCAAAATAGCATTCAGTTACTTAGATATGTGCTTAATAGTTTTAAGCTTGTCGATGGCTTATTTATTGGTTATTTGTGGTTGTCGAATGTTGCACTAATTTATAGTATTACTTACTTTAAAGTGCTACTTAATACAGCTAATGTTAAATGTTAAAGGTCAACGGCATTAGCCATTATTTATTAAAGCTATTGATACACTAATAATTCTCTTGAACACATCTTGTAACACTAATGCGCTTTATGACAGAGTGTAACGGTAATAATTACAATACCTACGTAATCTTTACATAATGGCAAACAAAAAGCGCTTCTTAGGGGATGACTTTTAGAGTCAAAATTGTTTTAATCTGCTCAACAAAATGATGGTTTGTAAAAATGCTAAGTCGTCATTCACTGTGGGCAAGCTATTTCATATTTTTAGGAGATTAATGATGAAACTTATTAAACTTACAGCGGTATCTGCCGCTATTTTAGCCTCAACTGCTGCTATGGCTGCTGACCCAATTGTTGTCGTAGATGACAATGATGCAGTGGTATATGAAGCAGCAACTCCTGCTTATCAGTATAACCAAGATGCGGGTATCATTCGTAACACGACAGGCGCTCTAGTCGGTACTACCAAAACTTTATTTAACACTGCTATCAATCCAGCAGCGGTTAGTGCTGAAGTCGGTACTTTAGGTTATGGTGCTAACGTTGCATGGGGTATCAACGATAAAGTTGAGCTACAAGCTGGTTGGGCAGGTGGTGATCCAGCTGATCTATTCGGTGGTGATTTTGACGCTAACGATGTTGAGTATGATGTCGATGCTGACTTTAGTAACCCTTACTTAGGTGTTCAGGTGCGTCCAGCAGCGAACTGGTTCACTATGGGCGCTGGTGTTATCGTACCGGACAACAGTCTTGATGTAAAAGCCAACCCTGAAGGTGGCTACTATAAAATTGACGGCGTAAAATATGACGCTAATGATGTCGGTTCGTTAGAAGGTAGCATCGACCATCGTAACAAGCTAGCGCCTTACGCGACTATCGGCTTCCGTCCAAACATCACTAATAACTTTGGTGTCTTTGGTGAGATTGGTGCCGCTTATCTTGGTACGACCTCTGCAAAAGTTCGCAGTAATAATACTAATTTAAACGTACAGAATGATTCTGGTAATTTAACAGGCCAAAGTGCCGATGATGTAGCTTTAAAAGCTGCTCAAGAGCTTGAAGATGAAGATTACTTAGAGTGGTTACCAATCGTTAAACTAGGTGCAACTTACCGCTTCTAGTTCGATAGTTGAGCTATTTTAATAGTATAAAAAAGCGGCCTTTGGGTCGCTTTTTTTGTGTTTTGAATTTCCTTAAATGCTATATGAATATTGAATAGTCGAATAGTAAAGCGAATGCTGTCTTATATCAGAATACCACTATAATCTGATGGTTTGAAATATAAGCTATTTTGTGCACAGCGTCTCGGTGCAGCTCAATAAACATCTCGTTAGTAGAGGAGGTATTATTCTGAATATTATTATCTGCGCTATTATGTTCAATAAGTGTTTGGATCAGTGGCACATAAGCGCTACCTAAACCTACTGTTAGCTCCGTTTGATTGATTTTTATTAAGCTTTCTTTGACTTGCCAAAGTAACCTAACCAAATAATCACGTTTAGCGACAGGAAGTTGCTCTAGCAGAGCAATTTCATCAGGATGATAGAAGCGTTTGGCGACTTGCCAAGCTACGCTATTGACCTCAATATCTATGCCGATAGCGCTATCATAGCTCAGAGCGACGGCTACTCTATCTGCCGAATGACTAAAACACACATAATGGCGATGATTTTTGAGTCGATAGGGAAATGCTGACTCGTCTAACGTATCAACTATACCGAGCTCAACTAACAACTTATTTAAAAGTAAGCGCACGCCAGTACGTTGGCTTTGGCGCTTAACTTTTTTGTTTGCTAGGGTTTGTTGTGCAGAATCTAGTGAAGAGGAGTCATTGGCAAGTGGGTTATGAGAGTGTTGGACTAAATAAAATGTCTGTAAAGACAGCGCTTTATTCTCGAGGCTGCTAGCGGATAAAGCTAAAGGAGTGAGGGCAGTCGAATAATTTATCCATAATTGAGCGGCAGTAGCTCCTAAGCGACCAATAGCACAATAGTGGGTCGCAGTGAGCTGCGTATAGTGGATATCATTAAGTAAGATCATAAGGTGAAGTAACAATATCAATAATCATAAGAATACTAGTATGGCAGGTGTCAACGGGTAAGCGCAAAGCTCGTTAGCTAAGCTTTTTTAAACTATAAAAAAACCCAGTAATACTTATATTACTGGGCCAAACTCAAAACAGAGAACGAATCACAAATACGCTAGCAAGGGCTATTAATACGACAGCTCAGCACGGCGGTTTAATGCGTAAGCCTCTTCAGTGTTGCCAGCTGCCGCAGGGCGTTCTTCACCGTAGCTAATCACACGGATATTATTGGCGGCGACCCCTTGTGCTGCTAAGTAGTTACGCGCAGCTTGTGCACGGCGCTCACCCAAAGCGATGTTATACTCACGGCTACCGCGCTCATCAGTATGACCAGCGATTAGCACTTGCGTACCTGGATTTGCATTTAGTAAGCTGACATGTTGATTGAGTACGCTAGCAGACTGTGCGGTGATTTCGCTACTATCAAACGCAAAATATACCACAGCTTGCATGTTCTCTGCAGCATTGACTACGCCTACTTGGTTATCAACGATAACTGCGCCTGTATAAGCCCCTTGACCACCAGGGATGCCTAAGGGTGCCACTACCACTTCAGAAGTGGCGCGCTTGGTAGCACAACCTGTGGTCAAGGCCACAGCACTAGATAAGACTACCAAAGCACTAATCTTGGCAAAACGGTTATTAAAAATAGAATGTTGTGACATTTGAAGCTCCTAAATATAATTAATTTGTTGTTTTAAATATTTTACAAGAAACTTAAGCAATTGACGTTTATCATAAAATCAATGTTACGTTGTGTAAGTAGCATTACTGTAAATAATATCAAGGTTCGGTAAATATTACAGTATGTGTCTGATAATTTATTTTCAAAAAATATATATTCTAACTTTTATCAAGTTTGGTTGTAATAAGCCGCAATTTTATTTAAGCAATTGCTACCTGTGATTACCAACGATGCTTATCCCAATTTTCAGGATTAGCCCAGTATTTATTATTTAACCAATTCGGCAAGCGTTTGTAATCATAAAGGTTAAATTGCCAAAGGGATAGGGAGGGTTGTGCGACCAGTGAATCACTAGACGCATCAGAAGCTGATGTTTTTATAGCCGTATCTAAGGGTTGGTCATTTAAAATATTAAATGGTGTAAAACCGTAGGCTCGTAGATCTGAGCTGTTATCAATAGCGAGTAGTAGATGGGCGGCATATAAGTCTCGGTAGCGCATTATGATAGGGGTAAATTGCGGTAGCTGCTCTTTTGAGAGAGTAGGTAGCCAAAAGCAGGCAAGCTCATAACGCTGCGGGTTATATTGGTTATTAAGCTCAGCTAAAGTACTTATTTTAATATCAGTGTCTCTACTATCTGCAACCCTATTCGCCTCACTTGGCTCCTTATCAGTATCACTATCAGTGTTAACTGGAGTCTTTTGCTTATTTTGTAGCTGTCGGCTTAGACTTTCTGCTTCCTGGCTGTTTTCTACTACCCATAGCATCTTAATCGGCTGATTGCTTTTGTTTTTCACCTCAGTATTGGTATCAGTATCAGCAGTCGCTTGATACAGTGATGGCAGAAGGGCTTGAGTATAAGAGATTAGTAAAGGCAGGGTGAGGGGAGAAGGGTTAACAGCAGCAAGATTGGGAGTAGTGTTCATAAAGGGCGCCAAAGTGATGAAACTGTGAGGTTGCTCTTGAAATTTACGTATTCAAGCCAATGTAGCGTTAAAGCGTAGCAGAATCAAACTTAATTTAAAGAGTGTGCTAAAAGCTAAAGCAAGCGGTACAAAAATAGCTTATCACTAGTCTTTGTTTTCTTTATAAAAATAGTAGGATGATCAATGTCAACGACCCAAACCGATGCCAACATTATCAATGCAGACATGCCTGATGTCCCTGCGCACATTCCCAGTAAAATCCACCTAAAAGACTATAAGCCACCCAGCTTCGATGTTGAAACGGTCGATTTAGATATTCAGCTGTTTGATGATAATGCCATCGTCGATAGCACTTTGGTGATGCAGCGGCAAAGCGATGGCGACTTAGTCCTCGATGGCGAGGATCTTGAGCTGATAGCTATTAAACTCAACGGTCAAACACTTGCTGATGAGCGCTACCAGCAAGCTGACGGCAAGCTTATCATTACCGATGCTCCAGATAAGCTGACTTTGCAGCTGCAAGTGCGTATTTATCCGCACACTAATACCGCGCTTGAAGGTCTGTATATAGCGGGTAGTGGTAGCGATACCATGTTTGTGACTCAGTGTGAGCCTGAGGGCTTTCGCAAGATTACTTTTTATCCTGATCGCCCTGATGTGCTAGCAGTATTCACCACGCGCATTGAGGCGGATAAGCGCTTTCCAACTTTACTTGCCAACGGTAATTTAATCGAAGCTGGTGAAGTCGCCGAAGATAGCAATCGTCATTATGCGATTTGGCACGACCCAACCAATAAGCCCAGCTATCTATTCGCCAGCGTCATTGCTGATTTAGAAGTGTTAAGTGATAGCTATACTACTAGTGAGGGACGCGAGGTCTTGCTTGAGCTCTACGCTAAAAGCGATGACATTGAGAAATGTCATGTGGGTATGCAAGCCCTAAAAGACTCGATGCGCTGGGATGAGGTCAATTACGGCCGTGCTTATGATTTGGACCGCTATATGATAGTGGCGGTCAGTCAGTTCAATATGGGCGCGATGGAGAACAAAGGCCTCAATATCTTTAACACTGCTTGTGTGCTCTCAAGCCCTGAGACGACTACGGACGCGCGTAGCTTCAGTGTCAAAGCGATCATCGCTCACGAGTATTTTCATAACTGGACCGGTAACCGTATCACCTGCCGCGATTGGTTTCAGCTGTGTTTAAAAGAGGGGCTTACGGTCTACCGCGATCAGTCCTTTTCAGCCGATCAGCAGTCAAGCGCCGTGCAGCGTATTGATGACGTCGCCACCTTACGCGCGCATCAGTTTAGTGAGGATGCAGGGCCACTTGCACATCCGGTACGCCCTGAGAGCTTTGTGGAGATTAATAACTTTTATACCACGACGGTGTATGAAAAAGGCGCTGAAATCGTACGGATGCTTGCTAATACTTTGGGCGCAGAGAACTTTCGCACAGGTACTGATGAATACTTCCGCCGTTACGATGGGCAAGCGGTGACGGTTGAAGACTTTTTATCAGCGCTAAGTGTTACTGATAGTAGGATTGAGGACTTTATCGACTGGTATCGCCAGCCCGGTACGCCCGTAGTATCTGGTCATCAAGACTATGATAGTGACACCCAGACTTTGACGATTCATCTACAGCAACAGACGCGCCATGTACCAGGATTTGCGGCGCCAAAGCCACTACCGATACCAGTAGCGACTGCGTTATTTGACAAAGATTCAGGCGCTATCATCAGCGAGCGTATGCTGATGCTTGATCAGGCAGAGCAGACCTTTAGCTTTGATAATGTTGCACAAGAGCCAGTGGTTTCCTTGCTGCGTGATTTTAGTGCGCCGGTGCAGCTCAACTACGACTATCAAGATGAAGATTTAGCGTTTTTACTTGAGCATGAGACCAACGGCTTTAATCAATGGCAAGTGACGCAAATGCTAGTCAATCGTATCTTGCTCAATATTCAAGGTAATAAAAAAAGCAGCCCTGATATCTATTTGCAGGCTTTAGCGAAGACTTTACCTAAGCTGGCAGCGAGTGATGCCATGCTAGCGGCGCGTCTGCTCGATATTCCATCGGCGCAGGAGCTGGCTTCAGCCATACACCAAGACTACGATCCTAAAGTGGTCAAACAGCAGCGTGATGGTTTATATAGTCAAGTGGCGCAGGCGCTCAAAGATCAGTGGACGGCCTTGTATGAGCAGCTACCAATGCAGCCTTACTCAGATACGCCAGAAGCGCTTGCTCAGCGTGCCCTACGTAATGTAGTGTTAGATATGGCATTAACCGCTAACGTAACTGGCGCAGGGGAGTGGGCACAGCAGCAATATGATAATGCCAGCTGTATGACAGAACGCTTCGGTGCACTAAAAGCGATGGTCAATCATCAAGCTGCAAATGCGAATGAATATTTAGCAGACTTTTATCAGCGTTTTAAAGACAATGATTTGGTCATTGATTTATGGTTTAGCGTGCAAGCCTCGAGCACTCATGTCACCGCACAAGGTATTAAAGCTTTATTGGTGCATGATGATTTTGACTGGAACACGCCTAACCGGATACGCTCGGTGATTAGCGCATTTACCTCGCAGCCGACAGTATTTTGGACCGCTGAGGGCTTGTCTATCTTTACAGGGGTTATCAAGTCGTTAGATAGCACCAACCCGGTGTTGGCGTCTCGCTTGTTACAAGTGCTAGCGCGCTGGTATACGCTAGTAGAGCCAACTCGGCAACTGGCAGAAGATGAGCTTGTGGCTTTGCAGCAGCAAGTATCTTCGAAGAATGTATTAGAGACATTAGATAGTGTGCTCAGTGCGGCAGATGTTTCTGCTTGATGGCAAGCCTAGCAGAAAATAAAAAGCTCATCTAATAAGATGAGCTTTTTTTGGGTTGAGTGTCAGTAATATTAGTAACTATCGGTTAGGTAGTATGTCTTTTACCGCATCACGAAGCTCATGAAGAGCGGTCACAGTACTATCCCAGTCTAAGCAGCCATCAGTGATAGACTTGCCGTACTCAAGCTGACTGAGATCAGCGGTGAGCTTTTGATTGCCACCCTTTAGATGACTCTCAATCATCATACCGATGATAGACTTGTTGCCATTTTGAATTTGCTCAGCGACGTTATTAATGACCATCGGCTGCAAATACGGATCTTTACCTGAATTAGCATGGCTTGAGTCAATCATAATCTTCGTGCTAGTTTTGCCTTTCTCAAGCTGGCTTTCAGCTTCTGCCACTGCAGTTTCATCATAGTTCGGCTTACCATTGCCGCCGCGTAATACGACATGGGCATAAGGGTTGCCTTTAGATTTAATAATAGACACTTTACCATCAGCAGATAGGCCTAAAAAGCTATGACCTGCTTTGACCGCTTGCATAGCGTTGACAGCGACTGTCATACCGCCATCGGTGCCGTTTTTGAAGCCGACAGGGCAGGATAAGCCTGAGCTCATCTCGCGATGCGTCTGACTTTCAGTAGTACGCGCGCCAATCGCTGACCAGCTGATGAGATCTTGCATGTACTGCGGCGTATTCGGATCGAGCGCTTCGGTAGCACAAGGCAAGCCTTTCTCATTGAGATCGATCAACAGCTTACGAGCGCTCCGCAGACCCTTTTCGATATCGAAACTGTCATTCATATCAGGATCGTTGATCATGCCTTTCCAGCCCACAGTGGTACGCGGCTTTTCAAAATAGACTCTCATCACTACAAATATACTATCTTCGACCTCTTTGGCCAATATAGCTAAGCGATCGGCGTATTCGTGAGCGGCTTTTATATCGTGAATAGAGCAAGGACCAATAACCACAAACAAGCGCTTGTCTTTACCATCCAAGATGTCTTGAATCGTATGACGGCCTTTTAGTACGGTTCTATAGGCGGCATCGGTAAGGGGTAGCTCAGTTTTTAGCTCAGCGGGGGTGACTAAAGGGATGAATTGTTCAATATTCACGTCATCAATATCTGCGTTGTGGGTAGCTGTTGTTGTCATGGGTATCTATCATCTAGCTGATTTGTAGGAATATTCATTATGAGGTCAAAAGTGTTCGTTGACAAGGGTAGCCTTGCAGTTAATTGACTGATAACTGGAATGTGAAAACCAAAATTTTGTTATACTTGTTTTTTTATGATTATGTTTCTCTTTATTTTTATCAACATTAAAGGTTTGTCATGACTCATTTTGCTAAGCCTACTGAAGCTTCTGAACAGATTGTTCCCTTAGATGATCAGGCATTATCATCAGTGCCATCATTAGCGCCATTGGTCATAGGGATAGTTGCTGGCGAGGTGTCGGGGGATAGCTTAGGGGCAGACTTTATGCAGCAGATGAATAACTTGCGTGGTGATATCGTCTGGGTCGGGGTTGGCGGACCAAAAATGCAAGCGCAGGGGTTACAAAGTCTGTTTCCCTTATCGCGGCTAGCTGTAATGGGTTTGGTCGAAGTTGTCGCACAATTATCTGACTTATTTAAAGCGCGTCGTGAGCTTTTGACCGCCTTTGTTGATGCTAAGATTGATTGGTTTATTGGTATCGATGCACCTGACTTTAATCTACGTGTTGCTAAGAAGCTCAAGCCGAAAGGGGTATTTTGTGTACAATACGTCAGTCCCTCTATTTGGGCGTGGCGCGAGTCGCGTATCCATGGTATCAAGGAGGCGACTCACTTGGTGCTTTGCTTATTTCCATTCGAGTTGCCCGTCTATGAGCGCTACAACCATCCGGCGATATGCGTGGGCCATCCGCTACTCAGAACGCTCGATGCTGCGCTGATAGAGACGCCGACCAATCAGCTGCGTAGTGAGCTAGTTTGGCAAAATGACGGGCTACAGCAGTTCTTTATCGAGCGCTTCGATGCAGTCAGTCAGCTAATTTGTGTGATGCCAGGGTCGCGTCGCGGTGAGATTACCGCTATTTTGCCGTTGATGCTCGATGGGATGCAAAAACTGTTATTAGTCGATCCTAAGCTGTGTTTTATTATTCCGACTGTCGATCAAAACCATCAATATATCGTACAAGAGGTGATAGATAAACGCTCTGAACCACTGCGCGCCGCTATCGCCGTTGTCTATGATGAAAGTCAGCCGACTTTCAGTCAGCAAGCGATGGCTGCCTCTGATATTGTGTTATTAGCTTCAGGTACCGCTACTTTTGAGGCGATGCTCCTAGAGCGTCCTATGGTGGTCATTTATCAGCTTAATCAGCTGACTTATCAGATTGCTAAGCGCTTGGTCAAAGTTCCTTATGTGGCGCTACCTAATATCTTAGCCAGAGAGATGATAGTCACTGAGCTCATTCAAGAGCAAGCGACAGGCGAGAATATTTGCCGTACGCTGACTAAGCTTTTACAGCCGCGGGCTTATGACGAACAGCTACACAATTTACTAGCGACCAAGCGGGATTTGCAGCAGCAAAGCAACCACGATCCTGCCAATAGTGTAGTCGAGCAGTGGTTTGCACAAACGAGAGCGCATACCGCTCGCAATGAAATAGTCTAATAGCGCCTTAAGTCCTAGTAATATAAATTAATTTCAGTGATATAAAATGAGTATTGATTTTCAAGTTCTGCCTATCGACACTGGTATTGAGCACATCAATATTAAAGGTCAATATACGTCTTTAGCCGCCCCTATAAAGTTAACCGGACAGCTGCATCTGCTACAACTCGCGGCTGAATATCCAGCGCTAGCGGCGCAAAGTGAAATCTTGCCAACGCTACAAATTGGCATTGATGAGGCGGGGCGTGGGCCTTTATTAGGGAGTGTCCATGTTGCGGCGGCTATTCTACCGAATATCTGGTCAGATCTTATCGAAAACCAACCGCTAAGAGACACGCCTTTATCTATCCTGACCGACTCCAAAAAGCTCAGTGAAAAAAAGCGCGATACGCTTTATCCTTTAGTGCAGAAGTACGCGCTTGGCTATATCATTGCTGATATTCCAGCGGCAGTCATAGATCAGCTGAATGTTTTACAAGCAACGATGCTCGGTATGCGCTTATGTACCGAAGGCCTGCTAGAAGCAGTGGCTACCAATGTTGCTAATGTCCAAACAAGGCAAGTTGAGGTGTTATTCGATGGCAATCGCTACCCTGAATTGGATTATGCTAGGTTAGCTGAATTTGGACTATCCTCATCTGTTATTGATTGCCAAGCTTGGGTCAAAGGGGACGCGCGGCTCACCAGTATAGCGGCGGCTAGTGTCTTAGCCAAAGTCAGCCGTGATCAGACGATGTATGCCTTAGATAGTAAGCATCCTAAGTATGGTATTGCCAAGCATAAAGGCTATCCGACCAAAGCGCACCTGCAAGCTATCGAGACACATGGCGTGCTAGCTGAGCACCGCCGCAGTTTTGGACCTATTTGCAAAGCACTGGTAAATAGTGCGCTTAGCTGTGCTACTAAATAACCTAAGTAGAATTGTTATAACTTAATACGTTTTAAATAATAGTCGATAAAACAATAGTTTGTGATTGAAACTAGCTTAGTTTGCATTTATAGTTTGTTAGAAGGGCTTCATTATGATGCTCAAACTCTTTATAGGATAGCTGATGTCGCAAATATCGTTAACTAGAAATCTAGGCGTTATTATTTTTTTCAGTGTGTTTTTGAGCGCTTGCGGCGGCGGAGGTGGCGGTTCAGAGGCTAGCTCTAATCCGCCAGCTAACCCAGCACCACCAATTCCGCCTACAACAGACAATAAAGATCAGATTATTCCTCCACCCGTCACTGCTACTCCACCAGTAGATAATAATTCTCAAGCAGTTCTGATCGCAAACAATGAGTTCAGTATTGCTCGTACCAGCTGTGGCCTTGGCGGACTACAAATGGATCAACAACTAGCTAATATTGCAAGTCAGCATAGTCGTTATATCAAGCATGTGTTTGCTAATAGTACCCCAACGGTTTTTAACCCTCATTACGAAAATAAGATCAGTGATATCGCTGAGGTCACTGCCCAAAACAATCCTTTTTTTGGCGGGGTTAGTTTTACCGATCGACTGGCTAATGCTCAATACGCGAATCTAAAATACGGCGCGACTGAAAATATCGCTCAGACTATTTATTACAGCTCTGTAGGAGCACTTATCAGTGCTGATGATGCTGCCAGCTCAATGGCAAAATCTTTACTAGCGGCGCCTTATCATCTGCGTTCACTGATGCGAGCAAGCTCAAGCGTAGTAGGAACTGAGGTGGTCGGCTACAAGCCTTTTAATAGAGATAACAAAAACAACCAAGGTTATGTATTAGTCACTCATGCTGCCGCGACCGCGGCGAGTGCAAATGATACGGCGCAAGGGATTTTTACCTATCCTTGTCAAGAGGTTCAGGGTACGGTCACTGGGCTTTATAACGAAAGCCCAAATCCGGTACAGGGCACCGGTCGCGATTTACGCGTCGATCCTATTGGGCAACCTATTTATATTCATGTACCTGCCGCACAAAGCATCAAAGTCAGCAATATAGAATTTTATGATGTCAAGCGTCAAATCACTGTGCCTGTTAGCTTGCTAGATTATGATAATGATCCGCACAGAGCGACTGCTAACAGACTGCCTGATAATGAAGCTTTTATTTTACCGTTGACAGACAATCTGCAAAGCTGTGAAGCTGGTAGAAAAAAAGGCGGCAACTGTGGTCTGTATGGCAACAGCGAATACCGCGTCAGCTTCGATGTGCTAGTCGATAATAAAGGTTTTCAAAGCAAATCATTTAGCTTTACAACGGGCGCTGTCAATTATTAGGCGCTGTCTAAATAAGCAATGTTTAAATTCATTTGCTTTGCACCGCCAAAATTGACAGCCAAAACGAACCACCAAAATTGACGACAAAAAGGGTAGTCAGTGACCGCTAGATCTTCTTCTACAATGCCAGTGATGTTACTGGTTTTTCTATTGCTGATGCCTGCCTATGATGGGGTGAAAAGAGCGTACCTACCGGAACTTTATCTCCAAGATATAAAAGCGGTGATAGCACACTTGCAGTTAGAGGAGGCGTTTGAAACCTTAGGTATAGCAGGAGAGGAGCAAGCTGATACGAGTGTTTTAGCTCATGAGGATAATGATCTAGGCTTAAGTGAAAACGCTCAAGATAATAATAGTAATGAGAATATTAACGTCAATAACAATGATAATGCCGCCGCTGTAGCGAATAAAGAGTTTAATTTAGCCAGAAGCCGCTGTGGTCTTGGCACTTTATCGCCAGATGCTGAGCTTAAAAAGGTCGCTTTAGGCCATGCGAACTATATCAAATATGTTTTTACTCATTCGCAGCCAACACTATTTTATCCGCACTATCAAAACGAAATTAAAGGTATTCAAGCGGTTACTAGTAGTAACAACCCACATTATAGCGGCCTAGATATCAAAAACCGCTTATTCAATGCCAGCTACGCCAATCTAAAGTATGGCTTTACAGAAAATATTGCGCAGAGTATGTATTATCACTCTGCAGGTGAGCTACTCTCCGCAGAGGCGGTAACCACTTCGATGGCTAGATCCTTGCTTGCAGCGCCTTATCATCTGCGCTCTTTAATGCAGCCAAGCTCGAAAGTGGTGGGAACGGCGGTCGTCGCCTACAAACCTTATGATAAAGAGGTGCGCAACAATCAAGGCTATGTGTTAGTGAGTAACGCCGCAGCAACAGCCGACACGGTGGGTGCTAGCTATAATGGTATCTTGACTTATCCTTGCCAAGGGGTAACTGGCACTGTAACCGCCCTTTATAATGAAACCCCAGATCCGGTACAGCATACCGGCCGCAACTTAAGTACTGATCCTATAGGTCAGCCTGTCTATATCAAGGTGGCAAAAGCCAACACTATTCAAATTATTAATATCCGCTTTTATGATGCGCAGCGCGGGACAACGATACCGACGCAAGTGCTCGATTATCAGTCAGACCCCTATCTGAATACAGAATATGAGCTTCCCAAAAATGAGGCTTTTATCTTGCCTATCACAGACTCAGTGGCTAGCTGTGAGACGAGCATAAAGCAGGCGATGATAAAAAAAGCAAAAAACTGCGGCCTGCATGGCAACAGTGACTATAAAGTAAGCTTCGATGTCATCATAAACGACCAGCGCATGATCCATCAGTCGTTTAGTTTTATGACAGGCGAGGTGAATTACTCATAAGGGCATTTGCTTAAAACCTAGTCGTCAGCTTAGCCCTTTGAGCTGGGCCTAAAATGAAGAGCCGGGCTGTTGTAAAAATTCTTTTTCTTTATCAGTAGACTCTCGGCCTAAAGTCTCATTACGATGCGGATAGCGACCAAACTGCTCAATAATATCTTTATGACGATGCTCAAATCCTAAAGTGCTTTCATCACCTAATCGCTCAAATAATGACAAATACTGCTGATGAATCGCTAAGGATTCAGAATGCATAAACGGCATAATAGTAAAGCGTCGCCATTCCATCGGTAAGCTAGCAAAATGCGGCTGCTTGATCGCTTCTTGTGCGAGCACCACTGCCATGCCATCTTGTGAAAAAGAACAAGGCTCACCGCGGCATAAGTTACGCGAGAATTGATCTAAGACAATAATCTCAGCCAAACGTCCTGCTAGATTGGTAATGGAGCTGTTGGCGTCGACTTTATTGTCACCGCGGCGCCAATGAGCGCATTCACCCTGTTTGGCCGCTTGCCAAATTTTGCCAAACTTTGACTCAATACGCTGATCAAAATCCTCATTTTTTTCAAACCAGTAAGGCTCGTTGTCTTTAGCAAACCAAAATTCTAACACGGCACGCGCATCAGCATCTATATGTTGTAGATTGATATCTGCAGCATTTATTTTATTATTACTCGCTTGACTAGCGCTTGTAGAATAATCGGTTGAGAGTGACATAAGCTATTCTCCTAGTAATGAATTTAGCTTACTATAACCCAAATAGTAGCTGTGGTCATGATGTTAAAATGTAGCGACCCTTGTGCTTGCAAAAGCGAATATATGCCTTATTATTAGTCGCAATAAATGATCATCAACTTTAATTTTTTGGCGCTATGCTATTTCACCTGTTTTGCTTATCTGCTTTAGGTTACCTTATATGAACTCAGTAAATCCAAACTTAGCTACTCCCAAATCGTCGTCTCAATTACCGGCAACTCCTTACTATCTGCTCGATGAGGCCGCAATCGTCAGCAACATGCAAATTATTGCAAAGCTTTGTAAGCTATCAGGAGCTAAGGCGTTGCTAGCGCTCAAGTGCTTTGCAACTTGGGGCGTGTTTGATGCTATGCAGCCTTACTTGCACGGCACTACCTCATCGTCACTCAATGAAGTGCGCTTAGGCTTTGAGACGTTTGGCAGCTCACAAGATAAGGAAACTCATGCCTATAGCGTCGCTTATAGTAGTGATGAGATAGATGAAGTATTGAGCTATGCTGATAAGATTATTTTTAATTCCATCTCGCAGCTCACGGCTTTTAAAGAGCAAGCTTATGCACAAAACATTCCTGTAGGCTTGCGTCTGAATCCTAAGACTAGCAATTCGTCTTTTATTATCGCTGATCCGGCGCGCCCCTTTAGCCGTTTGGGCGAGCATGACAAAGATAAAATTAAAGCGGTGCTCGCCGACATTAGCGGAGTAATGATTCATAACAACTGTGAAAATGATAGCTTCGAAGCGTTTAGCGATAGTTTGGCAGATATCGAAACTAAGTTTGGTGATGTTTTAGCAAAGCTAGAGTGGGTCAGTCTAGGCGGTGGTATTCATTTTATTGCACCTAACTATCCATTAGAAAAATTGGCCGATAGGTTAAAAGGCTTTAGCGAAAAATACGGCGTGCAAGTGTATTTAGAGCCAGGCGAGGCGAGTATCCATAGCGCGGGCACGCTAGTAACGACGGTGCTCGATACGTTGCAAAATGAAAAAAGCATCGCGGTGGTCGATGCTTCTATCGAAGCGCATATGCTCGATTTATTAATTTATCAAGAGTCGGCGGCTATAGCGGCTATCAATGATGAGACCATCGATATCCTGCCAGTAGCGGAAAATTTTGAGCAGCAGGCGGTAGACAATACTATTGTTTGCGGCCGTTCCTGCCTAGCAGGAGATATTTTTGGCGAGTATCCGCTAGCAGATCAGCTAAAAATAGGCGATCAAATCAGCTTCGCTAATGCCGCAGGCTATACTATGGTCAAGAAAAACTGGTTCAATGGCGTCAACATGCCAGCCATTGTGATTCGCCGCTTAGATGGCAGCATCGATATCCAGCGTGAGTTTGATTATCAGGATTATAAGGCAAGCTTGTCTTAGCTCTGTTATTTGAGTCGCGTTAATTTGTGCTACTGGTTAGGAGGCTATAAAGCTACGAAGCTATAAATCTAGTATTGACGACTAACAGTCACTAATTATGACTAAAAGATACGATAAAAATTGTTATAATTGCGCTGGGTAAAATTATTGAAAGAATCATAGTTTTTGCCTTACGGGTGTATGGGTTTTCCTCGGTCTTCCTTTTTAATTCATGCACATCATTCATCTGTTGCTGTTTTGCATAGCCACCTCTGTGGCATCGGCAGGAACACAAAGGAGGATTGTTCATTGAACACCAATCAAACTAAGCTCAATAAAAAAGATGTCCTTATCGTTGGCGCAGGCGGCGTGGCGCAAGTGGTCGCACATAAGTGTGCCATGCATAATGACGTACTCGGCGAGATTCATATTGCCTCGCGTACTAAGGCCAAATGCGATGAGATAGCGCAAAGCGTCCATGACAAAGGTAGCTTTAAACTTCCGGCGACTTTGCATACCCATCAAGTCGATGCCATGGACAGCGAAGCGCTGATCAAACTTATCAACGATACAGGCATTCAGATCCTTATCAATGTCGGCTCGGCCTTTATTAATATGAGTGTATTAGAAGCTTGTATTGAGACGGGAGCGGCTTATATTGATACCGCTATTCACGAAGATCCGCGAAAGATTTGCGAAACCCCGCCTTGGTATAACAATTACGAATGGCAACGCAAACAGCGCTGTACTGATAATAATGTCACTGCTATCTTAGGCGCAGGGTTCGATCCTGGTATGGTCAACGCTTATGCGCGTATCGGCTACGATATGATGGATAAAGGCTCAGTGACTGATATCGACATCATTGATATTAATGCGGGTAGTCATGGCAAATACTTCGCGACTAACTTCGATCCTGAGATTAACTTTCGTGAGTTCACCGGCACCGTTTACTCTTGGCAAGATAGCCAATGGCAGTCTAATGATATGTTCGAGGTCAAGCGCACTGATGATCTGCCTGTTGTTGGCTTACAAAACAGCTATCTTAGCGGGCATGACGAAATTCACTCATTATCGGCGAACTTAGACGTGCCGAACATTCGCTTTTGGATGGGTTTCGGTGAGCACTATATCAATGTGTTTACTGTCTTGCAGAATTTAGGCTTGTTATCTGAGCAGCCGGTGATGACGGCTGAAGGTCAAGAAGTGATCCCGCTAAAAGTGGTCAAAGCGGTACTGCCTGATCCAAGCTCACTGGCGCCCAATTATACCGGCAAGACTTGCATCGGCGACAAGGTAAAAGGCCAGATAGACGGCGTTGATAGCGAAGTCTTTATCTATAACGTCTCCGACCACAAAGACGCCTATAATGAAGTGGGCAGCCAAGGTATCTCCTACACCGCAGGCGTACCGCCCGTTGCTGCTGCTATGCTTGTCGCGACTGGGGAGTGGGACACGGGCACAATGGTCAATGTCGAAGAGCTGGATGCTAAGCCCTTTATTAATCTACTCAATAAGATAGGCTTACCGACTCGCATTCAAGATGTTAATGGTGATAGAGCGCTCGAATTTTAGGCGAAAAATTAATTTTATAAAGAAGCTTATCTCTTAGAGATAGGCTTTTTTTGGCTTAGGTTTTAGAATCTAGGTATTTCAATCAAAACAGTCGTCTCTGATTTTATAACGTTACACTTTTTATCTAAATACAGCTGCTAATACTGGTCACTAACACTATGAAATTATCCAGTATATGACATAATCCTATCATTGAGCTAAAGGACTACTACAAGTGCTGCCAAAAGACACTGACAAACGCCTTCTTTTAGCAAACCTAAAATAAATACAGGAAGTACAAATGGCCAATGGACCCGATAACGATGAGTTAAATTCAGCGCAAGAGCCTCAGGCTGCAACTACTGGGTCAGAGGAGTCTTCACGTACCCCGTTTGAGCGTAGTCAGTTTGGCGGTACCGAGCGTCAATCCAAACCTTTTGATGAAGACGTACCCATATCCCGTAATGATCTACAAAAAGGCGCGCAGGAGCTATCCGAAAATAGCGTGGCTCATATTAATTGGAGCGTGCTTATTATCTCATCGGTAGTAATCGTGGCATTTTCAATATGGGCTATCTTTTTGCCGGCTAGTGCTAGTACTACCATGAAGATGGTTGTGGACTGGATTGCCAGTAATCTAGGCTGGTATTACGTCATTACGATGGTGTTGGTGATTGGCTTTGTACTTTGGGTAGCCTTATCTAAGGCAGGTAGTATCCGTCTTGGGCCTGATGACTCGCGCCCGCAATACAAGCTGGGAACGTGGGCGGCGATGTTGTTTGCCGCTGGGGTCGGCATCGACATGTTGTTTTTCTCAGTGACCGGCCCGGTCGTACAGTACCTAACACCGCCTGCTGGTGAAGGTTCAAGCGCTGCTGCCATGCAAGACGCTGTGGTCTGGACGATGTTCCATTACGGTATTGCAGGCTGGTCAATATATGCGCTGCTCGGCATGGCGATGGGCTATTTTGCTTATCGCTGGGGTATGCCGTTATCGATTCGAGCGGCGCTTTATCCGCTGCTAGGTAAGCGTGTTCTAGGTCCTATCGGTCACGGTATCAGTACGATAGCGCTAGTTGGGACCGTGTTTGGCGTCGCTACCACTATGGGTATTGGGGTAGTGCTGCTAAACGTCGGCTTCTCAAGATTATTTGGTTTTGAAGAAGGCTTGACCCTACAGATAGCGCTAGTGGTTGGTGCGGTTATTTTGACTATTTTAGCGACTACCTCAGGCGTTGACCGGGGTATTCGCTGGATATCGGAGCTGAATCTTTGGAGCGCAGTGGCGATGATGGCGTTTATCCTTATCGCTGGCGAGACCGCTTTTTTGTTAAATGCTTTGGTCGAGAACTTAGGTCAATTCTTTGTCACCTTGCCTGCACGGATGTTCAAAACCTTTGCTTATGTGCCGGGTAGTAGCGTCTGGATGGGCAGTTGGACACTGTTCTTCTGGGCATTTTGGCTAGCTTGGGGACCTTTTGTCGGGGTGTTTTTAGCGCGTATTTCTCGCGGCCGCACCTTGCGTGAGTTCGTCATCGCCGCGATTACCGTACCGGTATTATGCGATTTTATTATCGTTTCTTTCTTCGGCAATTCCGCGCTTTATGAGGTGCTACAAGGCAATACTGCCTTTGCTGAGTTAGCTATACAAAGCCCTGAGCGCGGCTGGTATGCTCTACTGGAGCTATTCCCCGGTGCTACTATCATGGTCGCTCTTGCAACGCTGTCTGGGTTTTTGTTTTATATCACCAGTGCCAACTCAGGGGCGATGGTGATGTCGAACTTCTCGACTTCTATTCCCGATCCAAGCGAGGACGGCCCTAAATGGCTACGCATCTTTTGGGCGGTATTGACGGCGATGTTGACTATCTCTATGTTAATCGCTGGCGGCGTTATTACTATGGAATACGCGACGCTTATTTTCGCGCTTCCTGTGACCGTGATTGTTTATTTAGTGATGTTCTCCTTTTCCAAAGCACTGAAAATTGAGCGAGCTGAAAACGAAGGTAAAGTGCTACGCCGTCCTTCGATTACCCCAAGTGGCGGTCAGAGGCCCGAGCGTTCGTGGAAGCAGCGCCTGGGACAGATGCTAGCGTATCCCTCGAAACGTGAGGCGATACAATTTCTTGAGCGTGTTGTTCGCCCAGCGCTTAACGAGGTTGCGCATGAGTTTGAACGTCAAGGTTACAATATCGAGCGTGATAATGTTCCGCATATAGATAACGATATCGATATCGGCGGCCCTTTATTAAAAGTCGCTTCAGATGCACAAAACAACTTTTATTATCAGGTGTCAATGGTTGAGACACCGTCGCCTACCTTTAGTGGTAAAATGGCGCCCAATACCGATGTTTATTATCGGTTAGAAGTGGCGACGCAAACGGGTTCTGGCGGCTATGACTTGATGGGGCTGACCAAACAGCAAGTCATCAATGATGTACTAGAGCAATACGAGGCGTACTTGACGTTTATCAGTGCATCGGTAAACACTGATGCTGATATAAATAAAGGCGAAACGCTAGTTGGGGCAACAAAGAGTTATTGATAGAGGAACGCTGATAATCCTTTAATTCAGACAAAAAAGCTGATTATTACAGTAATTATTAGCGGGACAAGCAGTGTTATAAAGAAGCTTATCTGGTATAGATAGGCTTTTTTTATAGACAGGTTATAAACGATTTAATACGATAAAAAGAGGCAGCAAATGGCAAAAATTCTAATCACTCTTGGTATTATTTTGGTGATAATAGGGGTTATTTGGCTGATATTTCCAAGCCTATTTTCGTGGATAGGCAATCTACCAGGTGACATCAAACACAGCTCTGGCAATACCAAAATTTACTTTCCAGTAATGACAATGATTGTGATAAGCGTCGTGGCGAGCATTCTCCTGAATTTATTTAATCGCTAAAAGATCATCTAGGTTTTCACCCAAAGTTTTTGTTAAATTTTCTTAAGTAGTACTACCTAATTCTGCTATAGTAAAATGACCGTATCGTGTTATATGACCGGTACTACCTATTAGCAAGGAGTGCTTTTCTCATGGAATTTGACTATGTCATTATTGGCGGCGGCTCAGCAGGGTGCGTTATGGCTAGCCGCTTATCGGAAGATCCAAATATCTCAGTTTGTTTATTAGAGTTTGGCGGCGACGGCAAAGATTTAGCTGTACGTGTGCCTGCAGGCGTTATCATGATGATGCGTGATAAGCCGGTTAAGATCAACAACTGGGCATTCAATACTGTGCCACAAACCCATCTAAATAATCGCATAGGATATCAGCCGCGCGGACAGTGTCTAGGTGGCTCCTCCGCTATCAATGCGATGGTGTATACTCGCGGTAGTGCCAAAGACTATAATCGCTGGGCAGACAACGGCTGCGAGGGTTGGGGCTACGACGATATGTTGCCTTTTTTCAAAAAAGCAGAAAACAATATTCACGGTAGCGACGAGCATCACGGCGACTCTGGGCCACTGCATGTGTCAGAATTATTGAGCCCGCGTCCTATTTCCAAAGCCTTTGTCGATGCTTGTGTGGCTAATGGACTCGATGCCAATGATGATTTTAATGGGACTAAGCAAGACGGCGCGGGTCTCTATCAAGTTACCCACTTTCATGGCGATAAGCAGGGCCAGCGCTGTTCAGCCGCCGCCGCTTACTTACATCCTGTTGACGACCGTCCGAACCTCACGATTATCACTGGCGCTATGGTGTCCAAAGTTATCATAGAAGATAAGCGGGCAACCGGTGTCGCTTACGTCAAGCATGGCGAAGAGTATATTGTCAGCGCTCTAGAAGAAGTGTTGCTATGTGCCGGCGCGTTCGGTTCACCAAAGACTTTGATGCTATCAGGTGTTGGCCCAAAAGAGCACTTAGAGCAGCACGGTATTGAGGTGATTCAAGAGTCGCCGGATGTTGGCGGTAACTTGCAAGATCACTTGGATGTGGTATTTGACTATAAGGTCAATACTAAGGATATCATCGGTATCGGCTTAGGCACGGTTGCGCAGATGATGTCCGCTTTAGGACAGTGGCGCAAGGATGGTACTGGCATACTATCGACTAATTATGCCGAAGGCGGCGCTTTTTATAGCGCTACCGATAAGACGCCCAAAGACTGGCCCGATACTCAGCTGCATTTTGTCATCTCGCGCGTGATTAATCATGGACGTGAACTGAAATGGGGCTATGGCGTCTCAGTACATAGCTGTTATTTGCGCCCTGAGAGCCGCGGAACAGTGAGGCTGGCGTCAACTGATCCTAGCGAGCCGCCGCTGATCGATCCCAATTACTTATCCAACGACAAAGATGTGGAATTCATGGTCGCGGGTGCCGAGCGTGCGCGAGCTATTATGACAGAAGCGCCGCTTGCCAAGTTTATCACTGAAGACTACGCAGCGCCTTATATCAAAAAAGATGGCTTGCTTGGGTATATTCGTAATAAGTCCGACACCATTTATCATCCTGTCGGTACTTGTCGTATGGGCGCAGATGAGCTATCGGTCGTCGATACTGATCTTAAGGTACGCGGTATTAAAGGCTTACGTGTGATTGATGCCTCGATTATGCCGACCTTGATTAGCGCTAATACCAACGCGCCCACCATCGCTATCGCCGAAAAAATAGCCGAGCAGATGAAAGCTGAGCGTCATAGCAGTGAAAGCGTACCGACCCAGATTAATAACTATGCCAAAGCTGAGCATGTAACAGCAGGGTAATTAATCTCTTTGGTCTAAGCTATTATTAGAGTTTAAATAAAGCCTTCTAGTGTTTTAAATACTAGAAGGCTTTTTAGATAATCAAAAATTTAAGGAATGATCAGTACGACAGTTTAGGATTGTTCACTGAGGAGAGGGAATAAATTGACTTTTACAAATGATATTTTAGACCTTACAAGCATCATTGAGTTTATGAGCTATCAATTGGGCTTTTATGAAAACAAATAATAGCAAAAAATATAATTCTTCAAATGTAGCTCAGAGCAATGTGGACTGTTATGCGCCAGAGTATACAAAAAAAGAAAAATTAGTATTATTAGCTAAGTATCTTACTATTGCAGCCGGTTCGATAGCTTTGATTGAGTGGTATTTACTACCAAGTTTTAGCTCATATATTGATAATATCAGTTGCTATGACTATAAATGGCTCACAGGTTTTGAAGTGGTATTTTATGGATTGTTTGCAGGGTTTCCTTTAGGACTTGCAATAATGTTATTTTGTTTTGAAGGATTTAGAAATCTTAAAGTATTACAACTAAATCAGAACCCCTTGCCTAATGAGAAGGTTTGGAAACCAACTAAATATAGCTATGGTTTTAGAGCAAAAATAAAGCCGATTGGATTTTTTGCTATGCTTATTTTACTGGTTTTGTTAAGCATTATTGGAGCCTATAAAGCTCATAGTTTGCTTGATAATAGTAGCTTTAAAAAAGATGCAACCTGTCTCAATAATTAAAAAATATAAATATCATCGTTTATCCCTTTGATGACTCTATCATTAATAAGCCCTTAGTTACGTACAAGGTAAGATTTGCTATAATGCTCCGTGATTAACCATAAATAGTTAGCCCCATGATGCACATACAGTCAGAGCAGATATAGTCAAAAATAGGGACAGTTAGATGTCTAATGAATCATCGAGTAATACGTCAAGTGTACAAACCTTAAAGTTGCACTCAGAAACTGATACCCAAGCCTTAGCGCAGCAATTGGCTGCTCTATCCATAGAGGGCAGTGTTTGGTTATCTGGTGACTTAGGCGCGGGCAAGACGACTTTGACTCGCTATTGGCTGCAAGCCTTAGGTCATAAAGGCGCGGTCAAAAGTCCGACTTATACCTTAGTTGAGCCTTATCAGATTGAACAAGAGGATGGCTCAGTAAAGGCGATTTATCACGCTGATTTATACCGCTTGCAAGATCCAGAAGAACTATCCTTTATTGGTTTCGATGAATATCTCGATGAGCCGAATGCGCTAGCCATTATAGAGTGGGCCAGTCGCGCCGATAGCTATTTGCCGCCACCCGCTTTATTTATCGATATGACAGAAGCCGATGACGGCGCTCGGCAAATTGAGCTTCGTCTCTCAAAAATAGGTCGAGCTCAAGGCTTAGACTTATCCATTTTGCACTTATGATTCTTTCATGTTAGAGAACACCGCCATTAGTCGTATAAAAAAACTCTCGCCGCTATTGATCAATCAATTGGCTGCCGGTGAAGTTGTGACGCGTCCAGCCGCCGTAGTCAAAGAGCTGCTTGAGAACGCTATCGATGCCAAAGCCACACATATTGAGGTGCACATCACTCAAGGCGGTATGGGCATGATACAGGTAGCGGACAATGGCCTGGGTATCCATCCAGATGATATGGTGATGGCCATTACTCGCCATGCTACTAGCAAAGTCGCTGATGTGGCTAACCTTCAAGGTATCCGTACTTTAGGGTTTCGCGGTGAGGCCTTAGCCGCTACCGCTGCCGTATCACGTCTGACTTTGATCAGTAGCCCTGATAACAGCGGCATAGGTCGGCAGCTGCAAGTCTCTGGAGTACTCGCTGATGACCCACCATTAACGCCTGTGGTACACAACCGCGGCACCACAGTAACGATCAAAGATTTGTATTTCAATGTGCCTGCCAGGCGCGGCAATCTAAAGTCTATCGCTACTGAATTTACTCATATTGAAACGATTGTCCGCGAAGTTGCTTTAGCCCGTGCCGATGTGACGCTGGTTCTTTTCCATGATAATAAAAAACGTATCACCCTATCGGTAAATCAAGATGATAACACTATTAGCAACGGCTCTACTAGCAGCGCCTCGATAGCTAATATCAGCCGCTATCTCCCTATTGCTCGATTGGAGCAAGCGCTAGGTTTAGAGCTTCAGGATAATGCTGTAGAGGTTGCTGTGGATTTATCCAGTTTACAGCAGCAGTACGTTGACACGAGTAATGTCAGTCCAACAACAACGACGCAAGCGCAAATTAGCGGTTGGTTATGGCCAACTGCACAGCCGCAGCCTAGTCTTCCCAAGCTGCTTTATGTCAATGGACGCCTAGTCAAAGAAGCTATCATTAGCAATCAGCTAAGGCAATTAGCAGTGAGTGCTGAGATTGCGGCGATGGGGTATGCTTTATATTTTGAGCTGCCATTATCTTGGTTGAACGTTAATGTGCATCCTAGCAAACAGCGCATCAAAATCAGCTCGCTTAATAACATTATGGCGCATCTGAGTTACGCCATTAGCAACAAACTCAAAAGCGTAGTGATAGACTGTCCTTCGTTAGCATCCTTGAGTCCCAAATCGTTAGAGGACGAGATAAGCGATGATCAGCCTGATGACAGTGAGCATGGCTTTCCTGCCTTTAAACCGCAAGTACAGTCTATTAAGCACTCTTATCAGTGTTCAGAAGAGCCAGTGGCAGCTACGGTCGCCAGTGAGGTTAATAAGGTTAGTGACAGCATTGCGATAACGAGAGCAAGCGATAAGCAAGCTGATACAACCTCACTGATACCTGCTATAAATCATGAGCGCTCAAAGCCTTTACCTTACTGTTTGGAGGTGATTACTGAGCTATCAGAGTATGCGCATGGAGATTCAGGTGATTTTGTGAGCGCGGTAAACTATGATGAACCTAGCGTTTTGTCACCTTGGTTATTATTTTATCGCTCAGTCCAAAATCAAGGTCAATTAATCGTGATAAAAGAAGCGGACTGGCATAAGCAGTTCGCTAGGTTATTTGCTGCCAGCGATTATCCACAGCTTAATAGGTCTGCTAGCCACTTGGCTATAAACCAAGAGATTAATGAGCAGATAAGCCATTACGCTGCGCAAATGTCGACGCCAGATTTGCAAGCTTTTATCACAGATATCATAGAGATACTCACGACCAAAGCCATTGTACAGACAGACAGCAATCATTTAATCGGGTTATTATTATCATCCGCTTTAGCCCAATAATCTCTAGCTCAGCGCTATCAAACTCTTTTTATAGGCAACTTTATGTCAGACGCTCCTCATCCTATGCCAGATAATAGCGTCATCTGCTTGATGGCGCCAACGGCTAGTGGCAAGACCGCTTTAGCTTATGAGCTTTATGATAGTGGGCGTTATGAGCTTATCTCAGTCGATTCAGCACTCATTTATCGTGAGATGAATATTGGCACGGCTAAACCGAGCGCTGCAGAATTGCAGCGCTATCCGCATCACTTAGTTGATATTATCGACCCGACGCAGAGCTATAGCGTCGCTGAGTTCGTCAGCGATGTCGAGCGGCTCATAAATGAATGTCATGCGAAAGGTAAAATTCCGCTATTAGTTGGCGGTACGATGATGTACTACATGGCGCTGATAGAAGGCCTGTCGCCCGTTCCGGATAGCGATGAGCAGGTACGCAGGCAAGTCGAACAGTGGCGACAAACAGCAGGGATTAGCGCTTTATATGATTATCTAGCTGACATCGATCCTCAAAGCCATCAACGTTTAGCGCCCGCTGATACTCAGCGAATTACGCGAGCCGTCGAGGTATATAAACAAACTAATATTCCAATAAGCGACTGGCAGCGTCAACCTAAACAAGCATTGGCCCATAATCCTAACCAGCAGTGGCATGTCTTGTCCGTACTACCGGAGCGTTCATGGTTGCATGAGCGTATTAGTCAGCGTTTAGATATGATGTGGCAAGAAGGCTTAGTTGCTGAGGTTATTGGCTTACTTGAGCGCTATCCTTTGACCCCAAACATGCCCGCCATGCGCTGCGTGGGCTATCGGCAAGTACTCGAGTATTTAGTGCATATCAACCACCCAATATTTGAGCAAGCACATTTAGATAAGTCGCTATTTTATGAGGCCTTTGCTGTCAGTACAGATGACAAAACAAAAGGCGCAACAGATGGTGATCAAGCGGTACCTCTTAATTCTACAAAACCAATGACCCAACTACAATCTCAGCGACAGCATCTCGCTTGTGAAGCGAAGCGAAATAAGGCATTATATGCTACCAGACAGTTAGCCAAGCGCCAGTACACTTGGCTGCGTAAATTATCGAGAGGCTTAGCTGCAGCAAATCAGTCGATTGTAGCGTCTGCACAAAGTGATACAAGCCTTACGGATACGCAACATAATATAGTCATAAGCTCATTTACTTCTATCAACCAAGTGAGAGATTATTTACAGTAACCGCTATAATAAGTTTGTTGAGCAACCATTTTTTGTATCAACATCTTTTAGAGTAAAAATAGTATACTCTCATCTGCTTTGTGGCACTGCGTAAGAAATGATTATATTAAATAACGATAAACGACAATAGATCAGGGTGTTAACTGTTATAATTTAGACTGATTTGTCTTGGTATGAAATCACAACACATTAAAATAAAATAATAACTATTAGGAGAATTTTTATGTCAAAAGGACAGACTCTACAAGATCCGTTTTTGAACTCATTGCGTAAAGATCGTATTCCGGTGTCCATTTTTTTAGTGAATGGTATTAAATTACAAGGCCAGATCGAATCTTTTGATCAATATGTGGTGTTATTGAAAAACACCGTCAGCCAAATGGTCTATAAGCATGCCATATCGACAGTAGTTCCAGCGCGAAACCCTCGTAGCAGTACAACGTCAGCTTCTAGCAGCGGCGTACAATCCTCAGGCGCGGCCGGTAGCTACCAAGGCGGTGGCTTTGAGCGTAGTAATCCAGCAGGCGGTATGAATAGCGGTTACGAAGAGCGCGGCTTTCCCTCAAACCGTAGTGGCTTTAACCGTAGCGGTTTTGGTCAAGATCGTGGTTTTGAGCGTGGCGGCTTTGGCCAAGACTCAGGGCGCAGCGGCTTTGGACAGAGCTCTGATCGTAGCGGTTTTGGTCAGGATCGTGGTTTTGAAAACCCAGGTGAGAATACCGGCTTAAATGATACGCCAAAAGAGGATTTTAACGATAGCGACAACCACTAATCGCCATTATTTATCCAATTTTCTATCGTCAGCTTATATGGCTGATGGTTTTATTAAGATGTTTTATCAAATGAAGACCTACTAATGCAGTGGGTCTTTTTTGTATCAGGCCAAAATCTAATTTATCCCATTTAGAGTGCGGTTACTAAAGTTGATGATAATATAGTAAAATAAGCTATCAAATAATAGATAATGAGTTATATATGAACAGCGGTAAAAGTCATCTCACTCATGAGCAGTTCATAGCGACTGCTATTGAAGCCATCAATACAGAAAAGTCAGCCTTAGCTCTATTAACAGAGCAAATAGACGATCGTTTTGCTCAGGCTTGCGACATTATTTTGGCCTGCCAAGGTCGCTTAGTGGTCACTGGTATGGGTAAGTCAGGGCTGATCGGTCGCAAAATAGCCGCGACCTTTGCTTCTACGGGCACGCCGGCATTTTTTATGCATCCAGGGGAAGCCGGACATGGTGATTTAGGGATGCTAGTGCGTGGTGATGTTTTATTGGCCATCTCCAATTCAGGTGAGTCTGATGAAATCAAAACGCTGCTACCTGTCGTCAAGCGCCTTGGCATACCGCTTATCAGCATCAGTCGCGACAAGCGGGGAATGTTGCCCCGAGCCGCTGATATCGTATTGACTTTGGGTAAGTCGCAAGAGGCTTGCCCGCTCAATTTAGCGCCAACGTCGAGTACTACCGCAACGCTAGCTTTGGGTGATGCATTAGCAGTCGCTTTGGTTCATGCGCGCAACTTCACTTCAGAGGATTTTGCTTTGTCTCATCCTGCAGGTGCACTTGGGCGTCAGCTATTGACGCGAGTTGAAGATTTGATGCACACCGGTAGTGAAAACCTGCCTTTAGTCAATCAAAAGGCTTCTCTCAATGAAGCGCTGTTTACTATGACCAATGGTCGTTTAGGTATGACGGTAGTCGTCGATGATGAAGATAAAGTAGTAGGAGTATTCACCGATGGCGACTTGCGCCGAGGACTTGAAAAAGGTATCGATTTAGCCACGCCGATGCGTGAGATTATGACGATAAAGCCCCGTCATGTCAGTAAAATCATGCGCGCCTCTGATGCCTTAAGTGTGATGAATGAAAATGCAATTAGCCAGTTGTTAGTAATGGATGAGCAAGGTCACTTAGATGCTATTATTACCGTTCATGACTTATTGCAAGCAGGGGTAAAATAACAGCTTATCAGCCAGCGTATATCATAAATAAAAACCAATAATAAGAGGTAGCCTATGCAAGATTTAATCAAAAAAGCAGGTAAAGTTAAAATGCTAGTGTTAGATGTCGATGGTATTTTATCGAATGGGCAGATTATTTATGATGCAAACGGGGTTGAAACCAAAGCTTTTTCGGTACAAGATGGCGTAGGTATCAAGGCCTTAGCGCGTTATGGTATTTTGACGGCGATTATTACTGGTCGTCGTAGCCCTATGGTAGATAAGCGCGCCAAAGAGATAGGTATCGATTACGTGGTACAAGGCCGTGATGATAAAGTTGTGGCTCTAAAGGAACTGATGACCATGGTGGATAAAGTGGCTGATATTACCACAGCAGACTGCGCGTACATGGGGGATGACTTGCCTGATATAAAAGCGATGCAAACAGTCGGATTTGCGGTCACAGTACCTAATGCACACTCTGAAGTCATCAATCGCAGTGATATGGTCACCACACGCGCTGGTGGCTATGGCGCAGTGCGTGAGATATGTGACCTTATTTTAAAGGGTCACGGACATTATGAAGAATACATTGCAGGCTATACCTTAGAGGGTAGTGCTCCCCAAAAAACAGAGTCATCAGTAGGATAAATTATAGTGAATACTCGTGTCTTAATCGTTTTGGCCTTAATCATTGCTGGTATCGCGGGTTGGTTTTTTCAGCAGCAAGCAGAGGTGACGCCGCCAGTTAGTATGGGTCCCTCAGAAGTGGACTACGAAGCTACTGATATCCAAGCGGTACAGACCAATGAACAAGGCGAAACAGAATATGAGCTTAACGCTGAATCGCTAAGACATGATCCCAATACTAATCAAGATATAATGTCCGGTATTACTATGAATTGGGAACCATCAGCTGAGCAGCTGTACCGTATCGAGTCTGGAACGGCAACGGTCAACCAAGAAACTGGCGAGCTGCATCTCTACGGCGGCTTTAGCTTAGCTAGCGAAGATCAGCAAAAAACGACTGAGACTGGCGACAAAATAGCGCCTATCACCGTGACAGGTGAAGCGCTAAAGGGCAATACAAAATCAAAGCTAGTCTATAGCGAGCAACCAGTACAAGTCTTGCAAGGCGCCAATCGTTTTGAGGCTGCCACGATGACAGCCAATCTAGAGACTGGCGAGTATGAGTTTGAGCAAGTGGCAGTTATGTTTACTCCTGCTGAGCGTCAGGATAAAGCGCTTTTTTAATTAAGTATTGTTTTTAACAATAAAACGTTTTTAACTATAAAATGCTTTTAATTATGAAAATTTTCAAAATATAAAACCGTTATTGAATAACCCCTAAATACTGCTGCTTTTAATACCTATCATATGAAGAGTATCCAAACATGAAATCAAGTTTTTTGCCTATAGTTCGTGCGCTAGCGCCTCAGCTATCAGCAGCATCTTATATACGCTCATTACCAGTGGTCATGCTGCTAGCTCTACCTATATATAGCCATGCACTACCTTCTGATGCCAATCAGCCTATCAAGCTGCTTGCCGATCGCGCCACTTATAGCGAGAGTACCGGCGTGACTAGCTATTCAGGTACAGTGGTTATCACCCAAGGAACGCTCAAATTGACTGCGGATAATATTACCGTCAACCTCTCAGAGCAGCGTAACATTCAATCAGCCGTTGCAACTGGTCGACCGGCGACTATGCAGCAAGTAGTGACTCAAGAAAAAGGCTTAGCAAAAGGTCGCGCTAATAAGATCGACTACAATGCGGCTACTGGTATCATGACTTTGACAGGTAATGCAAAATTAACGCAAAACGGCGCAAGCTTTGCAGGTAATGTGATTCGCTATAGTCTCAAAGCAGGGGATGTTGAGGCAACAGCGGGTGGCAATCAGCGTGTAGAGTTAATCTTCCCGCCTAATAATAATACCAATCAGACTGGCATACGTTAGTTTATAGCCACTACTAAAGACAAGTGATATGTGATGTTGTCTTAGTAGTTCAGTCATAAGCGCGAACGTATTGTCAAATTGACACGACTAGATAAACGCCTAAGTTTATGAGCCTTGAATAGAGCATGAGTAAGTTATGATAGACAATAATGAGATCAAAACCTCATCAGCGATGAGCCCTGTAGCGCCAGTACCACTGCGCTTATCGATGCAAAACTTAGGCAAACGCTACGGTAAACGCTGGGTTGTCAAAGATGTATCATTCTCTGTCGAACAAGGGCAAGTGGTTGGCTTATTAGGCCCAAATGGCGCGGGTAAGACCACTAGCTTTTATATGGTAGTTGGCTTAGTCAATATGGATAAAGGCCGCGTTACTTTAGGAAAAATGGATCTGTCTAAATACGCTATGCATGAGCGGGCGCGGGCAGGTATAGGCTATCTGCCGCAAGAGGCTTCTATCTTTCGTAAGCTCTCTATCGAAGATAACATTTTGGCTATTCTACAAACGCGCAGCGAACTCTCTGCAACTGAGCAGCGCCAAGAGCTTGAAAAATTGATCGCTGAGTTCCATCTAGAGCATGTCCGTAGCTCTTTAGGTATGAGTGTCTCAGGGGGCGAGCGTCGCCGCTGTGAGATTGCTCGAGCCTTAGCGGCAGATCCAAAGTTTGTACTATTGGATGAACCTTTCGCTGGCGTTGATCCTATCTCCGTTGGTGATATCAAAGAGGTGATACTAACCTTAAAGAATCGCGGTATTGGTGTACTGATCACTGATCATAACGTTCGTGAGACGCTAGCAATCTGTGAAAAGGCTTATATTGTCTCAGAAGGAGCCATTATCGCTGAGGGTACTTCTTGTGAAGTGTTAGAGAATGAGTTAGTCAAGTCCGTCTATCTTGGCAAAGACTTTCAGGTCTAAGGTTGTCTTACTGATAACGAGCTAGTGTTTTTCTGTCGTGTCTTATCTTCTATGATGGCTTCTTTGTTCGATTATCAAATGGCTTATTTTAGTCAAGGCCATTCTGTTGGCTACCATCTCCTATCCTTACTATTTTTCTTATTCAACAAATTATACCTTCATCTTTTATTCCTAGACTCTTGAGCTTATATTCATTTGAGCTTAAGTTTCATTTAAGGTGCATATATCATGGCAAAAAACAAAAGCAGCTACGTCTGCCAAAATTGTGGTGCTCATTTTGGTAAGTGGGCGGGGCAGTGCGGTGACTGCGGCGAATGGAATACTTTAGTGGAAGCGCCAAATGTCAGTATGCCGCATCATAACAAAAGCTCAGCCAAATCAGCACCCAATCGAGCTGCGCCGCGTGCTACCAGCGCACCTGCAGGGAATTATTCAGGAACGCATAGTGCAGTGATGCCATTGAATGCGGTGAGCGTCACTTTAGATACGCGCCTGCCAACTGGCATCAGTGAGTTCGACCGTGTATTAGGCGGCGGCTTAGTGGCAGGCTCAGTTGTGCTTATCGGCGGCGATCCTGGTATCGGTAAATCCACTATCTTGCTACAGACCGCGACCAATATGGCAAGGGCGGACTCGTTGGCTGGTAGCGCGCTATATGTCACCGGAGAGGAGTCACTGGCACAAGTCGCTATGCGTGCCAAACGTTTAGACTTGCCAGCCGATAGATTGCGAGTATTGGCTGAGACTAATGTAGAGACGATTTGTGCAGCTTTGACTCAAGAGCAGCCCGCTATTGCCATTATCGATTCTATTCAGACTATTTATACCGATGCTATTAATTCGGCTCCCGGCGGGGTCAGCCAAATCCGTGAGTCAGCGGCGATCTTGACTCGCTATGCCAAGCAGACGGGGACTGCACTATTCTTAGTGGGTCATGTGACTAAGGAAGGTACATTAGCAGGACCTAGGGTACTTGAGCATATGGTCGATACGGTACTGTATTTTGAGGGGCAGTCCGACTCGCGCTTTCGTATGATTCGCGCGGTCAAAAACCGTTTTGGAGCGGTGAATGAGTTAGGGATTTTTGGTATGACCGATATGGGTCTCAAAGAAGTCGCCAATCCGTCAGCGATATTTTTGAGCCGTTATGATAAGCCTGTAGCAGGGTCGGTAGTTATGGTGAGCCGTGAGGGTACTCGGCCATTATTGGTTGAAGTGCAAGCCTTGGTCGATGATTCACAAGGGCAGCCAAGGCGTATGGCGCTAGGGCTTGATTATCAAAGGATGTCTATGCTGCTAGCGGTGATGCACCGACACGGAGGTATCCATACGAGTGGTCAAGATGTCTACGTCAACGTCGTGGGCGGCGTAAAGGTTATCGAAACAGGCTCTGATCTAGCAGTGCTGCTAGCTTGTGCTTCTAGTATAAAAGAGAAACCGCTACCTTCGTCGCTAGCGGTATTTGGGGAAGTTGGGTTATCCGGTGAGATACGCCCTGTGCCAAATGGACAAGAGCGCTTAAAAGAAGCGATGAAGCATGGCTTTAAACATGCCATTATTCCTAAGTCAAATGCACCCGCTGCCAACTCGGCACAGTTTAAGGGCATCAATGTCATAGCCGTAGAGCGTCTCGATGATGCTATTGAAAACGCGTTCGAGATAGAGTTTTAGGTACCCAGCTCCGTGGCCGTTCATTATACGCAATAAAAGAGCGCCTAGTTCATCAAACTAGGCGCTCTTTTTAGGTTATCAAGTTAGGTTATCAAGCTATCAGCTGCAAAAGTAATAAGGGCTAATCAAGATTAGGGCCCAGCAACCCGTTCGATTGAGACGTTGCCTACGCCTTTACTGGTAATGCCCAACTGTTTAGCTGCACCGTAAGATAAGTCCATAACGCGCTTACCATGGAAAGGGCCACGATCATTAACTTTTACAACGACACTTTTTCCATTATTTTTATTGGTCACTTTGACATAACAGTTCAATGGCAATGAGCGATGGGCGGCGGTCAAAGCATTCATATCGAAGGTTTCGCCGCTAGCCGTCTTGCGACCATGAAACTTACGGCCATACCATGACGCCAGGCCTGTTTGCTTAAATTTGCCGACAGAGTTTGAAGCGACAGCCGTTAGACGTTCAAGCACATCTTCGTCATTGCTCGCTTGTGAGCTGTCACTAGTAAGAAGTGGGCTATTTAGTGCCAAGGAGGTTGGCTGACGGGCTGATTTGACTAAACTCGATGCACCATCGTGTTGACGAGTTAACTCGCCCAATACGCGATCGATATGAGAGGCGTTATCTTGAGACAATGCGGATAGCGAAGGGCTCGTTTCTGCTGCTTGAGCGTTAGAGATTACAGCAGAGCCAGTAAACAGAACTACTGACATTGTAAGTAAACCAGATAGACGCTTATTCATATATACCTCTTTGGCTTATACTCTAAAACTTGAGCACGACAATATTAAAGAATAATAACCTAAATGGGTTATCAGTAAGCCATAAATCGGCTTTAATCGCGCTGACTTTTTAGAGTGATGCTGCTACTGTGTTCTTATAGTAGTAGCAGGTATAAAGGCCATTAGTTTTAAAGTAGGGTAAGTTTGTTGTTATACAAACAATTCAATAACAAATAATATAATCAACATCGGACTATACTGGCAAGTTATGACTTTATTATATACTTATGAAAAGTTGCTTAGCAGCTCTGTATAAGTTATGTACCACATTACGATTTAAACAGGTTAACGCAATTAAATCGTAATGACAAGTATAAAAACCTTGCGGTATTATACAAATTACATGATTAGTTAAGGCTAACTAATCAAAGCATCTCTTTTATAAAGTTATTTAGGTCTTGAAAACTTTAATATAACAATAAGGCTATCGAATAATTATAAAAAAATGCTAAATGATAAAAAAGCTAAGTGGATCTATGGGTATGGATAGACATTAACAGACCGAAGCCTGCCATCAGGGTGACAATCGCCGTGCCCCCATAACTGACAAAGGGTAGCGGAACACCAACCACAGGCAAAATACCGCCGACCATGCCTACGTTGACAAACACATAGACAAAGAATGACATAGCGATAGCTCCTGCCAATAGCCGACTGTAGCTATCAGGATGCGTAAAAGCGATGAATAAAGCACGGCTTAATAAACAGGCATAAATAAACATCAATAACATGACGCCGACTAAGCCAAACTCCTCTGAGAATGCCGCGATAATAAAGTCTGTATGACCCTCAGGCAAGAAATGCAGATGCGATTGAGTACCATCTAAATAGCCTTTACCCGTTATACCGCCTGAACCGATAGCAGTCTTAGACTGAATGATATTCCACCCAGCGCCTTGGGCATCTGCATCTGGATTGAGTAAAGTCAAAACTCGCGTGCGCTGATAGTCATGTAATAAAAAATACCAAGCGAAAGTCACCAACGGTATCGATAAAGCGATAGCACCGCCAATCATCCACCACGACAGACCCGCCAAAAACAACACAAAAATACCACTAGCAGCGACCAGCAGCGATGTCCCTAGATCGGGCTCTTTTGCGATTAATAAAACAGGAATAATAATCAGAGCCAGCGTTCCTGCAATACTAGTCATTGAAGGCGGCAACTCACGTCTTGATAGAAACCAAGCGCACATCATTGGCATACCAAGCTTCATAAATTCAGAGGGTTGCACGCTACCAAAGCCGGGTAAGTTGATCCAGCGCTGTGCCCCCATACGTACCTCGCCAATAATATCGACTAGCACTAACAAAAACAGCCCTAACACATAAAATATAGGAGTAAAGCTACGGTATATAGTCGGCGGTATCTGCGCCATAGCGATCATCACAGCAAAAGCTACCACGTAACTGATCATCTGGCGCATGACCATATCTACATTCTGAGTAGAAGCGCTATAAAGAATCGTCAGACCGATACAACACACCGCTAGTAGTAATAAGGTCAGCCAAGGATCAATGTGGATGCGCTGCCAAATGTTGGGCTCATGCCGCTGGCCGAGGTGATGGCTTTGACGTGAAAAACGATATTGCAAATTAGAGGACATAGATAAAGCCGATACTGAAGAAAGAAAAGTCTATAAGACGCCACTGATAACGCTAAGCTATAGAGAAGACGCAAAAGTCACGTGATTATGAAAATTATGATGATAAATGTTAAAAGCACGGCTATTGCCTATTATGACAGCCGATATTTTAGCCTGCTTACTCAAAATTTGATAGTATCCATAAACTATACTACAGCAATAGACTCAATACTCTTTGCTAAAGCTTGCTGGCGATATTGACTTGATAGTATAGCGACAGACGCTGTGTCCTAATAAATTCGATAAATATTTAGTGGTAATGATTGCATATGATGAACAAAAAAAATATTGCAGCTCTCAGTAAATTGTCGCTGATAACGCTGACTTGCACGACTAGTATTTATGCCAATGCCGCTATCCTAAATGACAGTAGCGAACGCCGTATTCAAGTGCGTCAGGGCAGTAGTGCCACTAATAATCAGGTTTATATCACCCCTGCAAATACAAATGTCATTAGAGGCGATAGTATGCAAGGGCTTATTGCCCAAAAAAATCGGCAGTATAATCTTGACGCCAAGCTGTCTATCGAAGAGAGTCAGCGCACTATCACGCCCAGCCGCTCACCACGTTATAATACCTCTTACAATACGCATTACAATAATCAGTACAGTAACCCGAGTAGTAATAACGGTAGCTACTATGGTGATAGCGCTACAGACTTTAATACTTGGTTAAATAGTAATCGCTATCGCGCGCAGCAAGTCGCCAACTATCAGCGTTATCTAAGCTCACAGCTAGGGGCGCAAAACGTGCCACCGATGGAACAGTTGCTGACTACTGCTCGCAGTTGGGATCGCTGTGGCTATGAGCCTTTTCAGCTACCGCCGCAGGAGCTTTGGTCAAATATGGTGCCGACGCTAAGCTTATATAGTCAGCTAAAAAATCAAGGCGTGCTGCCAGCCAGTACCGAGATTCGTTCCGTTTACCGCAGCCCTAACCTCAATGCCTGTGCAGGCGGTGCTACTAACAGTAAGCATATGACGGCCGGCGCGATCGATATCTGGGTGCCTGAATATGATGGGGACTTATGGCAGCTTAGCCGTATGCAAGATAACTTATGCCAGTTCTGGCAATATCAAGGGCAAGCTATGGACTTTGGCTTAGGCTTATATTCGACAGGAGCAGTGCATTTAGACTCGCAAGGCTATCGCAAATGGGGATTTAATAATGCTAGTAGTAGCTCGTCTTGTCGCTACTAGCGCTCTATTCTGAATAATTGTTTGCTTTTTAGACCTATTAGTCATTTATTAACGCTTAATAAAAGCCTAAAGTATGTTTTAATGCTTAGCTTGCATAGCAGAGATGATAAGTTTTTTCTTCTGTTGTCAATTGGCAGTATTGTCAAAATATTAAAGCTAGCAATAAAATAGTTTATCTTAAGGTTAAAGCGCTCAAAGAGGCTAAAAACGCAAAGGGTATAAAAGTGTCAGATCAAAAACTGCCTCGAGTAGCGAATAGCTTTTCGGCTCAAAATAATCCAGTAGGGCTAGCAAAGAAACGTCTGATATCTTTGGCTCTGGCAGTCAGTGTAGGCTTGCTCTTTATCGCTGCTTGTACTCCTGAGAATTCCAATTTACCTATAACAGACAAACCAGCCGTAGCAAGCGAGCAAGTCCAATCTGATATTGAAGATAAAATTATCAACTCGTATGCTCGCGTTGCTTCTCAGCAATCGCATCTATGTCCAAAGCTCGTGCAAAAAGAGGTAGATAATACCGTTATCGAACGCAAGGCTGAAATTATGGTAAATAACAGCTGCGATTATTTCTTATACCCTAAAGTAGGCGAGCGTATCGCGGTTAGTCTCAACAATAACCAGATTGAAGCGTTATTAATTACTCCAAAGACTTATAATTTTGCCAATGGTGACTACGAAGTGAAGTCTTATGATAAGCATGTGATACGCCTGGCTTATAATGGCGCAGGCTATAAGCCTGAGCATTTCAGTTATGACGTAACGATAGCAATCAAAGAGTAAGGTGTCTTTTTAGTCATAAAATTAGTAATCATAAAACTAGCAAGAAGAGCTATCGATCGATAACAATGAGGCTTGCTAGCGATGGTTTGCTGACTATTATTTGCTTATCTTTTTTATCACCCCTTACTCTTTAATGCTATCGCCTTTATCCTGCCAAGGATCATCCGCCCCTACAGTCACAATCAAAAACTTATCGGTATCTAGTGTGCTGCGCATCGTCTCATTGACTTCTGTTAGCTTGACGCTATTAATACGGCTCATATAATCGCTCAGATAGCTGTCAGGTAAGTTATAAAAGTTCATCATCCCAAGCAAGCCATTGATTCCCGCATTACTGGCAAAGCTCATAGGGAAGCTGTTTTTTAGATTATCGGTCGTGAGAAGTATCTCATCCTTAGTAATGCCTTCCTCTAAAGTGTTGTTAATAACGCCTAAACTGGCATCAATGGCTGCGCGGGCTTTATCATTGCGGGTTGAAAATCCAATCTGATAGGGACCGCGCGCAAGCATTGGATTCATCGAGCCTGAGATACCATAAGTGTAGCCCAAGTTTTGGCGGATCTCAGTCATTAGCCTAGCATTGAAATCCCCGCCTGCTAGGACATCATTACCTACGGCGAAGTTGGTCTGTTGCTGCTGGGCAATAGGATCAGTGGCACGCTTAGTACCCAATTGCCCCATCAAGACAGTCGTCTGCGTACTGGGAAAATCAATATGAATATTTTGCGACTGCGTTAAGGGTTTAGGCTCAGGTAATATCGCCGCCGTTTTGCCTTTCGGCAAATTATTGGTGATGTCATTTGCCAGCCGCTTCGCTTGAGCTAACGTTAAATTACCAGTCATCGCCATAGAAGCATTATTTGCGACTAAATAGCGATCCTTAAAATCTTGCAAATCTTTTTGGTTGATAGTCGGCACGGTGTCAAGGGTACCAGAGGAGGGGTGAGCGTAAGGGTGCGTGCCATATAGAGTCTTGTTAAAAGCGAGACTGGCAAGGCTACCCGGATCTTGTTTTTGTTGCTGTAGACCGACTAGGAGTCTGGCTTTATTGCGTGCCAATATTTGCTCATCAAAAGTAGGCTGAGTAAGAATCTGAGTCATCAAGTCGCTGGCGGGTAGTAAATGCCCATCATCAGATAAACTTCTGAGCGAGACGATAAACATATCCTTATAAGCGCTACTATTTAGAGTAATACCTAAAGTCTCCACCGCGCGAGTGAAGTCATCTTCGTCCCTTGTTTTGGTGCCTTGCGTGAGCATAGTAGCGGTCATGTTAGCGATACCAAAACCTTGCTCACGAATACTGCCATCACGGGCGCTACCCGCATTGAAACGCAAATCGATATCGATGATAGGCAAGGCGGTGGTACGGACGAAAGAGACTGGAACGCCAGCGCTAGTCGTGAAATGCTCAATATCAGGAACAGTCATTTTCAAAGGAGCGACGTTATCAAGGCTAGTGAGTTTTGATAGCGCGGCAATAGGTGCACTGCTATCAACATTCGTAGCCGAACCTTTATACTCTTCAACCATACTAGCATCGGCAAAAGCAGGATTGGAAAACACAGCTAGTCCTAACAGGAGGCTACTGGTTAAAGCGGCGAGTAAGGAGCTTTGAGTAGCCTTTGCAGTAGTTGTCTTGGTGACCAATGACGATTTCTTATTCATAGCTTGTTTCTTATTTGTAGTAGATATTTGAGTAGCGGTGTTCTAATTAATTATGCTTTTTGATCGCATTATCAGTACTAGTATTATCCGTGCTGTTAGGCGGCACGATATGCATGACAGTTAAATTATCTTTGATTAGATACTTTTGACTAGCGGCCTTAATATCAGCCACAGAAACCTCATCGAGCTTAGCTGGTAGAGTGGCAAGTAGCTTATCATCGAGACCAATCGTCTGTAGCGAGCCAATCATACGCGCTTGCCCTGCCATACTGTCTTGCGCGTAGACGAGACCGGTCACGGTATTAGTTTTTGCCCGTGCAATCTCATCAGCCTCGATAGGATCGCGCATCAGCTTCTCGATCTCCTCCGTGATAGCTTGCTGCGCCTGCTCTAAGCTGACGCCTTCGCGTGGGGTAGCCTGAATAAGAAACAGACCATCGCCGCGATCAAACAAATCATAAGAAGTACCGACGCTGGTGAGCAAGTTACGCTCACGTATTAATCTGCTCTCAAGTCTGGCAGAGAGTCCGCCATCTAGTACATCTTGCGCTAACGATAAAGCGTAAGCTTGGTTTTCATTACCTGAATCAACGGTTAGCAGACTAGGCACGTTATAGCCCATCAGTAATACTGGCACTTTTACCGCTTGTACTGAGTCGACTTGCTGATAACCGCGAAAGCCTCGTTGCCGCACTGCCGGACGCTCAGGCAGTTGGCTTGGCTTTAATTTGCCAAAGTAGCGTTTGACTTGTGACAATACCGCTTCAGGCTGCACGTCTCCTACGATGACTAACGTAGCATTATTAGGAGCATACCAAGCTTGGTACCAGTCTTTGAGCTCGCCAAGCTTGATAGATTCAAGCTCGCTCATAGGGCCAATTATCGACTCGCCTTTAGGACTATCAGGTAAGGCGAGCAGACGAAACGATTCATAGGCCTTGGCTAGCGGATTGTCGTCAGTGCGTTGGCGGCGCTCCTCCATGACCACTTGATGCTCTTTAGCAAATGCTTTTTCATCGAACAGTAAGTTAGTCATGCGATCTGCTTCAAGCTCTAATGCTAGCGGCAAGCGATTAGCCGGAAACAGCTCGTAGTAGCCAGTATAATCGTAGCTGGTAAAGGCATTGTTTGAGCCGCCAAACTTAGCGATTAGGCGCTCATAGTCATCGCTTGAAACGTCAGCGGTGCCTTTGAACATCATATGCTCAAGTAAATGCGAGATACCGCCTTTATTCACCGGTTCATCTGCTGAGCCGACACGGTACCAGATCTGGGTCATAGCGACAGGTGCGCGATGATCTTCTTTGATAATGACTTTAAGACCATTATCTAAGAGATACTCATGACGGCCTGAGAGATCAATTTGCAGATCAGAGGCGCTATTATCCGTCTCGCTATCCATGACTGGTGGGGTAGCGGTTTGCGCTGCTGGAGTTGCAGTCGTTGTTGTGGTCTGACAAGCGGCAAGCGTGGCTGATAAGCTTAGTACGCAAGCAGTGTGCCATAATAAACGAGACGGTTTGGATGAAAAGTGGTGACGCTTAGCAAGCATAGTATTCTCAAAGTATAAAAACGATAAATAGGCTCTAACACAAAGATGCTAGTTAATTAAATAGACTTATGTCCACCAACCATTACGCTCGCGGTAGGCTTAAAACCCTGTGTAGTGTTACAACCACTAGTCGCCAAAGCGGATACCGCGATAACTATAGCTAAACTACTGGTCACGATTGTCTTAGAAGCAGTAGCTTTCGGCTGAAGTTTTTTATTGCGTTTTTGAGTTGATAGAGTAGATGACATGAGCGTTCCTAATAATAAAAGCCTGAGCATAAAGGCAATAAATAAATCAAAGACTAAGGATAGGCGAAACTTATTTAAACTGAGGTCAGAGTTTTGTGTCTAAATCTTAAGCTAAGCTTGCATAGCTCTTTATTGAATGAGTTTACCGCTATTATCATATTTGCTATGGCGTCTCATTAGACTCCATAAAGTCTGTTTTTTATAAGCATAGACAACTACCATTAATGAGCCAGCGCCGAATTATGCTAAACTAAGATAAACGCATCTGACGCTATACTGTTAGTTATAACGTTTTTTATAAAAATGCAATTCATTAAAAATTAAATAATACTTTGATCAATTTTAGGGCAAGTTTATGAATAATGCTGACAATCCCAATCGCGTGGTTATCAATCTGGATGGTGATCTAGATAATTTAGATGACGATGATATTACCTTACCCAGTTTGCCGACGCAATCGGTAGCTATCGTTGATGAGGAACAGACCGCGAATACTCCTCCTAATGAGCCTATCAATAATGATGTTGAGAGCGCTTCAGATAAAGCCGCTAATGCTACGCAAGTGGGTAATATAGCCTTAGGTTCACCTATTTTGTCGCCTGAAGCCGACAGTGAGTCGTCAAAACAGTCCGCCGAAGTAGCGGCTAGTGAAAAAGTAGCTAATAATGACTTATCTCACTCTGATACTTCTAAGATTGACGTCCCCAAAATGCCCTTACAAGCGCAGTTAGGGGAGGCCGCGAACGCTAGCAAAGAGAGTACTCATTCAGAGCTAAGCGCCAAGCCTACAGCGCAAGACGATCTACAAACCACTGATTCTACTGAGCCTAAAGGCCGTCAAAAAGGTAGTTGGTTCAACCGGATGAAGTCAGGTCTGAGCAAGTCGCGAAAGAATCTAGCCGAGGGTATGGTTAGTATTCTTATCGGTGGTAAAGAGATTGACGATGAGCTGCTAGAGGAGGTAGAGGATCAGTTGCTTGTTGCGGATATTGGGGTAAATGCCACTAACCGTATTATCAAAAGCTTAACCGAGCAGACCGCTCGTGGTGATCTGATTTACGCGCATTCTCTCTATAAAGCCCTACAAAGCGAGCTGGTCGATATTTTAACGCCGAAAGTCGCGCCTTTGATGATTGATACGAGCAAAAAGCCCTTCGTGATCTTGGTCGTCGGGGTCAATGGAGTCGGTAAAACCACGACTATAGGTAAGCTTGCCAAACGTCTGCAAGGTGAGGGCAAATCAGTAATGCTCGCTGCTGGGGATACGTTTCGAGCGGCGGCGACTGAGCAGCTACAAATTTGGGGCGAGCGCAATAACATTCCCGTTGTGGCGCAAGGCCATGGCTCTGATAGCGCCTCGGTTATCTTTGATGCGATGCAATCGGCTAAGGCAAAAAATATCGATGTACTGATTGCCGATACCGCTGGGCGCTTGCAAAATAAAACCCATCTGATGAGCGAGCTTGAAAAAGTCGTCAGGGTCATGCGTAAAGCGGATGAGACAGCACCGCACGAAGGCATGATCGTACTCGATGCTGGCACGGGTCAAAACGCCATCAATCAAGTCGAGTTATTTAATAAAGCTGTACCGCTAACGGGCATTACGGTTACTAAGCTTGACGGTACTGCCAAAGGCGGCGTGGTCTTCAATATTGCCGAGACCACTGAGGTGCCTATTCGCTATATTGGCGTTGGCGAGTCGATTGATGACTTGCGTGCCTTTAGTCCTAAACAGTTCGTCGCAGCGTTATTCGAAACGGATGATAAAGAGTAAAAGAGTAGGGGCTGGTACTTAGGGTTTAAACATTGGTTTTTGAGAATAAGGAATAATGATGTTAGTCACCACGACCAAGCTACAAACTTATATGCTCGTTTTGATGGTCACTGAAAGTGATATCAGCTCAGCTGATGAACATGAGCCAAAGCTGGTGCAAGTCAGCTGGCTGTCACAGGATCAGTGGTGGACGGACTCAAAATCATTTACTAAGCTCAAAAAACACTATCAACTGGCAGATAGCGACTTTAAGTTTATTGAAAAAAATAGCCTAAGCATAGACGATCCTGCACAAGCGCTATTAATTAAGACTATTAAACAAATCAATGAGTATGCGTTAGATGAAAGAAAAGACTTTGACTTACCACTTGATTTGACACTAGGGACTGAGTTTCAGCAGCAAGTCTGGCGAGCACTGCAAAAGATCAAGCATGGCGAAACTATAAGCTATGCCACTTTAGCCCACCGTATCGGTAATCCCAAAGCATTTCGGGCGGTCGCCAATGCCAACGGCAATAATCCTTTTAGCCTCGTTATTCCTTGTCATCGAGTGATAGCTAGCGATGGTAGACTTGGCGGTTATACTGGTGGCCTAGATAAAAAAGAGTATCTGCTAGCGCTCGAAGGCGTGAAATGTAAGATATGAAATAACGGTTAGTTTTATATAAAAATAAAGGCTGAACGTGTAAAACGTTTAACCTTTATAAGTATTGGAATAAGTATTAGAGTCTAACCAAGCTTAGTTATTCTGTTTCCAGCTGCGCTATAACGTCATCTGAGATATGCACATTGCTATAAACCTCTTGCACATCATCGATGTCCTCTAACATATCAATCATTTTCATCACTTTTTCGGCGTCATCAATATTGTCAATCTCAGCACTAGTAGACGGCGCCATAGTGACCTCAGCACTGTCAGAAACTAAGCCTGCTTTATTAAGCGCATCTTTGACTTGACCGAAACTTTCCCACTCGGTAGTGACTAGCAACGACTCGCCATCATTTTCGACATCGAGCGCGCCAGCATCAAGCGCAGCTAGCAGCACTTCATCCTCAAGGCTGACATCATCAAAACGAATCTCGCCGCGTTTGGTAAACAGATAGGCGACGGAACCGGTCGTTCCTAAGTTGCCATCAAACTTAGTAAAAGCATGGCGGACTTCACTGACTGTGCGGTTAAGGTTGTCAGTCATCGTTTCTACGAGTACCGCTACGCCGCCGACACCGTAGCCCTCATAGCTAACTTCTTCCATGTTTTCGTTTTCACCGCCGCCAGCGCCGCGATCGACAGCACGATTGATGGTGTCGCGGGTCATATTGACAGAGAGCGCTTTTTCGACAGCGGCTCGCAAGCGCGGGTTTTTATCAGGATCGGCATCGCCTTGCTTGGCAGCTGAAACAATCTCACGGATGACTTTAGTAAATATTTTGCCTTTTACCGCATCTTGACGGGCTTTTTTGTGTTTAATGTTGGACCATTTTGAATGACCTGCCATATTACATCCTTAAAGTTTACCTAAACGGCTGATGTCTAAGTGTGCGATTTGTATATTGTTAAAAGCTATTTTTTGCTACACTGTGACAACCTGACTGCGGGTTAGTACGCAAATTAGCCTTAGTGAATGAGCAGTATTATAAACCACTTATGGCTATTTTGACAAAACTCCCCTTTGGCGACTGAGCCTATTTATCAGAATCACCTTCCTACTTAAGCCCTAAACTCTATGAAGCAACCAACCGCTGAAGCTATCACTCATATGCGTAATCGCATTCATGTCATCATCGAGGGCACCGATACGCGCTTGGGTAAGCTTTTTGATATCGTGTTACTGATTGCCATTTTGACCAGTGTAGCCGTGGTGATGCTAGATAGCGTGCTTTATATGCGTTTGCAATATGGCACCTTGTTTTTTTATGCTGAATGGTTTTTTACTATTTTATTTACCATTGAGTATTTGCTGCGTTTATTTTCAGCGCCCAACCGTTTTCGATACGTCTTTAGCTTTTTTGGTATCGTTGACTTACTATCGGTACTCCCAAGCTATCTAAGCTTACTGTTTGTGGGCGTGCAGTATCTGTTAGTTATCCGGATCCTAAGGATCTTACGCGTATTTCGGGTGCTCAAGCTCAAAGCTTATATGCAGCAAGCGGGCTTTTTGGCCTCAGCACTGAAGACCAGTCAGCAAAAGATTACGGTCTTCTTTTTATCTTTAGTACTGCTCGTGACTATCTTTGGCTCAGTGGTATACGTAGTGGAAGGTCCGGAAAACGGCTTTACTAGTATTCCGCTCTCGATCTATTGGGCGGTCGTGACGGTAACGACTACCGGTTATGGCGATATGTCACCGAAAACGCCAATCGGGCAGGCGATTGCATCGATGGTGATGATTACCGGTTATGCGATTATTGCCGTACCTACGGGTATTTTTACTGCAGAGTTGGCGCGTAATATGCGTCCCCAGCTCAATCCCATTACTTGTCCGAACTGTGGTAAGTTCGGCCATGCGGTAGGGGCTGAATACTGTGATCGTTGTGGTCACGCGCTACATGTCTAATCCGCTATCGGAGTGATTGGTAGCAGAGTTATTGCCAAAGCCTACTGGTTTTGAGTCTCAGTAAGCTGCGGCGATTTTGTCGGTTATGGCTCTACTTTGGCTAGATTCGCCGCTAGGGATTCTGGTTTAGCGACTCCTAGATACTCATCAACCAAAGGCGACAAATCAATCTCCACCCCAAGGTTAACTAAATTCCAGTACTGTCCCGACACCGTACGATCGAGCATCATCGTAGTCGCTGAGGGCTGGAATTGGCTAAAATACTTCAAAGAAGTCCGCATTTGAGTGATCGCTTCGTGATGGACTTGGCTGTTAGCAAAGTCAAAATCGCCTTCGTGATAAGGGGCAATAGATAAAGGTTTAAGACCGATAGCTAGCCACTGTTTATAAAACTCTCCTGGAATATTAGTATCATCGTTACGACGTATGCCTAGCGCAATAAGGTCTTGCTCAAGTGCGGTAACATCGCTGCGCACGGCATGCTGAGCAAAGCGGCGAAACAGCTGAACTTCATTATCGCTATAACTACGAATACCGCCGAAATCGTAAGCAATGACGCTGCCATCTGGGCGAAATGCAAAATTACCTGGATGCGGATCGCAGTGCATTCGGTACAAGCTAAAAAGCTGCCCGGCACTAAAATGAAATAAGCGTTCAGCGATTTTTTGTTTAATGTCGTTATCCCAAGTAGCAGCGGTCGCTAAGTTCTCGCCCATCTCTTCAGTCAAAGTAAGAATACGCTTTGAGGAATGACTACCGATCACTTTGGGGATAATAAGTCCGGCATCGCTAGCATGAAACGCGCCAAACACTCTTAGATTGCTCGCTTCTTTAATATAATCAAGCTCATCGTATAAGCTCTTACGAATCTCATCGAATAACTGATTTTGCAGCTCGCGACTCATATTGAGCACGCCAGCGATTTTCAGCGCCATACGTACCTGTTTTAGGTCGCTATCGCAGTTCTCATCAACATTCGGGTATTGTACTTTGACCACTACATTTTGACCGGAAGGCAAAGTCGCTTTGTGTACTTGACCGATAGAGGCAGCAGCAAAAGGCGTCTCTTCAAAATCAATAAATAGCTCATCAATAGGGGCTTTTAGTTCGCGCTCTACTTGCGAGCGTATCTGCGAGTAGGGCATAGGCGGCGCATCTTTTTGTAGCTTTTCAAGCGCCGCCGCGACTTCCGGTGGAAAGACGTCTTTGTATTGTGAGGCAATTTGACCTACCTTCATCACCGCGCCTTTCATCTCGCCTAGGGTGTCAGCGATTTGAATACCGACATCTTGCATCAACTCTGAGCGTGCTTGCATACGCTTTTCTTCGTCGCTAGATAAGTGCTTTAAGGAGTTTTTAGCGGCTTTGCCTGCAATGCTCGCGGTCATACCTGCAAGCTTCATAAAGCGTTTTCCGGACGTTTTTGCCATTCATATCACCATCTATCGAGTATTGATTCGTTACCCTTTTTATTAAGGCATTTTTGTTTTAATCAAGCGATTCCAGTTGTATTAGCCACAAGAGTTTACGCTTAAATGTTTATACTGAATCCTTTAAGTTTGCTTGATATAAGTGTGCTAGCCAATACTCTAGCGCCATCTGATAGCCTAAATGTCCAAGACCGCAGATGACGCCAGTTGCGATATCGCTTAGATAAGAGTGCTGGCGAAACGGCTCGCGGCTATGGACATTGGATAAATGCACTTCAATAAAAGGCTTTTGTATGGCGAGTAGGGCATCGCGTAGCGCCACTGAAGTATGCGTAAAGGCGCCAGGATTGATAATGACGGCATCGACTTGCGCTGCTATATCCGCTAACAAACCATAGTGCTGAATCTCATCGATGAGTTGTCCTTCGTGATTTGACTGAATACAAATCAGCTCAATATGATGTTTCGCCGCTTGCGACTGTAGGCGAGACTCGATATCAGCCAAAGTGGTATGGCCGTATATCTCAGGCTCGCGTTTGCCTAACAAGTTTAGATTGACGCCATTGACTACGAGTAGCTTATGGTTATAAGTAGATGCATTCATAACGGCCTCGGTAAATAAAAATAGCACAATGATGATAAGTAGAGAATATAAGAAGTAAATAATACAAGATGAAAAACAGCAGCTACTAAAATTTGACTTGCTAGTAGCCAATCATAATAACAGTTTAGCTGATTATTACTAAAAATTTATCCAAAAATTCTTTAACCCGCAAAAATCATGCTAAAAGTCTTTAAGTTACTAAAAACCCGTGCTATGATATTTTCAAGCAACATAGGTTACAAATTTATTACTGGTGAGTTCACTAATAATTTTCGTCGCCTGCCTACCATTACTGCGTATCTTTGTAGCTATCTGATACAAACTAATGGGTCTGTAATTCTAATATCATTATCTTAGTACCCGTTTATATGCAATGTTGCAAAGGAATTTGGGGCTAAGCGCACTATTTAGGAAGTTTTATTATGTCAGCTCGTGAGCAAGGTATCGTTAAGTGGTTTAATGACTCAAAAGGGTTTGGTTTCATTCAACGTGATGGCGGCGAGGACATCTTTGTCCATTTCCGCGCGATTCAAGGCGATGGTTACCGCTCCTTGAAAGATGGTGAAAAAGTAGAGTTCAGTGTAGTTGAGGGCGAAAAAGGCCTACAAGCTGAAGAAGTTAGAAAACTAGAAGAGTAGTCGCTGCAGACGTTATGGCATTTTGTCATAATATTTGTAGCAATTACGCTATACTATCGAGTCAAACCTGTCTCATCTAGCCAGTATTGTATGTATTATCGTATATATGTACAGGTAAAGATGAGCCACTAGGTTTGGCTTTTTTGTGTTTTATAGCTAGGATACTTGCTTCTGCTTTGCATTAACACTAGCAAACGCTCTCATTACTCTCAAAGTAATCGTAGTGTTGACTAGTATTGGCTGTAGGCGTTTTAATAAAAAGACGCTTCACCTAATAAGGATAATTTTTTGAGTAATTTTACGACTTTTAAAGACTTACCATTATCAGCGCCGACCTTACGCGCGATTAAAGATTTAGGCTTTACCGAACTTACCGCTATTCAAGCGCAAATATTGCCTCATACTTTAGCGCATCAAGACGCTATTGGTCAGGCACAAACGGGTACTGGCAAAACGGCAACGTTTTTGATTACTATTATGGAAGCGCTGCTTAATCGACCTTTTAGTGAGGATGAAGAGCGTTATCTTGGGGAGCCGCGGGCGGTTGTCATGGCACCGACGCGGGAGCTTGCGCAGCAGATATTTGATGATTGTGTGGAGTTGACTAAATACACCGACTTGCATAGCGTTTGTATTATGGGCGGTACTAGCTATGATGCTCAGCAGCACGAGCTTGAGCGCAAACACATCGATATATTAATCGCCACCCCTGGACGGCTGATTGATCTGATGCATAAAGGGATGGTGTATTTGGATCGGGTAGAGGTATTAGTGTTAGATGAAGCCGATCGTATGCTCGATATGGGCTTTATCCCTGATATCAAGCGACTGGTCGGCCGGATGCCGGCGAATAGCGATCGTCAAAGCTTATTATTTTCAGCGACTTTCAATCAAGACGTGATGAATCTAGCCTATCGCTGGCTACATGAGCCGCAGTTTGTAGAGATTGAGCCTGAGCACAAAACTAGCGAGCTGGTCGAGCAGCATTTTTATCTTTTGACAGAAGAGCAAAAGTTGGCCGCTTTGCAGGGTATTATTGCAGATAATAGCGTCGATAAAGTGATAGTCTTTGCCAATCGTAAAGATCAGGTAAAACGTCTATATCATAAACTGCGCCAATCCCACAAAGTCGTCATGCTATCGGGTGATGTGATCCAACAAAAGCGTGAGAAGTATTTGCAGCGCTTTAAAGATGGCCATGCCTCAATTTTGGTTGCGACTGATGTCGCAGGGCGCGGCATCCATGTCGATGATATCAGCCATGTGGTCAACTATACTTTACCCGATCAGCCAGATGATTATGTGCACCGTATTGGCCGTACTGGACGCGCCGGACAAACTGGGATCAGTATCAGCTTTGTGAGTGAAGATGACGCTTTTAATTTGCCCGCCTTGGAGAAGCACTTGGATACTAAGTTTAGTCTTGAGCAGTGGCAAGAGTAATAGGGTAAGCTTTGTGCTTATACTCTCAAGCCTAAACAAAAAACCTTCTACAAGAATCATTTGTAGAAGGTTTTTTTAGATATTTAACAAGGTTTAAGGCTTATGAATTAATGCTTACTGGCTATCCATATTATGCATACTATGACTGCTATCACTCATACTTTGATGGCTATTGTTAAGGTTGGATATCATAGAACTAGAACTCTCATGAGTCATATGGGCATCACCATGAGTATCTCCATGACCGGTATGCATACTCGCCATAACTATAGGGACAAAAACGACGGCTAAGCCCGATAGCACCATAATAGCGCCATTGAACTGGCGTAAACGCAAGCGGCCGATTTGACTACGTAGCCAGCTCACTGTTTCGTGAGTCGCAACCAACATCGGGATAGTGCCTAAGCCAAATACAAACATTAAGGCGGCACCGCTGAGAGGATCATGAGCGACGACAGCAATTAAGAGGGCACCATAGACTAAGCCGCAGGGTAAGTAGCCCCATAATAGCCCTGCTGCTAAGGCGCGCGGATAAGTATTAAGCGGAAATACTTTTTGGCGTATTGGACTTAAGAATTGCCAAAAGCGCATACCAACGCGCTCAAGCTTGGTCAAAAATGGCAAGCCAAGCATAGTAGCGCCAACAAACACCAAAACTAGCCCCAATAAAATACGCGGCATGCTATTGCCCATCATTAAAGGAGCCAGTACGGTGGTGCCAATCAGTCCGGCGACTAAACCTAACACGGCATAACTGGTCAAGCGCCCAAAATGATAAGTAGCGATTAGGGCGCGGCGCTTGGCGGGGCTGACATCCTTCATCGATAGACTAAAAGCGGCGACCAAACCTCCACACATACCTAAGCAGTGCGGAGAGCCAAAAAAACCCATAAATAATGCCGCAACGAGCAAAGCTGTGGTCATAAAAAACCTCTCCTACCAAACAAGAGAACTATTAGTCTTGAACTAAGGGTAAATAGAAATTAGGAATCAGGGTGCTGATTATCTTTGTTATTATTGATATTAGTATCAGCGGCATCAGATGGTTTATTCGTACCCTCTTCATGGGCTTGAATGACCTGACGACGCTCTTGACGATCTTCTAAGATAATACGCTGAGAGGCATTATCTAAATCCTCGAATTGATTGGATTTGACCGCATAACGCACCGCCCAAATGGCGACGACAAATAGCATTAAACTCAAGGGAATCAATAAAAAGATACTGAGCATCATGAACCTCTAAGGGATAACTCTAAAAACATTTCTCAGCTGCTATTATACGCTTAATAACGCTGAATCAGTTGAACGCGTTAGGCTTATAATGCTGTTTTATGACTAGTTAAAAGTCTTTACTGCCTCGCCTCTAGGAGTCAATAGCTCCTCATTACTCATCTCTTTAGCTTCACGGCAATTATTTTGCGGGCGAATGATATCGCGTAAGTAAGCCGCAATCTCATAAACCGCGCGCCTCGAATGGGTCAGGTTTTGCGCCGGTTCCATCCAATCACGCTTAACCGGCAACGGAGCGCTCAAAGCAGTGCTATTGATACCATTTAGAGCAAACTGCCTGCGCGCGCGCGGCATGTGATAACGATCAGTTATTAAATAAACGTGATGCAAAGGCACGCGTTTAGCGGTAAAACGCGCGTTTTCGCAAGTATTCATACTGGCGTTTTCACTAATCAAACCATCGATGCCGTGCTCAAGCAGCCACTGACCAAGCCAAGGAGCCTCAGCGCCGCTAAGTACAATAGGTAAGGGCAGATCATGATAAGCCGTAGCCGCAGTTTGCGCCCGATTGAGACTATAGCCATTAAGGACAATCTGATTATTATTATCATTAGTTAACCCGCCGCCTAGTACCACGTAAGCGGTTGGCGGCGAATTCATAGCCGATGAGGTCATAGCAGGGAGAGGCAGGCGCGTCAGCACATAGACAACAGCTTGCGAAAACAGGGGGGTAAATAAGCTAATAAGCACTAAAACAACGGCAGTTGAACCCACCAAAAAGGTGATATTAATAATACGAAATACTTTGACCATACGCTCAGCGGAACGTAGATAATAACGCCATAAACGTTTTGATAATGGTCGCTTAGTCGGCATATGCACTCTGTCCAATACTAGCGTTAGCATTGACCCAAATAGGTTCACGAGTTAAAGCCACCTTGAACTTATCATAGACTTGGCTGCTAATGAAATCTTGGGATTTTGCGACATCTATTTGCCGCGCTTGGTAGGGCTGCTGATTGGTCAAGACTAATGCTTGCTGCTGATGAGTGAGAATAGGCGCAATGCCGCCGCCCTTTAGCCCAGCATGCTCAATCAGCCAACCTGCAGCTACTTTGACCTTTTGCTCTGGCATCGGGTAGCCGACTATATTAGGATAGCGGCTTTGCAAATTGGCGAATTGCTCATTATCAATAATAGGGTTTTGAAAGAAGCTGCCACAATTAGGCAGCTGCTTAGGATCGGGTATTTTTTGTTGACGAATATGGATAATGGCCTGCATCACATCGCTAGGCTCAGGCTTAGCTCGGTTTTGCTGCTCAGCAAAGCTTTGCGCGACTGCTTTGACATCACCATAATTGACGGATATTCGCGCCGGATCGGTGTGCAAACGTAAGCCCAATCGGCTAATGAGCCAAGTATTAGGCGCGCGTTTAAATAGGCTATCACGGTAGCCAAATTGGCAGTCGTTAAGGGATAAGTCATGCCAAGTTTGGCTGGATAGATGGTAAGCTCGCACCGATAGCAAGCAGTCTTCTAATTGTACTCCATAAGCACCGATATTTTGGACGGGAGCCGCGCCAGTCAAACCTGGAATCAGCGCTAAATTCTCTAAGCCATACCAGCCTTGAGCGACCGTATAAGTCACTAGCTCATGCCAGTTTTCACCTGCCATCACTTCAATATCGACATATTCTGCTGTCTGTTTGATTACCTTAATACCGCGCATAAAGGGACGCAGCACGATAGCATGGAGCTGTGAAGGGAGTAACACGTTACTTCCGCCAGACAAGACAAATAAAGGCAGCTTATTAGATTGCTGATGATAATGAATCATAAACGCATCTAGCTGAGTTTCTTCAGTTATCACTACTGCTTTGTCCGCTACGCAAGCTAGTGCCATAGTATTAGCATGTGACAAATCGTGCGCCAAATCATATAAATCGCATAAGTTCTCTGTACTAACGCTTGGGCTATGGGGTAAAGCTGAGGCCATAAATAGTCCTATGCGAATAAAAGAGCATGATCTAAGAGTAAGGTTGAAAAAACTTATCAGCAAACCAAGCAACTGAAGGCAGAGTATTATAGAGGATAAGTCTCATCAAAGGAGCTAAAATAGTTCAATTAACAACCATTCAGTTAAAAAAAGCTTTTACTGGATTTTTAACTATGACTACAAAAGCTAATAGCAAAATTCAGTCAACTTCTAAGCACCTTAATTGGTCTTCCAGCTCTCAATCCAAGCTTGCGTACTAGATTCAATACGTTCAATAACGTCCTCAAACGCTTCGCTTTCCCCTTGATAAGGATCAGGCACATCATCACCGCCATACGTGGGGTCTTCTTCGCTAAATAAAGCCAATTTAGCTAAGGTTTCTACAGGTTCTTCTATCCCATCTTTTATGGCCTGCAAGTCATCTAAATTCTGAGTGTCCATAGCCAAGATTAAGTCAAACTCCCGGAAGTCATCAGCAGTCACTTGGCGAGCGACTAATTTGCCAATATTATAGCCATTGAGTTTGGCATGACGCTGAGCACGCGCATCAGGAGCATGACCTATATGCCAATCGCCCGTTCCTGCAGAATCTATTTTCATCGTTAGACCGGCTATAGCAGCCTGTTGACGAAAAATCTCTTCAGCGGTAGGTGAGCGACAAATATTGCCCAAACAAACCAAGAGTACAGATGAGGGTGCAGAGGCTTTAATCGGCATAAAGTAACCTTTTTTATCAGCATATTTACTATGTGTTGATTCTATAGCACACAAGCTATCTAGAGAAGAACAGCTGGCGTCTATTGTAAATATAAGATGAATTATTTGAAATTTTTTGAATAAGTAACGATCAATCACACTGTCATAAAATAGCCACTAGCGTAACGATAAATGGTGACAAAGGCAAGGAGAGCAATGAGATAAACGCTAGTGATAATAAGGGGTGCAGCGTTAGCATGTAGTAGATACTAGCGATATTAACACCAGCTTTAGTCTTGTTTATCTTTAAAACGTTGTAACTCTCGGCGCTGCTTCTTATTAGGCTTATTATCAGGACGTGCTAGATTGGCCAGTTTACGCTGCTCCGCATAATAGGCGCGGCGCTCGGTACTTTCATCCGTCTCTGAATAGAGCACTTGCGCAGCAGAGGCGTTACCACGCTGGGCACTTAAGGCCTCAACGATTACCGTTTTTTCGGTCATTGCTGTCGCTGATCCTTGCCGAATCTGCAGCTCATCGCCAACGGCAACTTCTTTGCTAGTTTTGACTCGGCTACCGGCATAATGCACACGCCCGCTTTCGATCGCTTCTTTGGCGAGCGTACGTGTACGATAAAAGCGCGCCGCCCACAGCCATTTATCGATACGCATGCGTACCGCTTCAGGTTTGCTATGGCTTGGCTGATTATGGTTTTTATTATGTTTACGCATCAAAACCTCATTGATATCAGTATATTAAGATATAAATGGTGATTTATTTGACAATTAAAAGAGTGTGATGCCTTAATTATAAAACCGCTACTTTAAAAACAGCTGATAAGCGACATTATCGTTAAGCATAGTACAGTCATAGCCGATATCTAATAACGCATCTTGTAGTTGACGCGAGTTACTTGTCGAAGCCTGTAAGCCGACCAACACGCGACCTTCAGCCGCGCCATGATTGCGATAATGAAACAAGGTAATATTAAAATCATCGCCAAGTTTTTCTAAGAAAGTCAGCAGCGCGCCAGGACGCTCTGGAAATACCACTTTTAATAGCTGCTCGTTTTCTACATGCGCATGACCACCAATGAGGTGTCGGATGTGAGATTTGGCGATGTCATCGTCGGTGAGGTCATGGGCAATGTAGCCATCGTCTGCCAGCTGCTTGCTGATGGTGTGTCGCTCTTTTTCACCCTCTTTTAGCGCGATACCGACGAAGATTGAGGCAGGCTCCATCGAGTCTGGTGATTTTTGGCTATCGGCACGGTAGTTAAACTCGGTAATGTTACGTCCATGCAAGCTACGGCAGAAATTTAAAAAGGCACCAGTCTGCTCAGGAATTGTTACGCCAAAGATGGCTTCTTTTTTCTCGCCGATTTCGGTACGCTCGGCGATATAACGTAAGCGGTCGAAGTTCATGTTGGCACCGCAGATGATACCGACGCAGTTTTTGCCTTGCAAATCATGCGCGGCGATATACTTTTTCATCCCAGCAACCGACAAAGCACCCGCTGGCTCAACGATGCTGCGATTTTCTTCGAAGATATCTTTGACCGCAGCACACACTTCATCGTTGCTACAAGTGACTACTTCAGGCTCGACAATAGGCCCTGAGCGATCACTTTTTTGCGTACGTACGACTTCAAAAGGCAGCTCACCAATTTGAGCCACTGCCACGCCATCGACAAACAGTCCGACTTGTTCAAGCTTAACACGCTCATTTGCTTCAAGTGCAGCTTTCAAAGAAGCAGATTGCTCAGCTTCTACAGCGATGACTTTGACGTGCGGCGCCACTTCTCCCAAAAACGCGGACACACCAGAGATGAGGCCGCCACCGCCAACCGCCACAAACACATAATCCATGTTGCGCCACTGCTGGGTGAGCTCAAGCCCGATGGTGCCTTGTCCAGCGATCACCAGCTCATCATCATAAGGCGGGATAAAGGTTAGGCCTTCAGTCTCGGCGCGGTTGATCGCGTAGCGGTTGGCCTCATCGAAGCTGTCTCCATACAAATCGACATTACCGCCTAGAGCTCTGACAGCTGATACTTTGATATCAGGGGTGGTGGTGGGCATGACGATAATATTATTTAACATGAGTTTGCGCGCAGAATAAGCAACCCCTTGTGCATGGTTGCCTGCTGAGGCACAAATGACGCCGCGTGCTTTTTGCTCATCGGACAACTGACTGATGCGATTATAAGCACCGCGCAATTTAAAGGATTTGACCGGTTGCAGGTCTTCGCGCTTAAAACGAATGTCATTAGCAAAACGTTGGGTCAGCTTGGGGGCAGCTTCTAGTGGCGTTTGAATAGCAACGTCATAGACGGTGGCTTGCAAGATGGCTCGTACCCAGTGTGATAGCATAATGATTCCTAAACGAAGTATGAATGACTATAAAAACGAAATAGATTAGCCTATGCTGATTTTGACTGTCTTGCAAGATACAATTGCAATTTTTATAGCAGTTTCACTGCACTGATAGTTTTTAATTAAAAAAAAGCCTTTTTATAGGGTCGTGGATTTAAACCTATTGAATTATTTTTATATGTCTGTATTATTGGACATATGGAAATAACTAACGCTATCGCAAGCTTTGCTGCGCTCTCTCAAGATACTCGACTTAAAGCCTTTAAATTATTGGTCAGTCAGGAGCCTGAAGGCTTACCTGCGGGTGAAATAGCCCGTCAGCTGTCGGTGCCGCATAACACTATGTCAGCGCATTTATCGGTGCTGGCGCGAGCAGGCTGGGTGGTGTCAAAACGCCAAAGTCGGCAAATTATATATCGCGCGTCGCTGTCACATATGGAGGCGGTCGTGCAGTTTTTATTGCAAGACTGCTGTGCGGGTCATCCAGAGCTGTGTGCCTCGCTTATAGATAATTTGAGTGGTTGTGAGACTACTAAACCTAACAGTCAAAACAGTCTGTAAAGCAAGCGCTAAGCCGATAGCTGATTCAATACCTATCTCTCAATAAATAGATTCTTAATAAACGTCTTTTGAACAAATACATTCTTAATATCCATAAAATAGGTGAGATTGCTATGAAACCGTTAATTTTTCATAACCCTAACTGCGGTACTTCTCGTAATACGCTTGCCATCATGAAGGCATCAGGCGAGCAGCCAGAAGTGGTGGAGTATTTAAAGAATCCGCCGAGCCGTGGCGAGCTGGTTGACCTATTGGCAAAGATGGATATCTCGCCAAGAGAGCTGTTACGCAGTAAAGAAGCCATCAATGATGAGCTGGGCTTAGATAATCCTGAGTTATCTGATGAGCAAATTATTGATGCAATGATGGCCCATCCTATTTTAATCAACCGTCCTATTGTGGTCACAAATAAAGGTGCAGCGTTGTGCCGACCATCAGAGCGAGTGTTTGCAATGTTAGAAAACCCAGTGAGCAGCTTTACTAAAGAAGATGGAGAGGTTCTACATCATGGTAAAGGTTAATACAGGGCAATCTGACGTCGATGACTTATCCAATCTAGATGACTTATCCAATCTAGATGACTTGCCTAATATTGATGCCAGTCAATTACAACCGATTGATATTGAGTCATTGATTGCGCCAAATGATCCGCGTCATCCGCCTAAAATACTAGTGCTATACGGGTCATTACGTGAGCGCTCGTTTTCGCGGCTGGCGGCTGAAGAGGCAAGCCGTCTATTACGTTGGTATGGCTGCGAGGTGCGGATGTTTAGTCCATCAGGTCTACCGCTACCTGACGATGCTGATAGCGATCATCCAAAGGTACAAGAGCTGCGCGAGCTGGCTCAGTGGTCAGAAGGCATGCTGTGGGTGAGTCCAGAGCGCCACGGCAGCATCACCAGTATTATGAAAGCACAAATCGATTGGATTCCGTTATCACTGGGCGGCGTACGTCCAACGCAAGGCAAAACCTTAGCGGTGATGCAAGTCAGCGGTGGCAGCCAAAGCTTTAACACGGTCAATCAGCTGCGCATTCTGGGGCGTTGGATGCGCATGATTACTATCCCCAATCAATCGTCTATCCCGAAAGCCTTTTTAGAATTTAATGATGACAATCGTATGGATATGTCGCCTTTATATCTGCGACTCGTTGATGTCTGTGAGGAGCTGGTGAAGTTCACTTGGCTCACTCGTGGACGTTCAGCATATTTGACAGATAGATACTCTGAGCGAGTGGAAAGCGCAGAAGAGCTATCACAGCGCGTCAATCAAAAGTAGCTGTAATATCTCCTAGTTATAATCAACACGCTGTAAATAAGGTTGCTCCATGCTCGCATTCATTATCTTTATCGTGACTTTAGTTTTGGTGATATGGCAGCCTAAAGGCTTGGGCATTGGTTGGAGCGCGCTGGGCGGGGCTTTAATCGCCTTGGCTTTTGGCGTGGTGCAATTATCCGATGTCGGTATTGTGTGGGATATCGTGTGGGATGCGACTTTTACCTTTGTGGCACTGATTATTATCTCGCTTATCTTGGATAAAGCGGGATTTTTTGGTTGGGCGGCACTACATGTAGCCAGACTTGGCAATGGGCAAGGGCGCTTGTTGTTTCCTATGATTGTCATACTTGGCGCGTTTATCTCTGCATTTTTTGCCAATGATGGCGCGGCTTTATTATTGACACCGATTGTCATCGCTATCTTGCTCCGGCTTAACTTTTCACCACCATCGGCATTGGCTTTTATCATAGCGACTGGCTTCATTGCTGACACCGCTAGCCTGCCGTTAGTGACCTCCAATCTGGTCAATATCGTTAGCGCCAATTACTTTGATATTGGCTTTGGACGTTATGCCGCGGTCATGGTGCCGGTAAATATCGTCTCTGTCATCGCGACATTAGCGGTACTATGGGTGGTCTATGCCCGCCAAATTCCAACACACTATTCCATTGCCAATCTTAGCGCGCCTGCATCCGCTATCGAAGATCCGCTGGTTTTTAAAGCCGCTTTTCCGCTGTTAGCATTATTACTTGTTGCTTATTTTGTGACTGAGTCATTAGGTATCCCTATCTCTGTTGTCACGGGTGTGGCGGCATTAGTATTAATGGCAATTGCAGGGCGCTGGTGGCAAGGTGGTCGAGATGCCGTTGTTTCTGTATCTGATGTTGTACGTAAAGCACCTTGGCAAATCGTGTTGTTTTCAATCGGTATGTATCTGGTAGTTTATGGCTTGGGTAACGCAGGACTGACGGCTTATGGTGCTCAAATACTCAACTGGCTAGGGCAGCAGGGCAATATCATCGCGACAGTAGGGACTGGATTTCTTTCGGCGATCGTGGCTTCTATCATGAACAATATGCCATCGACCTTAGTAGGTGCATTGGCCATTGATAGCGCGCAAGTACCCGCAGCGACTCGCGAGCTGATGATTTATGCCAATGTCATTGGTAATGATTTGGGACCGAAGTTTACGCCCATCGGTAGCCTTGCGACCTTATTATGGCTACATGTGTTGGCAGAGAAAGACTATAAAATTAGCTGGGGGCAGTATATGAAAATCGGGCTACTCATTACGCCGCCAGTATTACTAGCCACGCTGTTGGCCCTGGTGTTTTGGTTGCCTCATGTCTCTGGGTTTTAGAAGTCATTTATATTGGTTATCAATTCCAGGTGGAATACCTCATTATTAGAATCGGTTTTACGCTGACATATATCAAGGTCATCGGTTATAATAGCCGCGCATTTTACCTTTTTTAGTTTTTAATTTTTTAAGACATTACGTTTATTCTGCCAAGGATTTATGATGAGTGATCAGCAAGCACAAAAGCAAGCCGCAGCCCAAGCTGCTCTGAGTTATATCGAAGATGACATGATACTTGGCGTAGGGACGGGTAGTACGGTGAACTGCTTGATTGAGCTGCTGCCGACCCTCAAGCTTGCTGGCGCGGTGGCCAGCTCACAGGTGACAGAAGATAAACTACGTGCTTTGGGTATCGAGATTGTCGATCTAAACTTTGTAGGCCAGCTTGATGTCTATATCGATGGCGCTGATGAAGTTAACGCGCATTTGCAACTGATTAAAGGTGGCGGCGGGGCACTGACGCGTGAAAAAATCGTCGCCGCAGCTTCTAACAAGTTTATCTGTATGGTCGATGAAAGCAAACGTGTAGATATATTGGGCCGCGACTTTCCCGTACCGATTGAAGTATTGCCGCAAGCGCGCTCGTATGTGGCGCGTCAACTAGCAGCCTTGGGCGGTGAGCCTGTGTACCGCGAAGATTTTATCACCGATTATGGCAATGTCATTCTCGATACTTACGACCTAGATGTCAGCAATCCTATCGCTCTTGAGCAGCAGCTCAATAATATTGTTGGTGTGGTCTGTAATGGAATTTTTGCCGCCAATCAAGCCGATGTTTTATTAAAAGCAAGCAGTGAAGGGGTAACGACAGTCACTCGCTAATTGGGTCGGTAACCGACTTAAGCATTATTGGCTAACGAGATCTTGCTAAGCGCTTGATGACGATTAACTGATAAAAAAAGGCAGACCGTAATAAATGCGGTCTGCCTTTGTTGTATCTTATTTATGAGAGTTTATGCAGGCAGCTTGATTTTGTCTTTAAGCAAAAACTCCATCAAGGCTTTTTGTGCATGTAAGCGGTTTTCGGCTTCGTCCCAGACCACTGAACGCGGATCATCGAGCATGTCGTGTGATATCTCTTCGCCGCGGTGCGCGGGCAAGCAGTGCATAAACACCACTTCCGGATCGGCTTTATCTAACAATGACGGCGTCACTTGATAAGGCGCAAAACGACGGGCGCGAGTGTTCTGCTCAGACTCTTGTCCCATACTGGCCCATACATCGGTGACAATCAGGTTGGAGTCTTTAGCTGCGTCTTGCACGTTTTCGACTAAGCTGACGCAATGCGAGAAACGCTTCATCAGCTCAGGGTCCGGCTCAAAGCCATAAGGCGCGGCCACGCGCAGCTCAAAACCGAACTGATTAGCTGCTTGCATAAAAGAAGAGCACATATTATTGCCATCGCCGACCCACGTGACAATCTTATTCTCGATACTGCCGCGATGCTCATAAAAGGTTTGCATATCAGCGAGTAGCTGACAAGGGTGAAAGTCGTCAGTCAAAGCGTTAATAATAGGCACGCTAGAGTATTTAGCAAAAGTTTCGACCTTTTCGTGACCAAAGGTGCGAATCATTATAATATCGACCATACTCGATATGACGCGAGCTGAATCTTCTAAAGGTTCGCCGCGACCTAATTGGGTATCATTCGGCGATAAAAAAATCGCACTGCCGCCAAACTGCCCCATACCGGTCTCAAACGAGATGCGCGTACGGGTAGAGGACTTCTCAAATATCATGCCAAGCGTTCGGCCAACAAAGGGCTGATAAATCTCGCCTGCGTGTTGCATTTTACGTAGCTCGCTGGCTCGTTTAATTAGGGTTTCTAGTTCTTGTTTGCTTAAATCAGATAAGGTCAGAAAATGGCGCAAGCTCATAGCAGTCCTAGCAGTCGATCACGGTCAATTAAATAATGGGCTATCAGCCGTTGTTGGTAGTAGTGCCTCAGGACACTGACCGCGGTGATAACAAACTTTTAGTATAGCGTAATTACTTTTAATGTAAATGCCCAATTTTTGCGGATTGAGCATAATAAGATGAGGCTCAAAAACTAGAAAGGTTAGAGGGCTTGTTTACGTGCAGGCCGTGCACTCAAGCGGCAAAGCAGCTCGTAGCCGATAGTCCCTGCTTGGGCGGCGATGTCATCGACATGTGGCGCGTTACCCCAAAGGATCACTTTGCTATCTAAAGCAATATTGTTAGGGACGCTACTGACATCAATGACTATCATATCCATCGCCACGCGTCCGCGCACCGGGCAGAGATAGCTTTTATAGTCTTGATAGCTCTGATAGCTTTGACAGTTTTGTTCAGAGCCAACTGACTTATCTTTAACAAGTACACAAACGTGCGTCTCGTCATTTACCACGCGAGGATAGCCATCACCATAACCTATGCTGACCAGAGCCGTTCTAGTGGGCTTATCTGCAATCCAGCGACTGCCATAACCGATAGCCTCACCCGTATTTACGGTAGATAGCGCCATAATTCGGGCACTAAATTCCATCGCCGGTTGCAGCTCTAACTCGGATGCTGACTTATCGATGACGGGCGAGCTGCCATAAAGCATAATACCGGGGCGTACCCAATCATAATGACGATCTGGAAAATTAACGAGTCCTGCTGAGTTACAAAGCGAGCCTTGGATGTCTTCACTAACCGTACTTTTCAGTAGCGCTAGCATCTTATCAAAGCGTTGAATTTGTAGGTCATTCAAAGGATGCTCGCGGTCATCAGCATTGGCAAAATGCGTGGTTAAAATAAGCTGATAACCGGCTTGATGTAGCTGTTTTGCCGCTGTAATCGTCTGCTGATCATCAAAACCTAAGCGGTTCATACCGGTGTTATATTTGAGCCAAACGCTGCGAGTTGCGCTATCAGGGCTAGGTACATTAGCAAGCGCCCAATCAAGCTGCGGCTGATGATGAATCACGCAGCTGCACTCATAGTCAATAGCTTGTTGCCACTCGTCCGCGCTGAATACCCCTTCGACTAGACCAATGCTTTTCTCCCAGCCCAACTGACGCGCCTCGAACGCTTCGGTAAAGCTTGCGACCCCAATACCATCCGCTTGCTGCAAGGCCGGCAATACCATAGCGACGCCATGGCCATAAGCGTTGGCCTTGACCATCGCTAGTACTTTTGACTTAGGCGCTAGGCGTTTAACCTGCATCAGGTTATGAGTGAGGGCTTGAGGATCAATAATGACGGTAGCGGTACGCATAATAGGTTTCTTTCTGGCAAAATTTTTTGGGAATGTTTAGGGTATAAGCAGTTTTTTCAGCGAGTTCAAAGCCCCTAATTGGGTAGATGGCAAGCATTACTCATCATCGAAAGTGACGCCTTGATAGTATTCAGGTGTCAGGTTAGTAAAGCGGGTAAATTGTCCTTCAAAAGCTAGGCGTATTGTACCGATAGGGCCGTTTCGCTGCTTACCAATGATGACTTCGCCGACGCCTTTATGGTCAGAGTTTTCATTATAGACCTCATCGCGATAGATAAACATAATCAAATCCGCATCCTGCTCAATAGCGCCAGATTCACGAAGATCAGACATAATTGGTCGCTTGTTAGGGCGATTTTCTAGACTACGGTTCAGCTGTGAGAGCGCAATAACTGGACATTCAAGCTCGCGTGCGAGCGCCTTTAGACTACGTGAGATCTCAGAGATCTCGCCAACGCGGTTGCCATCGAGGCTAGGGACTTTCATCAGCTGTAAGTAATCAACGATAACCGCGCCAATTTTGCCATCATGGTTTTTGGCAATACGGCGACAGCGTGAGCGCAGCTCTGAGGGTGGCAGCGCAGTACTGTCATCGATGTACAGATGCTTGGATTGTAGATGCTGAATAGCATTCATCATCTTTGCCCACTCATCTTCATTCATCTGTCCAGAGCGCAAATGCGTCTGGTTAATCGCGCCCCAAGAGGAGAGCAGACGCATGACGATAGATTCAGCGGGCATCTCCATCGAGAAGACCACCACGGGTAAATCTTCGTTGAATAAAATCCCTTCAGCCAAGTTCATCGCAAAAGTAGTTTTACCCATAGAAGGGCGCGCCGCGACAATGACTAAATCACCTGCTTGCAAGCCTTGGGTCTTATTATTGAGCTCAGTAAAAGGCGTTTGCAGGCCTATCATGCCATCAGGGTTGGATTTGAGTTCTTGAATTTTGTCGATGACATTGGTCAGTACGGAGGTAATACCGACAGGGCCACGCTGTTCGGCGCGTTTATTATGCTGCTCGTTAATACTAAATATAGTCGCCTCAACGCTATCTAAGATATCACTAACCGACTGATCTTTTGGATTGTAGGCGAGGCTGAGCATATCGTTACTAGCGGCAATCAATTGACGTAAAGTCGACAGCTCGCGGACGCGCTGGGCATAAGCGGTCAGGTTAAATAAAGTCGCTGGGCTTTGACTCAAAATGTCAGCTAGATAGCTATCACCGCCGGCGCTTTTGAGGAGCTTTTGCGCCTCTAACCAATCGTGTACCATCACCGTATCATAAGGCTCATTCACTGCTGCCAAATGTGCGATAGCAGCGAAAATATGCTGATGCCGCCCAGCATAAAAATCGTTCTGGGTAACGATATCGGCAATCTTGTCGTACGCCTCTTCAATACTCATCAAAGAGGCCAGCAAGGCCTTTTCGATATCGATATTGTGTGGAGGCTGCTGATTGAGTAAGTCGTCGGTTTTGTCGTTATCTGCCATGAGCGCCTAATATTAAAATGAAAAACAATACAAAATGATGCAATAACTACTATATAGATTAAGTCAATTATTTATAAGCGAAGATTGCTGAGACTTCTAAAACGAAAAATAAAATTTAGCTTATTGATGCTACAATTAACAGCGAAGTTTAACACATTATGCCCTTTTTTTAGCGGAGAACGTTAATTATCTCTATCTTGGTCAGTCGTTAATCATCGTCTTATTGTTTTTTTAAGTTTTAAACTAAGGTAGAAGAAATATAATAAAAAACTAAATAAAATCAATTATTTAATAAAGAAGGATAGTTTAATATGCAAGATTTATTACCAAAACGACCCTTACTAGTTACCACAGGAGAGCCTGCTGGCATAGGCATGGATATCGTATTGATGCTTGCTGACGCCGATAAGCTACAGGATTTCGATCGGCCTATTTGGGTCACTGCTGATAACGAGGAGATGACCGCGCGAGCTGAGGAATTGATCAAAGCAGGTACGCTAAAAAACTGCCCTAAATGGCAGGTTGTTGATTGGCAAATGCTAAAAGACGATAACGATAATAGAGTTAACAATAAAAGTGATCTAGCAGCGTCAGCAGGCGCTCAGATTAAGCCGAATGATAGCGGTTTTACCTTAATCAATATACCTTGTCATGCTCCGGTAGTGGCTGGTCGTATTGATACCAATAATTCAGCAATGGTCGCGCAGCAGCTCACTTTAGCTCACAAGCTTGCCGCTAGCAAAAAAATAGCGGCCATCGTCACCGGTCCGCTGCAAAAGTCGGCGCTAATAGATGCTGATATCAAATTACCTGATGGCACCATGTTTAGCGGTCATACTGAGTTCTTTATGCAGCAGTGTGGCTGCGATAAAGTAGTGATGATGCTAGCCAATCAAGCCATGAAAGTAGCGCTAGTGACCACTCATCTGGCGCTTAGAGACGTGCCCGCTGCTATTACCCCGGATAACGTGCGGCAAACGGTACAAATCGTCCTCGATGATATGCGTACAAAGTTTGGTATGGATAAGCCGCGTATCTTGGTTTGTGGTCTCAACCCGCATGCTGGCGAGGGTGGTCATTTAGGACTTGAGGAGATCACTATTATCAATCCAGTATTGCAGGAGTTTATCGATACGGGTGTCGATATCTCTGAGGCGATGCCAGCTGATACTTTATTTACTACTAAGCATCTAAATAACTGTGATGCGGTCATCGCTATGTATCATGATCAAGGCTTGCCAGTGCTCAAGTCGCATGGTTTTGGCGATACGGTGAATCTAACTTTAGGGCTGCCTTATATCCGCACTTCAGTCGATCATGGCACCGCGCTTGACTTGGCAGGGCAAGGCGGCGCTAATGACAGCAGTCTTTACCAAGCGCTGTCAATGGCTAATGATATGGCAAATAAAGCGTTATAGCTAGAGGGTTGCCATGACGCTATAAACGCTAGGTCGCTAATACAGCTTAATTATGAGCTATGTTATAATTCTGGTCATGTTAAATGCTTCAGCTGATAAAGCTTCGTTGCACAAAAAATTTACCCTTATTCATTTTAAATTCTATATAAAGAACCTTTATGTCAAAACCTTCGTTCGACGCTCAAACCCTCTCGGCCAGTTTGCGCACTGCCAAACATCAACCGCGTAAACGCTTCGGTCAGAACTTCTTGCATGACAGCAGCATTATTCGTCAGATTGTCGATAGTATACGTCTGGAGCGCGATGATAATTTGATCGAAATTGGTCCAGGAATGGGCGCTTTGACTGAGCCGTTGCTAGCGGAGGTGGACGCTATGACGGTGGTGGAGCTCGATCGCGACTTAGCAGATAGCTTACGCATCCGTATCGGTGCCAACAGTCATCCTAATTTCACTATTATCAAAGCCAATGCCATGCAAGTAGACTATCGTGAGCTTTATAGTGCAGACGAAGGCAAGCTGCGAGTCGTGGGCAATTTGCCTTATAATATCTCTACGCCGATTTTGTTTCATTTACTTGAGTTTGCTGATGTAATCAAAGACATGCATTTTATGCTACAAAAAGAAGTGGTTGAGCGAATTACTGCGGAGGTCGGCAGCAAGACTTATGGGCGTCTATCAGTCATTATGCAGTATCACTGCGAGACCGATTATCTGCTGACGGTACCTCGCGGCGCGTTTAATCCACCGCCGAAAGTAACGAGCGCAGTTTTTCGTTTGACTCCGCATACCACTAAACCTGTAGTCGCTGAAGATGAAGAACACTTCGCTATCGTCGTTCGCGAAACCTTCAACCATCGCCGTAAAACCCTACGCGCTATTTTTAAGCAATCCGCCTTGCTGCCTACACTGAGCGCAGATGACTTTGCGGCTTGTGAGATTGATCCGCAAGCGCGGCCTGAGACTTTGAGCGTTAGCGACTTTGTCACCCTTAGTAATCGCTCTGGCACTTTATTGAGAGCAGAGTAATGAGAACAAAGTAATAAGAACAGCGCAAGGTATCAACGTTTTTTAGCTTTTACTTTTAAAATGTAAGTTCTCAGTTTCAAAAATAATAATCGACTCTTGAGGTTTTATGAGTTTTCGTCATCAATATGTCATAGGCGATCTACAAGGTTGCTATAAAGCCTTTAAGCAACTACTAAAGACTTTAGATTTTGACCCAAAACAAGACAAGTTATGGTTTGCAGGCGATATAGTCGCACGTGGTGAAGACTCACTTAGTACGCTACGTGAGGTCAAAGCGCTGTGTGAGCAAGGCGCTGCTGCCACCGTGCTCGGTAATCACGATATCAATCTAATCGCAGTATGGCGCGGCGCGGCAAAACTTAAGAAAAAAGATAAAACCGCGCCTATCTTTGCTGCAGAGGATAAAGATGAGCTATTAGAGTGGCTGCGTCATCAGCCTATCTTAGCCTATCCAAATGAGCAAACGGTGCTAGTGCACGCGGGCATTCCCCCGCACTGGGCGATTGATGAAGCGGCAGGCTACGCTAGAGAATTAGAAGCGCAGCTGCAAGGCAGTAGAAAGAATCTCGATAAGCTGCTACCGCATCTATACAGCAAAAAAGCTGACGCTTGGCACGATGATATCAGTGGTTACACCAGACTGCGCGCTATTAGTAATTACTTTACGCGGATGCGTTTATGCCAGCAAGATGGCAGCTTAGAGTTTAGCTTTACGGGTAAATTAGAGGAGGCTATGCCAAAAGACTATCTGCCTTGGTTTGAGTGGCAAGTTCCCCGCGTCCGTAAGATCCTTTTTGGGCACTGGGCTGCGCTAAAAGGCGATGTGGATCTGCCGCATGCCAAAGCTCTGGATGGCGGCTGCGTTTGGGGTAATTATCTACTAGCCTATCGATTGAGCGATGGCAAGGTAATCACCTCAAGCGCTTATTGTCCTAAGCCCTAACAAAGGTTATATAAAGGATAAAAGGAAAGTCTAAGTTCCACTTGCTGTCTCTAGCCTATAGCTAAGCCATCCAAATTATCTTTATTAATTAGGTAATTTAGGCGGTTTTTTGGGCTTTGGTAATGGCGATTTAGCATTGTTAGCTGTCTTATCCTCAGAGTCAGTTGCTGCTTTGGAATTCAAAGCTTCAGACTCTAAAGTCTTATTCATTTGCTCATATTGAATATCATCAGCATAAGGCACGCTATTTAGCTCTTCATCTTTTAGCCCATCATCCAAATCGATAACTTTCTTAAGTTTATTGGCGGCAGTGTTTTGCGCGGTATTTTGTGTACTGTTTTGCATTGAAGCGTTTGTAGCGTCTACCTGCGTAGCAGAGGAGGGGTTGTTGTAATGAATATCGGTATTTTCTTGCGCGACCGATTGCACCACCTCGGGCGATATTTTGACATCAGACAGCCGCCTTATCACATAGTTGCTTGGTAGGGCTTGCTTACCTTTTTGCGCCGAGCTGTCCTCAAATATCATATGCCCTTGTCTATCGATACGAGCATAACTCATTGGCTTGGGACGGGGCCAAAAGAAGTCAGAAGGATGGCTTATCACATGACCGAAGACAAGCCGTATGAGACGACTCCATTCAAAGAAGCGCACTTCTTTAGAGCGTAAAGCCACAAACAGTGCCAGTGAAAAACTCACCATCAAGTTGACGATACCGATTAAGGCAACACCCAAAATCGATATCGCAATAAGCCCCCAACTCATATCAGCAGCGGGTAAGTTAAATAACCCATGGGCTAGGTTGGCTGAGGCAAAGGCGATGTGGCGAATATCAATAGGTAGACCAAATATATAGCCGATCGTTGCTGTACTGCCTAAGAATACGCCGAATAAAAAATTGCCCATAATCGCTCCGAGATTGGCTTCCACGAAGCCGCCTAAACGCATGAGCCAAGATTTTGGTAAAACGAGCTTTAGCAGCCTATGGCGCTGAATACGCGCGCCTATATTGTTATAAACGGCCAAATTATCATAGTAGCCGGCGATCAGACCTGATAAGAACAAATACACTCCAGCAATGGCAGCATGAGGTAGCGCGAGCGAGCGAAAGGGGTCAAGATCATGCAGTAAGCTGGCTGCCTTATCGGGATCGATCATCGGCACGCCACTATATTGCCACCAAGCAAAAGAGATAAGCAGGGCGACTGGCATCGCGAGCATAATGTTACCCATAATAGCGATAAACTGCGTGCGCAAAATATCGACGACCAACTCAGAGAGCTTAGTCAGCTGATGGGATTTTTTGCCGGAGCCATCAGAGATAGTAGACGCAATAGCCGCTGCCGTCATCGCCGGTTGTTTGGTCGCAACCGTACCATGGACGACGTGGATAAAGACAAAACCTAAGCCATAGATCATGCTATTAATAAAAGCGCGGCCCATAGGGGCAAGGGCTAAGTGATAAGCGGATATCTTTAAGGTCGCCATAAACGCGATAAAGAAACCGCCGATAGAAGCCTTTTTGAACATCTTTTTATAGCCGGCTTTGTCAGTGCTAATATAGTGCTCACCAACACGGCTGGCATTTTCGGTGACTTTTTTGGAGAGCAGCTTAGTATTATTATCGATCAGATAGCCAATACTGTAACGACGACTGGCGGTACTAATTAATGATTGAATCAGCTCAATGATAGCGCCGTCACGCTTATGGTCTACATCTGAAACCAGCTCTGTCAAGATACGAATACGCTGCAGACTTTGTTCAAGGCGCATCATCATGTTGGTTAAGCGAATAGAGATACCCGTCTTGTAGATACGCTTACGAACAGTCGCTACTACCTCTTCACATTGCTCTAACATAACCAATAACGGCGCCGCATCCACTGCTTGCTCAGGAGTGATATCGGTCAAGGTATCAAGCTCATGTGCTTGACGATACTGATTGACAAATAGTACCGCTTCTTGATTTTGGGCCACAAAAGAGGCGGAATAATTCAATATTTGTGGATAAGATTCCATCAGTTCGGGATGGAGTCCTATGCCGCTGACTCGGTAAGAGAGAATAATAATAGCGTTTAATATGCTATTTTTGGCGGTAGCGACTAAGTATAAATGCTCCTCTTTGATCTGGAGGAGGGCAACCAGCTTATCCCATTTATCCTTGTCAATATGAGCAAGCCAGCGCTCATCAGTGCTTTTATCAAACAGATAGCCGACCAGCTCGACGACAGAGTCCTCTTGTGGCAGCAAAGGTAAAAATCTATGTCCTATGAGGCGTCGTAAACTACTAAAAAACCCCTGATCTGACATGATACCGGTATCGGTATACAAGGCAATTTGACGATACTCAATGATCAGCTTTATCACGAAGCTGGCAAGCCCGTCTCCGTATTCTGGATGTTTTTGCAAGATATCGATAAGTGCTTGTATCTTCTGATTGGCAAGCGCAGGCTCTTTATCAGTCACTCGCAGCTCATCGATTAAGCGTTTGAGCACCGAAGGTTCTGGCACATCACTTAAGGCAGTAATTTGCTGTAAAATACGTTTTATTTCAGACACATGGTACCCTTAGTTATTTTTATAGAGTAGGCCGTTGAGGAATAAAAATTAGCAAGCATTAAGTCAGTTGCTGATCTACGTAAACTCACACGATATTTTAATCGCAACCCAGAGTTTAAGGTTAATTATTTTGTTAGCAGTTATTTATAGGACTAAAAAAGTAATACAGACAAAAAAAAGGACAGCTCAAAACTGTCCTTTCTTCTTATAAAATTTATGGTACTACTTATGGTACTAAGTCATACGAGCATAAAGCTTGAAAATACACCATGCTACGTTATCTGCTTAGATAATAGCCGTATTAACTAGTAGCGGTGTCAAAATAAGCAAGATCAAAGTCCATCATCGGATCGCTGCCAGTTTCGACCATCTGTACATGGGCATCGATGCGCGGCAAAATACGACCGACGAAATAATCCGCAAGCTTCGCTTTATTGGTATAAAACTCACCTTCCTTACCGTCAGCGGCTTCGACCATCATCGCAAACATATAAGAGTAGCAGAGATAACCAAAGGCATGCATAAAGTCTACCGCACAGCCATTGATCTCGTTTTTGCGATCACTGATGTTAGCGAGTACCGTTGTGGTTAAGCTCTCAATTTTGTCAGCAGCTGCTAGTGTCGCTTGCTTAACTTTATGATCCGCTTGCATGTTATTCACAAAATCACGAATTTCGTTTAAGAAGTTATTGATATATTTGCCATTATTACGCGCCACTTTTCGGCCTAATAAATCAAGCGCTTGAATACCGTTAGTGCCTTCATAAATCTGAGCAATACGCGTATCACGAACGATTTGTTCCATACCCCATTCACGCACATAACCGTGACCGCCGAATACTTGCTGACAATCAATAGTAGCTTCAAGCGCTTTATCGGTTAAGAAACCTTTGGCAACCGGCGTCAATAAAGCCACGCGAGCTGCTGCTGCTTTGGCAACTTCAGGATCATCACTGAACTTTTCTTTGTCGAGATTCTGTGCGACATACATCGCAAAGCAGCGTGACGCTTCCGAGTTAGCTTTTGCATTAAGTAACATACGGCGCACATCAGCGTGATGGATAATGGCATCGGCAGGTTTTTCAGGGCTTTGCAATTGAGTATCGCTACGACCTTGACCCCGATCATTGGCATAGATAACGGCGTTTTGATAAGCCAGTTCAGAGCCGCCAAGACCTTGTAGGCCCATAGTCACGCGCTCGTAGTTCATCATCACAAACATTGACGATAGGCCCGTGTTTTCAGCGCCGACCATCCAGCCTTTAGCATCGTCGAAATTCATCACACAAGTAGCTGATGCTTTGATACCCATTTTATGCTCGATAGAGCCGACGGCTAAGGTGTTGCGCTCGCCTAAGCTACCATCTTCATTGACCAAGAATTTAGGAACGATAAATAACGAAATACCCTTTGAGCCTTCTGGTGCGTTTGGCGTTTTGGCCAATACCAAGTGAATGATATTGTCAGTTAAATCATGCTCACCGCCGGTGATGAATATCTTAGTACCAGAAATCTGATAGCTACCGTCATCATTAGGCACGGCTTTGGTTTTGATAATACCTAAGTCTGTACCAGCATGGGGTTCTGTGAGGCACATCGTACCTGACCATTCGCCATTGTACATCTTCTCAAGATAAGTCTCTTTTTGCTCTTCACTTGCCGCCGCGTTCATACACAGCGTCGCGCCAACCGTTAGGTTAGGGTAGAGGGCAAAAGATTGGTTAGTGGTAAAGATCATCTCTTCGGTCAGCATCGTCACCATTTTAGGAAAGCCTTGACCACCGTACTCAGGATCACCGCTTAATCCCACCCAACCGGATTCAGCATATTGCTTATAGGCTTCTTTAAAGCCAGTAGGGGTGGTGACTACGCCATCACCTTCAAAAGTTGCGCCTTCTTCATCACCGCTACGGTTAATGGGTAATAAGACATTTTTTGATAACTTTGCCATCTCTTCTAAGATCATATCGACAGTATCCATGTCAACATGAGCCAGCTTATCAGTACTTTGCCAAAATTCATGGGCACGAAAGACATCGTTTAAGATAAAGCGCATGTCATTAAGAGGGGCATTATAAACAGCCATAAAAAATCCTTTCATTCAAATGTAGTAGAAAATCGGCAAGTATCAGTGGCGAAATTGGCCTAGAGTCCAACTTAGAATCTAATATTGATAAGTGTGACAAGTTAGGCCGGTATATCGATTATCAAAAATACTAAGAGCGTTGCAATCATTAAAGTTTAGCAAATTAGCGCATTATCATGTGTATTTGTTCGTGAATACTGGGTGCACCAAAAGTTTCACAACAGCCTTGTGGTCCTTAAAGCTGCCTTAAAAGATAGTGAGGCATATAAAGCGCAGTTAATAGACAGCTGAAGCTAATCAATAAAAACAATCACAACACTAAAAAGGCAACATACCTAAATATGTTGCCTCTGATAACACCAGCTAAACAAAGCGAATTAACCGCTCATTATAGCAGCAGCTTAAAAAGCAAACTGTTCAACATCCATACTCATATATGGCGCAACACCTGTGCCGATACGCTGTGCATGGGTAGTGGTGCGAGGGAGCAGTTTGGCAAAATAGAACTGCGCTGTTTTAACTTTTGCATCATAGAATGCTTGTTCGCTATTGCCATTGGCAAGCTCAGTGTGCGCTACTAATGCCATACGCGCCCATAGATAAGCTAGAGTGACATAACCACTGAAATACAAGTAATCGACTGCTGCAGCACCAACTGCTTCTGGGTTTTCAGCCGCTTGCTTACCTATTTCAGTAGTCAGCTCGCCCCATTGTTTGACATGCTTGATGAGCGGCGCTGTAAACTGTGTCATGTCGTCATTGTCTTTATTATCATCACAGAACTTTTGAATGATAGTGACAAAGTTGGCAAGTAGTTTGCCTTGCGAGCCCAAGACTTTACGGCCCAATAGATCAATAGACTGAATCTCAGTGGTACCTTCGTATAAGCAGGCAATACGCGTATCACGGACGTTTTGCTCCATACCCCATTCGCTAACAAAGCCATGCCCGCCATAGACCTGAATACCGTGATTGGCAGATTCAAGCCCAGTCTCAGTTAAGAAAGCTTTGGCAATCGGTGTGAGCAGTGACAACATTTGATCAGCAAACTCAAGATCTTCGCCTTCACCTTTGGCTACCGTATCGGCAAAATGTGAGAGATAATAAACTAAGGCGCGTCCGCCTTCTGCAAATGCTTTTTCGGTCAAGAGCATATTGCGTACTGCTGGATGAACGATAATAGGATCAGCTGCTTTATCTGGCGCTTTGGCCCCAGATAGTGAACGCATCGCTAAGCGATCTTTTGCATAAGGCAGTGAGCCTTGGAACGCATATTCAGCAGCAGTTACCCCTTGAACGGCAGTACCAATACGCGCCACGTTCATAAAAGTGAACATGCACTGCAAGCCGCGGTTTTCAGGGCCAATCAGATAGCCAGTTGCGCCATCAAAATTGATTACACAAGTGGCAGAAGCTTTAATGCCCATCTTATGTTCAATTGATCCGCAGGTGACTTTGTTTGGCTCAGCTAAGCTGCTGTCTGCATTGACATTAATTTTTGGAACAATAAATAACGAGATGCCTTTAGTGCCAGCAGGGGCGCCTGGCAGACGGGCTAGCACGATATGAATGATATTATCAGTTAAGTCATGCTCACCGGCTGAGATAAAGATCTTTTGACCAGTGATGCTGTAAGTACCATCGTCGTTAGGCTGCGCTTTAGTACGAATAATACCTAGATCAGAACCTGCATGCGCTTCGGTAAGACACATAGTACCTGACCATTCGCCGGTAACCATTTTTTCTAGATAACTGTCTTTTTGAGTATCGGTACCGTGGTGTTCGATGGTTTGGATAGCGCCATGCGAGAGTCCAGGATACATAGAAAATGACCAGTTCGCTGTACCTACCATCTCATTGATAACCGTAGATAAAGAGAACGGTAGGTTCTGTCCACCAAACTCTTCTTCGGCAGATAAAGCGGGGAAGCCCAGCTCACAATACTGCTTATAAGCTTCTTTAAACCCTTTAGGAGTGGTTACTTTTCCATTATCAAAATGGCACCCTTCGGCATCACCGCTTTGATTCAATGGCGATAGTTCATTTTCTGCAAAGCTTGCGGCCATCTCAAACAAGCTATTCATCAGATCGCGATCCGCTTCTTGGAACTTTGGTAGACGCTTATAGTGACTTTCACTGTCAAGCAGTTCATGCATGACGAATTGGATATCACGTAGGGGCGCTTTGTATTGCATGTTATTTTGTCCTTTGTTTTTGGATGTAACCAATAACGACCTATAGCCGTTAATTATCGATTAAAAGTGCTGATATTAGCTATCTAAAATTGCCATGATAACCATCAAAGAGGAATACTGTAATGATAACAATAGCGATCTGAAGAGTAGTCCAGTGACAGCATCACTCGACCTTCAACGCTTACCCTTAAAAGATAGGCTTTCATAAACAATTATACAAGTTTTGAGCTAATACTGATAAGTCATCAACCTGCCTTGCAACCTTTACAGGAGAAGCATTAGCGACAATTTTTATTAAAATAACGAGGCTTTGTTTAGTGATTTGAGGCGCTGAGCAGCTGAGTGGCGGCATCTGCACTAACCGGACGACTCAACCAATACCCTTGTCCATATATGCAGCCCATCTCGCACAGCCGCTCATAGTGCTGCTCAGTTTCTATGCCTTCAGCGACGGCTTGCATATCCAAAGCCCGCGCTAAGTCTAGTATCGCCTGAACAATAGCTTGCTGAGTTTGATTCGAGTCAAGCTCTGAAACAAAGCTTTTATCGATCTTTATAAAATCAAAAGGATACTGTTGTAAATAGCTCAAAGAGGCATAACCCGTGCCGAAATCATCTAGCGCCAAACAGACCTTGAGAGCCTTAAGATCGGTGAGTCGCTGCTGTATATTATCGTTACTCGGCAGTAGCGACGATTCAGTCATTTCTATATGCAGCCGATAAGGCTCGATATGATATTTCACTAATAGCTGACTAATGGTCTGATTAAAATCAGGATGACTAAATTCGGCGGCATCAGCATTGATGCAAATGTGTTGGGTAAACCCCATACTCTGCCATTTGACTAACAGCTGCGCGGCTTGTTCTGATAACTGAGAAAAGAGCGCGAAGGAGAGACCATGACTGATAATATCAGCGATAAAGTCTTTGGGTTTTAAAAGGCCACGAGTCGGATGTTGCCAGCGTACTAATGCCTCAAAACCAACAATAGATTTGGTCTTTAGGTTGAATTTAGGCTGATAATAAGCTTCGAATTGGTTATCCGCAATAGCTTGGGCTAATAGTTGCTTTTGATCGGGTAGACTTGCCGAGAGTTTATTGTTTATTGCAGTATTATTTATCGTATCTTCATCTAGTAGATATGCTGATTGCGGCTCCTTGACTATCTCAGTGTCAGTATCTTGTACCGCGCCAATATAAAAAACCTTATCGTCGACGGTAAACTTTTTAAAGACAATAAGATGATCTAAGATTTGATGGTTTTTATTCGGTAAGGTAAAGGTTTTTTGGTAGCTGCTGTTATTTTGCAGGTGGCTGGCAAGATCTTTTAAAATCTCAGGCTTATGCTTTGTGAGGCACTGAGTGATAAAAGTGCCAAAAGGGTAGCCAATAAGCAGGTTTTCACAGTAGCCGGTCAACCTCTCATAAGCACTATTCATCGATAAGTAGCGCTTGTCAGCATCCAAAATAAAGACGGCCTGATCTAACTGCTGATAGTAGTTAGTGAGCAGTTGTTGTTTGCTGGTGGATGAGAGAGGCTTAAAGGAAGTCATAGCGAATCTCGTAATAGAAACAGAGGCTTTATGCCAAATAATTGTGCCAAACAATCATTATAGACAAAAAAGCTCATAGAGATGTTACTGTAGATTGAACGAACTATTGTTTTATAATGCTTGACTCACCCTTTTTTAAAAGTAAAATTCAATACACTTTAAAGATAATCTTACTAATCAAAGGCGACTTACTCAGTTTTGTTACACATATTGAGACAAAGCATATAAGGTAGACAGCGCTACGACGGGCGCGGTTTCGGTACGTAGTACGCGCGCGCCGATTTGCCAAGGCAAAAATCCCACTTGCTCTGCTTGCTGACATTCTGCTGCGCTTAAGCCTCCTTCAGCACCTATGAGGAGCTGAAGATAAGGGCTTGGTATCACTAACACCTCTCTGAGCGCAACTGGCATCAAGGGTTGATCAGCGGCGGGTACGCTCAATTGCAAACGTAGATCTGCTGGGCGCTCTAGTATTTCGTAATAGCTATCTTGAATTAAAGTGGAAATACTAGCGCTGACTGCTGATGACGAGGACGATACAGACATGTTTGCTGCGTCCACACTGTTGTCAGCCGCGCTTTGTGCTAACCATTGCTGGATGGGCAAAGGAGCTAAGATCAGCGGCGGACGATTCAAGCCACATTGCTCACAGGCCGCAATAGCAATCTGCTGCCAATGCGCCAGCTTCTTTTCGACTTGCGCCGGCTTGAGAGTGACTTCACCATGCTGACTGCTGAGCAGTTGAATAGCGGTTACACCAAGCTCTGTTGATTTTTGAATCGCATAATCCATACGCTCACCGCGGCTCATAACCAAGCCGATCTTCGTAATTATCGGCGCAGTACGATCGGCATCATTATAAGCGAGTAGGGTAACTGTCGCTTGCTTCTTACTGATGGTTTGTAGCTGGACTTGATATTCGCCGCCAAAACCGTCGAACAATATACCTTGATCGCCAATATTGGCCCGTAGTACACGGCACCAATGATGAGTGATGGCTTCGGTTAACCCAAGGCTTTGACCTATAGCTACGCTGCTAAGCTTTGGATACTCGTTATTGTTAGTGGCATAAAAAAAACGTCGCACGTTGAGGGATTCCTGTTAGGGTAAGATACGATATAAAAAATAGCCAAAAAAAACTGGCACTCCTAGAGTACCAGTAATTATACTTTCTTAAGCTAATTTAGCAATGGACTAGCTTATTTATAGCCTTATACGCTAGCCGTCTCAGAGCCTAAAGAGTTAGAGCCTAAAGTTTCAGGGACTAGGCCTAGAGCTTCAACCAAGCGCTTATTCGGCTCAACCTTGTTCATGCTGTAAAAGTGCATGGCCGGCACGCCCTCGCTTATTAAGCGCTCACAGAGACGATAGACGACATCAAAACCAAACTCGCGAATGGCTTTGCGATCATCGCCAAAGTCCGCTAACTGTTTGCGCACATAGCGCGGAATATCAGCGCCGCAGCTATCGGCAAAGCGTATGAGATTGCTCGAGTTGGTAATCGGCATAATACCGGCAACCAGCGGTTGAGCGGTAGTGTCAATACCGCGCTGCTCAAGCGCATCGCGTAGATGCAGATAACTATCGGCGTTATAAAAAAACTGCGTAATCGCTGTATCAGCGCCCGCTTTATACTTATTGACTAAGTTATCAATATCGAATAAAAAGCTTTTGGCTTGCGGATGCATCTCTGGATACGCGGCCACTTCGATATGAAAGTGGTCCCCTGAATGCTCACGGATAAATTTGACTAAATCCAGTGCAAACGGTAGCTCGCCCATGCCAACTTGACCCGAAGGTAAGTCACCACGCAGCGCGACCAAACGGCTAATGCCTAAGTCTTTATAAAGGTCTAGCAGCCCAGCAATCTCTACCTTATCATCGCCGATACAAGAGATATGCGGAGCCACTGGCGTATCACTGCGCTCGCATAGCGTCTGCACAATATCTAAAGTGCGATTACGAGTCGAGCCGCCAGCGCCATAGGTCACTGAAAAATACGTTGGTGACAACTGGTTCAGCTCATCAAAAGTAGCGATTAGCTTTTCATGTCCCTGTTCAGTTTTGGCTGGGAAGAACTCAAAGGAGAAAGCAGGCTTACTCATAGTCACATTCCTTGGGTTTAGTATTTGTATTCTTCAGGCTTAAACGGCCCTTCGACTGGGACCCCCAAGTATTCTGCTTGCTTATCGGTCAGCTTAGTCAGCGTACCGTTGAAGCCGGCTACCATAGCAGCGGCGACTTCTTCGTCAAGCTTTTTGGGTAGGACTCTGACATATAAGTTGTCGAAACGCTCATCGACTGGAAGGTCAGCGAATTTTTCATCGAATAGATACATCTGCGCGAGTACTTGGTTAGCAAATGAGCCGTCCATCACTCTTGATGGGTGACCTGTAGCGTTACCTAAGTTGACTAAGCGGCCTTCAGCAAGCAAAATCAAATAATCATCAGCATCGTCCGAGCGGAAGATTTGATGAACTTGCGGCTTCACTTCACTCCAGCGCCAATTGTCACGCATAAACTGCGTATCGATTTCGGTATCGAAATGACCGATGTTACAAACCACAGCGCCAGGCTTAAGTGCTGCGAGCATGTGTTTGTCACAAACGTGATAGTTACCCGTAGTGGTGACAATCAAGTCAGTATCTTCTAGCAGACGCGTGTTGATACTGTCGCTACCACCAGTGTTATCACCATCAATATATGGGGATAAGACTTCATAGCCATCCATACAGGCCTGCATGGCACAGATAGGATCAACTTCTGAGACGCGTACGATCATGCCTTCTTGACGTAGGCTTTGCGCGCTGCCCTTACCGACATCGCCATAACCGATGACCAAGGCGCGTTTGCCCGCCAAAAACATATCAGTACCACGTTTGATGGCATCATTTAGGCTATGACGGCAGCCGTACTTATTATCATTTTTGGATTTAGTAACCGCGTCGTTGACGTTGATGGCTGGTACTTTGAGCGTGCCGTTTTTGAGCATCTCAACCAAACGGTGTACACCAGTGGTAGTCTCTTCAGAGATACCATGAATGATATCTAGCATTTGCGGATAGTCATTATGCACAAGGGCGGTCAAATCACCACCATCATCTAGAATTAAGTTAGCATCCCAAAGCTGTCCTGATTCTTCGCCGCCAACGTGGATTTGCTGACGCAGGCACCATTCGTACTCTTCTTCAGTCTCGCCTTTCCAAGCAAATACCGGAATACCAGCTGCGGCAATAGCAGCAGCAGCGTGATCTTGAGTAGAGAAGATGTTACAAGAGGTCCAGCGCACTTCGGCACCAAGGGCGATCAAAGTCTCGATAAGCACAGCAGTTTGAATGGTCATGTGGATACAGCCGGCGATTTTGGCGCCTTTAAGCGGCTGATCGGCTTCGTAGCGACGACGCAAACCCATAAGGGCAGGCATCTCAGCTTCGGCTAGAGTGATTTCACGGCGGCCATAATCAGCAAGGCTGATGTCAGCCACTTTATAATCGGTGAAAGTGGGGTCGATTGTATGGACAGATGGGATATTAGACACTGCGTCCATCATATGCTCCTATTAGTAATAGATGTATGATAAAAAATAAAACGCAGGTGCCGTTGTTCATGCTTTTAATAAAAAGCTACCGAGCCTAACATAAAGAGCGATTAGCATAGTTTTAAAAGTTAAAATTACGAATCAGCTTTTATGGTGCAACACCTCTCGGAGGTCGTTATTGTAATATATGCGCTGCAGATTGTCACCTTTTGGTGGATATAATTAGTGAACGCTTATGGCATTAAAGAGCATAAATAAAGGCTATCGAGTGATAGCCTTTATTCTTGATAAACTAAGTTTTAACCGGTGCTAAGTAAGCTTAATACCAGTCATAGGTTAGTGAGGTGAAATAACTAGTACCTTCTGTGGCATATTCATTACCGAATTGACTGGCAAGGGTATAGTCCTCATCAGTGATATTATCTATACGTAGATTAGCCCGAAGATTAGGATTGATATAAACACTACTACTTAAATTGACTAGGGTATAGCTATCTAGCTTGGTTTGATTGGCTACGTCTGAAAACCTATCATCAGTATGCTTAGCTTCAAGACGCAAATCATAGCTAGGTTGCTGATAACCAACATAGATTAAACCACTATTTTTGGGACGGTAGACAAGCTCGTTACCTTTATTAGAGCTTCCTGAGGTATTATTCTCTGCTTTTAGGTAATCATAGCCCAAGCCAAAAATGAAAGAATTTACTTGCCAATCTGATGTCAGGCTCAACCCCTTAATTTTTGCTTCAGCAGTGTTAGTATTGCCGCCAATCAAATCTTCAACATCGGTATGATATCCTGTCAGACGCGACACCTGATTGCCTTTATTATATTCGACAAACACTTCTGTATTTTTACTGGTTTCAGGCTTCAAATCTGGGTTGTTATAGCCAGGATAATATAAATCATTGAAGGTTGGCGCGCGAAATCCTGTAGAGTAGCTAGCACCAATACGCATACCGTCTAACGGAAGAATAGCGGCACCTATATTGTAAGTACTTTCATTACCATATTGTGAATTGTCATCAACGCGGTAGTTGGCTTGTAAGTCATAATAAGTATCTGCTAATTGATAGCCAACAAAAGCACTTTTGACCTTTCTGTCATCAGGGTTATATGCGGTTTGAACAGGAGGTGTAGTGTCAGGGTAAGGGGGATAGACCAATACGTCTGAGGCATCCAATTTTTGCGATAACCATTCTGCACCAACGATAACTGTGCCAGGTTGCGCGTTAATGCTAGTCTCTAAGCGTGCCTGCTCTTGAGTAGTATCAAACTGGCTACCCTCGTTGTAATCAATGGAATTAGCATCATAAGAGGTGGATTTATCTATACTTTGACCATAGCTTAGCTTAGTAATCGTCAATGGAGTTTGATACTGAACAAAAGCATTAGCACTGCCATTTTTCTGATCTGAATGAACATCAGGAAAAGCATTTCCTCCTGAATCAAAATCAGTTGTAGAGTCTGAGTATAAACCGCTGACTCCTGCAGTTAATTCGTCAGTGAACCGATGCTGTAAGACCAAACTTGCGTTAGTAGACTCAAAGCCATCGTCATCATCGTTGTAATCATAAGAGTCAGAGTTAGCAATCGCATTAAAACCATCCGTTTCATTGCGACTGACACCTAAACTTAATGAGGAAGTATCATTTTTGAGCTGACCAGTTATACCCACTTGATAGTGATTGTTACTGCCGTAACCAGCTGTAGTAGAAATATTAGACTGCTCTACGTTATTACCTTTCGTAAAAATTTGAATCACACCGCCCATAGCGTCTGAGCCGTATACACTAGAACCTGAAGCACCGTATAAAATCTCAATGCGCTCGATTTGGTCAGCGGACAACAGATTTAAAGAAGGAGCGCCTGTAGAGATAGAACTATAACGAATGCCATCAATGATAACGAGAACCTGCTTACTATCATAGCCACGCATATAAAAATTACTAATAGTTCCCATACCGCCGCTTTGAGAGATGTTTATACCAGATTGACTCTTAAGAACATCTACGATCGTCTGACCTTGATAACGCTGTAACTCCTCTTTATCAATCACTCGTGTCTGCGCAATGATATTACTGGTTTTAGTTGGCGTACGCGTAGCGGTTACCACGATTTTGTCTAGCTCGACTTCTGGTAATGAGTCATCGCTAACAGGGCTAAGAGTCGTGGCGGCAGTAGCGCTCATAGTACATAAACCGAGCGTGCTCAAAATACAAAGTCGTAGGTAAGGGGTAGAAGAAGCTAACAACAGCATAGTGTTTTCCAAAGTTATCAAATCAAAAGGAAGCAGAGAAAAGTACCAATCATACAAAAAGGTCAAAAGTAATAAGGAATAAAAATAAAAGGGTTTAAAGTAATAAAACCAAAACATAGAGCAGCTAAAAAAGCCATGCCTTTATCAAGGGCTATATTATTGCTGAATTATAACGGTTTGTAAGCTGTTTTAAATGAATAATTATTCAGTATAAGCTGAGTGCTACTCAGCCTAACTAGCACGTAGGTAGCTAAGATAAGTCCTGTTGCGAATTGCTAGGTTAGTTTGTTCAATATAAAAAGATACCGCGTGGCTAGAAGATATTTTTTGTAGCTTACAAGAAAATTTGCCTAAAAGTAGGTAAAGATAAATAATTTAGTGATAAATAGTTGTTATCATAACGATGATTTTAATGCTGCAATAATTTAAGTGTTTTATATCCAACTCAAATGTCAGATTACTTAACCCAATAATTAAATGATGAGGCCTGTTTTGTCTATCGCGCGTCACAAAGAATCAGCCACAACACCAATACCGTCTCCCAAAGTTTTCACTATCATTGCGCTTATGCTAGCGATATTTATAGGGGTGCTATCGGCTCCTGCATTTGCGGCAGAGCCAAGCGCCTTGGGTGTCGGGAATAGTGCTGGCGAGAACAGTGAAGAGAGCGCTAGATCACCGATACCAGACTCTTTTGGGCGCGACACCCCTAGGCAAACGGTACAAAGCTTTATCAATGCTTTGAGTGAAAACGATTACTTACTGGCGAGTAATTATCTTAATTTATCCAAATCAGACAATCCAACGCCTATCGTTCGCCAATTCAAGCAAGCCCTAGATGCAGGAGGACGTTTCCAGCCCGATTTGCAAATCAATAATACGCCAGAAGGTAACCTTGCCGATCAGCTGCCGCCCAATCAAGAAAAAGTCGGTAATATCAGTATCAATGATAAGAATGTCTCACTCATCCTAGAGCGTGTCGTCGCTGAAAATGGTAAAAAGTATTGGCAGTTCTCTAGTGGTACGTTGAGCTTAGTGCCGGATGTTATCGAAAACACTGAGCCAACACTGATATCGCGTTATACCATGGAGAGCTTAGAGGACGAAAAGTTATTTGGCTATCAGTTGGCAGATTTGGTTGCCGCCATCATGCTGGCTTTAGGTAGTTTTTTAGTCACTTATATCGCGGTATGGCTCTGCTATCACTTTTTGCGTGTGTTCTATCCACGAGTGCGCGGTGAACCGTTGCCGTTGCCAGATAAGATTATACTACCGCTGTCTGTAGTCATTATGGCGCTAATATTGTCTGAGGTCATGGTCTACTCAGGGATATCTGTGACGCTGCGTGAGCCGATCAATCGCTTCACTGATATCGCTTCTTGGTTAGCAGTAACTTGGCTACTGCTGCGTATGGTAGATGTGCTGTTTACCCGCGCCGTTAATTTAAGCTATAAAAAGAACTACATTGAGCGAGTCTCTATCCTAGGACTGATGCGTAAGATAACCAAGGCGCTGCTGCTCATCTTTGCGGTGATTGTCATCTTCGGTAATTTAGGCTTTGATCTAACAACCGGTATTGCTGCTCTAGGTGTCGGTGGTCTTGCCTTAGCACTTGGTGCGCAAAAGACGATTGAGAACTTAGTCGGTAGTGTGGTGGTGGTCGCGGACTCACCAGTACGGATAGGCGATTATTGTAAGTTTGGCACTTATGAAGGAACGGTGATCGATATCGGTATTCGCTCTTCACGGGTGCGCACCCTAAACCGTACTATCGTCACCGTACCTAATGGTGATTTCTCCTCCATGCAGATTGAGAACTTTACCTCGCGTGATATGTTTCATTTTTTGCATAATTTATATATCAAACGCAGTGCTGATATCAACGTGATCTTTGAGATGGTCAATGATTTAGATACGCTACTCAAAGAGCACGAACTGACCAACAAAGAGTGGAATCAGGCAAATATCTTAGAGCTGCGTCAAGACTGTTATATTATTCAGTTAAGAGCCTACGTCAATTCCTTCGATGTGATTGAGTTTTATGGTAAACAAGATACTTTGCTAGTCGATATATTGACCAAAGTCAAAGACTACAAAGTGGAGCATGCGCTACCGACACAGCAGTTACTCGTCAATCAAGCTGATCTTGACGATCATTCAGAGCCTGAGACTGCTGATGATATCGCTCAAGACCAGCCTGATAATGGGTCAGATGGTGAAATGAAAGCTTCAGCTACAATGGCTGAGCAGAATAGCGGTTCGCAGCTCAACCAAACAGCGGTTCAAGCAAATAGCTTTGATAGTAGTAAGATAGATAGTAGCCAGACGAATAGTAGCAAGAGTGCAGTAAAAGAGAGAAAAGAGGCTAAACTGGCTAAAAATAAAGTCAGTAATCCTAATAAGTCTAAGCAAATTACCACGCTGAGGCTGGCCAAGCGCCACTTTAAACGCACTAAAAAGAGCTTCAATATCTCTATTTGGAATCAGCCTTGGAACAAGCATTAACTCTCATCATCACCTATGCACAAAACGGCGATAAAAGAAGCGACTGTAGCGATGTTACCGGCACTTATACCGGTATAGCTTCTTTGTTTCGTAGCCAGCCATAGTGTGCCCATAACAGTAAGCTGGCAGCGCTAAGATAAGGAGACCAAGGCTGCGCTGCTATCTTTAGCTGTTTTGGAGTAGGGCGATCGGGCAACTCTAACAGCGCCATAGCGGCTACTCGAATCGCTAAGTCATCGACAGCCAAAACATCAGCGCGGCCTAAAGAGAATAGCAAATACATCTCAGCGGTCCAGCGTCCTATACCAACAACCGCGGTCAAAGTGTCAATGACCTCGCTATCACTCATCGTTTTTAGTGCCTGATAATCGATATCATGCTCCACTAAAGAGCGGACATAGCGGGTTTTTTGTCTAGACAGACCTTGCGCTCTCAAACGCTCATCATCGGCTTGCATAAGCGCCTTGGGCGTTACTAAGTCTGCATCAACCAATCTTTGCCAAATACTACTAGCGGCAGCGACGGATAGCTGCTGCCCGACTATCGCTCGTAGTAAAGCTGCAAACCCGCCTTCATTACGCCGTAAACTTGGCACGCCCACTTGTTCATAGACAGGCGCAAATCTTGGTTCTATCTCGATAAGCGCTTGGATATGGGTTGTTAGCTCGGCTGAGGTATCAAGGGTATTAATGCTCATAATGATTCTTCCCCAATTATAGAATGAGTCATAAACTAGTCATAAAAAAGGACCGCGTTATGCAGTCCTTTTTTAAACTATTGTTAACTATAGTAATAATAACTTATTCACCATCGGCTTTAGGCTTTTTTAGCAGTACTAAAACCGCGCCATTACCACCGTCTTTTGGCGGCGCTGAGCAAAAAGCTAGTACTTCTGGTAGCTGACGTAACCAGCCATTGACGCAAGTTTTTAGGATAGCCTCAGAGCCTTTGCCATGAACGATTTTTACCATTGTCTCGTTATTTCGCTTAGCTTGCACCAATAATTGGGTCATGGCTTCGCGCGCCTCTTCGATGGTACAGCCGTGGATATCTACGGCATCATACCAGCGAAGCTTGCCTTGTTTAAGCTGAGTGAAGACTTTGTTTTGTAGCGTAGGCTGCTTGTAAGATAAATAAGCTTCGCTCGCTACTGGGTTCAATAGCGCTTGCATATCAGATAAGCCAGTACTTAAATCACCGTCTTCGTTACCTTGCGCTGCCGCTCGTTTCGATAGGGTGGCGGCGTCAGGTTTGCTGGCTTTATTCGCTTTGACCGGCGAGCGCACATTTTTGTCTTCTAATTGATCGACGCCATGCATCGCTTGCATAAACAGTACTTTGTCATCGTCGACATGCTCGCTGTCCATTTGCTTGACCGTCTTTTTGACCTGTTTTTGCGTGGGCAGAGAGACAGGCTCAGTCGGCTTTTGATTTTCGCCTTCAGGGCTATTGGTATCACGGCCTTTACTGAGTTGTCCTTTGAGCTCTTTGAGCTGGTCTTGCATTTCTTTTGAAAATAGAGAATTTGCCATAATGAGTATAAATCTGTTTGGTTGATAAAAATGAATGAGTAATTAAGCCTTTTAGGCTGCAGTACAGTGTTCTTACAATGCTCTCACAATGCTAATAGTAGGTGTACTTTACGCTTGTATATTCACGCTCGCAAGTAAGGATTGTAACGCCTGTCCTGGATGATCGGTTTTCATAAACTGCTCACCAATTAAGAAATGCTGAATACCTTGCGCTAGCATCAGCTCAATATCGTCGCTGCTATGTATGCCACTTTCGGTGACGATAAGTGGCTCTACAGTCGCATCATCATTAGCTAGGGTTGCAAGCAATCTATCCTTCAGCTTTAAGGTGTTTTGTAGATCCACCGCAAAAGTATTTAGATCGCGGTTATTGATACCATAAATATTATGGACAGAGCGCGGCAACTGTAGTGCGCGCTCAAGCTCATCGCTCGTATGAACTTCTATCAGCACATCCATACCCAGCTCAATACTTAGTGCGTGCAGCTCGTAAGCTTGCTTGTCATCAAGACAGGCCATAATCAATAGGATGCAATCAGCACCAAGCAGATAGGACTCATAAATCTGATAGGCATCGATCATAAAGTCTTTACGTAATACCGGCAGGCTAGCGGCATTATAGGCTTGCAGCAAGTACTGATCATCGCCTTGAAAATAGTCACGATCGGTCAGTACGGATAGACAACTAGCGCCGGCTTGCTCGTATTGCTGGGCAAATAAAGCAGGCGAGAAATTATGGTTAATCACCCCTTTAGAGGGTGAGGCTTTTTTGATCTCAGCGATAATGCCAATATCAGCTGCGCGTAAAGTATTAGCAAAGCCGCGGCGAGGCTGGGTTTCCTCTTTGGTTTTAGCTTGTAGCTCCGCAAGCGAGCGCTGTTTTTTGGCAGCAGCCACCTCTAATGTTTTAGTAGCGACAATGCGCTGTAATACTGAGGGAATGTCGATATCTGTTGTCGTATTTGCAGTCATGGGAGTATCCAAATTAAGAACGATAGAGTAGTGGCTAGATGACAGTTAAGCTTGAGCGGCTAGTTGCTGGGTATACGCGGCTAGTGAATCAAGCTTAGTCAAAGCGCTACCGTTTTGAATCACCTTTTGTGCGCGGCTAACGCCATTAGGATAGTTGCTAGCGAGTCCTGCGGTGTAGATAGCTGCGCCGGCATTAAGGGCTATCATATCACGCGCTTTGAGAACGGAGCGATCGTGAGTCTCTTCGCCTGATAAGGCGGCTTTAATGAGCGCCAGACTTTGCTTAGGTGAGTCGACATCGAGGCCGATAAGGGTTTGTGATTCGACACCGGCATCTTCTGGCATCATCTCATAGACCGTTATCTTCCCATCTTTGAGCTCAGCGACGGTGGTAGATGTGGCAAGACTGATTTCATCCAAGCCATCTTTGGCACCGACGACCATCACATGCTGGGCGCCTAGGTTTTTCATAACCTTAGCAAGCGGCTCACAAAGCTGGGCGGTAAAGACGCCAATAACCAGATTGGGCACGCCAGCAGGGTTGGTCAAGGGCCCTAAAATATTGAAGATAGTCCGCGCTTTTAAGGCACGGCGCACCGGATTGGCATAACGCATGGCGCTATGATGATTGGGGGCAAATAAGAAGCCAATCCCTTCATCCTCGATACATTTAAGGGCTTGGGCGGGGTCTAGCGCTAAGCTAATACCGGCCTGTTCTAATAAGTCTGAGCTGCCAGACTTCGTTGAGACTCCGCGGTTGCCGTGTTTAGCGACTTGTGCGCCCGCAGCGGCGGCGACTAAGGCAGATGCGGTGGAGACGTTAAATAAATTCGCACCATCACCGCCAGTACCGACGATGTCGACCAGATAATCGCACCCTTTAGGCTCGATATTCTCCGCTAAGTTACGCATCGCACTAGCCGCAGCGGTAATCTCGTCGATAGACTCGCCTTTCATTCGCAGGCCGGTCAAAATAGCGCCCATCAAAGCGTCGCTACATCTGCCTTGCATGATCACTAGCATCACTTCACGCATCTCATCAAAGGTTAGATCAATACGCTGCAAGATCCGATCTAAAGCCGAGGTCAGTAGTTTATGGACTTGCTCCTCTGAGAGCTCGGTAATCTGTTCTGGCGTGTTTTGGGATAGGGTGTCAGTCGTATTTTCGGCGCTCATGATGCCTCGCTTATTATTATGTTTTTCGTTTATTATAGGGTTAATTTTAGCAGTCTTAAGTTATTAACAAAATTTAGTTATTAGCAACCTGTCATTATCGACTGCCACTAACCAACTTGCGGTAACTCATCCGCGTCTAAAATCGCTAAATTATGGGTTTGCAAAAAGTTATTTAATAGCTGGTAGCCCGCCGTACTTAAGATCGACTCAGGGTGAAACTGCACCCCTTCGATAGCAAATTGCTTATGACGCACGCCCATAATCTCCTCAATGCTCCCATCGGCGTTTTGTGTCCAAGCGGTGACCTCTAAGCAGTCAGGCAGGCTCGCTTTATCTACTACTAAAGAATGATAACGAGTAAAGTCAGTAGGATTAGCCAAATCTTTGAACACGCCTTCATAATTATGATAAACCGAGGATAAGCGGCCATGCATGACTGCGCCGGCTTTGACGACTTTGCCGCCAAAGGCTTGACCGATAGCTTGATGACCCAAACAGATACCTAGTATCGGAATCACGCCTTTGAAGGTGTCAATCAGCTCCAGTGAAATACCAGCACGATCTGGATCGCAGGGGCCAGGGCCGATGACAATCAGCTTAGGAGCGAGCTTTTTGACTTGCTCGATTGTGGCCTGATCGTTACGCCAGACGGTGATGTCCTGCTGGAGTTCACCGAAGTACTGTACAATGTTGTACGTAAAGCTGTCGTAATTGTCGATCATTAGAATCATTGGCGTTTACTCATGTAAAAAAGGGAGTGTTTGGTGCTTGGTTAGTGCTTTGCTATCTTACCACTATTTTTAGCGCTAGCAAGTTTCTAGGGTGTTAACAAACAAATGGCATCCGCGATTAATAGTATAAGATCCATTATATACAGAGTCATTTTAAGTACGGATGCTGTAGGAGGATTATAATTATCTGCACTATTTTGGCTTTTACTAAATAAAAAAGCACTTATATAGTGCATTTTTGCTCTGTAAAGAGGCTTGTATTAACAATATTAAAAATAATTATACCTAAGGTTGTCTCCTTAACATGATAAATTAGCTTGATTTGAGACGGCTTCATGAGCACAGGCACTTTTATTAGGGCTTAAATAACATTTTGGCATAGCAGTTGCACCGTTACTATTGTAGACGGCGGTTGATATAACTGTATAACAGTTGAGCAGCATTGATAAGATGTTGTTAAAATAGCGTCTGATAACTGCCTTATTATATTTAGTGCATAAAGTGGTTTAGGATATAGCGACTCTTAGACTAAGCGTCAAATCACAAAACCGTAGCAAACTTTAATAACCAAAACCTAATAACCCAACGGAGATTATTCATGTCGAATAAATTATTAGACCTTATCGAATCCTCAAATGCTAAGTGGGTGGATTTTCGTTTTACTGATACTCGCGGTAAAGAACAGCACATCAGCTTTCCAGCGCATAGCGTTGATGAAGAGGTGATGGAAGATGGCAAAATGTTCGATGGCTCCTCCATTGCAGGTTGGAAAGGTATCGAAGCGTCAGATATGATCTTAAGACCTGATCCAGAGACCGCTTTTTTGGACCCTTTCTTTGATGCCGTTACCGTCGTCGTGACTTGCGATATCATAGAACCGTCAACGCTACAGGGCTATGATCGCGATCCGCGCTCTATCGCTCGCCGCGCTGAAGAGTATCTGAAATCTACTGGCATTGGTGATACCGCTTACTTCGGTCCTGAGCCAGAATTCTTTGTTTTTGATGATGTGAAATGGTCAATTGAGATGTCTGGCGTCAGCCATAAAATCACCGCTGAAGAAGCCGCATGGTCGACTAATGAGTCCTATGAGTGGGGCAATATGGGGCATCGTCCGCGTGTGAAAGGTGCGTATTTCCCAGTACCACCTATCGACAGCTCACAAGATATGCGCTCGGTCATGTGTGAGCGTATCGAAGAGATCATCGGTGAGGGTAGTGTTGAGGTACATCATCATGAAGTGGCGCCATGTCAGTCTGAAATCGGTGTCGCGTTTAACACGCTTGTGCGTAAAGCGGATGAAGTCCAACAATTAAAATACGTCGTCCATAATGTCGCCCATCAATTTGGCAAGACTGCCACCTTTATGCCAAAGCCGGTAGTCGGCGATAACGGCTCTGGTATGCACGTACATATGTCAATCTCAAAAGATGGCGTCAACACTTTCTCCGGCGATGAGTACGCAGGCCTATCTGAGACCGCTCTATATTTTATCGGCGGCATTATCAAGCATGCGCGCGCGTTAAATGCCATTACTAACCCCTCGACCAACAGCTATAGACGCCTAGTACCGCATTATGAAGCGCCGATTAAGCTTGCTTATTCAGCCTCTAACCGCTCAGCGTCTATCCGTATCCCACATGTGAGTAGCCCAAAAGCGGTGCGTGTCGAAGCCCGTTTCCCAGATCCTGCGGCTAACCCTTACTTAACTTTTGCCGCACTGCTCATGGCAGGCCTCGATGGTATCCAAAATAAGATACATCCAGGCGATGCCGCGGACAAAAACTTGTATGACTTACCGCCAGAAGAAGAAGCGCAAATCCCAACGGTTGCTGAAAATCTAGAAATCGCGCTACAAGCCCTGCGTGATGATCATGAGTTTTTATTAAAAGGTGATGTGTTCACAGAAGAGATGCTAGAAGCCTTTATTGCGCTTAAAGAAGAGGAAGTGCAGCGCGTCAATGTCACCGTGCATCCGGTCGAGTTTGACTTATACTATAGCTGCTAGTCGCTAGGGGATAAGCGAAACCATTTAGGATAAGCAAAACCAGCTAAGGTAATCTTAGCTGGTTTTTTTGGTTTATACATATTGGTTTATACCGTTTCAAAGCAATTACGGTATTAGCCGCAAAAATAAAGCATAATAATAACTATCACTATTATCTAGGTCAACCGACTATGACTCTCGCACTGAAACAAAAGCTTAAGATCAAACCATCAGCGATAAGCTTGCTAACGTTTTTCTCAATAATGACGGTTGGGGGCCATATCTTGTCAGCAAACGCAGCGCCCATCTATAAAGTCGTCGATGAGCGTACCGGTCAAGTTACCTTTACCGATAGTCCGCAGTCGTATGAGCAGCAAGCGGACAAGCGGATTAGTCAAACAGGTATTACTACTGGCAACACTATCGGCAATAGTAGTAGCTTTAATGCTGCTAGCACCAACCGCACAACTACTAGCGCAAATGGCAACGATCAGGCGAGTCAACTGGCAACAGCGCCAAAACCAACCTTACAAGCCGCTGTTAATTATCAGCTGACTATGGTTGAGCCTAAGGCCGAACGCGCTTATCAGCGTCCAGGGCAAATTATTACCGTCAATCTGCAACTGAGCCCAGCGCTGCAAGCAGGCGATCGCATTAGTATCTATCTAGATGATAAGTTGATCTCGCAAGGCGTAACTGCGTCAATCGCCACAATCGATCTCAATCCAGGAGAGCATACGATTCAAGCGATAATAGAAAATAAGGCAGGTCAAATTATAAACCGCCTTAGTCGTAAGGTTTATGTCATTCAAAATACCTCTATATTAAGACAAAAACAGCAGCTTGCGCAGCAATTACAAGCGTATCAGCGCTTGCCTTGGCAGCAAAAGCTACTACTAAAATTACGCCAAAAAGATATTGTCACTAATGATAAGTAATAATTAGCTCAACTGAAGTTTAATAATAAATATGACTCAAGCGTAAATAAGAGTATTATTGAACTAGCAATTAATGATGTGCTATCATTCTTAACTAATCTATCGTGGGTTTAATTGATTGGTCATGTTATTTTTTATAATGAATAACATGACCAATCTTGCAACTTCCAGCACGATGTAAAATAATACTGGTAAAGCGCATGAGCTTGTACTCCGACACTCTCATCTGTGCCTAATTTGTTTGTCAAAATGCATAATGACAAACCATATCACTTATTGTCGGAGTTGCAGGAGTTCACCATGCCTACTAGCTTTAACTCGACAGCTAGCCAAGATAGCTGCTTTTCTATATATACTCGGCACTACCAGCCGCGTCACCTTTTAGCCCTGCAAATCATTCAGCAAATACATAAGCTTGAGCTACGACCACAACATATTACTCAAAAGATGGGGTATCTACCCAAGCATACGCTACCTGCCTGTGAGCGCTTACGGCATGTGTTGTCGAATCAGTATTTAGGACTTGACGGTAGTTATATCGATGGGCGCTTCACCGCGCAGGAGTTTTTAGCCAAGCTGTTGTCGGTGGTGGAGATAGCCTATGAGACGGTTGAAGATGACCTCGCTCATATCCAATATCAAATAAGTATTGATGCTGATAATAGAACGAATACTGATAGTTTACAGAATAAGTGCTCAAGGCTAAAGATAGAGGCTGATTATAGTTAACTTGTATACAAGTTAACCGCACCTACCTTAAAGTCGATACGCTAATAGTAAGGTATCGACTTTTAGATAGATCAGCTATCATATGATTGACTACAAGTTAGTTAATCACTTGATAGCTGACTGTAGGTTCAGTGCTAGGAATGGCACTTGCTATCTTAATGTTATGAGTGATAGCAGAATCGGCTATAAAGAGCGAGATAGCGGTTAGCACTAGCGAGGTTAGCTCTTGCCCGCGGCAAACATCATCGCTTGCATTTAGTGTTTTATACTGCTGATAGTAGCTGACGGCTAGCTCTTGCATAGCGAGACTAGCAGCTGAGTCATTAGCATTGACAAAGGCTTCGCGTGCTTGCTCAAGCCAGCGATCCGCCATGCGAAAGTGAGAGCCTGAGCTGCGAGAGCCATGCTCACAATGATCAGCGGCGGCCCACACTAAGCTCACCTCACTAAAAGCAAGCTCGCGCGGCGCACTAGCGATACCGCCACTATCTTTTAGAGCACTGATATTGGCCCAAATATCTGGGCGCATCAGCGCAGAGGTCTTGGGGATATCGACCATTAAGTTTAAGCTATCTTCCCTGCCGCTTTGTAATGCTTGTAAAATGTTTTTTGCCTCATCAAAGGCATAGTCTCCGGCGGCGGTACTGCTATTGATGCTGTCCTCGTGATTGGTATAATTAAGCCAAGCCTGCGCTTTATAAGCAAAGTACTGCTGGCGGGCGCTCATGCTAGCGAGCTGGTAACTCTTGAGCTGTAGCTGCATACAAGCGATTGCGCGCTGACGGTTGCCTTTATAGTTGTTTTGAAGTTTTGTAGCGCCAATATGACAGTTGACAGCGGTAGGACTAATGACGACATCTTCATCAAGCGAAACGGCAGCCTGTACCGTAGAAATTCCAGTCAACCCTAACATTAGCGCAAATGATGAAGATGCTGCTGAAAGTAGGGTAGTCTTTAAAGTGCCCGATTTGTTTGTCATATTAGTCATAGAGCAGACCTCAAATTAAGGTAAAAGTATCGCTAAATAGCTTATAAGGTAGAGTTAGGGTCTAAACGTGGGTTAGTGCTAGTATCTTTACCTTTAAATAAGTCTTCGTCAAACTTAAAGCGTAATCTAAAGTAAGCGCCTTCTTGAGTTGTATCATCGTAGGCAATATCATCATCTTCAAAGCCCATAAAGTTATAGCCTAGTGACAACCATAGGTTAGTCATCGGGCTATAGCCGACTTCAGCGCCCAGCATATAAGACATATCATTGGCTTGCTCATTCCAATAAGTGCCCGCTTGCAGGCCAATATCCCAGCGCTCAGTTAAGTCATATAGACCACGACCATATAGAGCATGGGCAGTATTATCGCTGCTAATATTATCGGCATCGAACTGCGTGTATTTACCGGCATAACGACCCGATAAAGTCAAAGGACGTGTTGGATGATAGTTACCACTCAATGACCAGATAATCGTGTCTTTTTGATAAGTATCATCGCCGGTATTATTATCGTCTAAGCGGTATTCAAGCTTAGCTAAAGCGTCTAGCTGATTACTATCATAGTCACGGTATGCTGCGCCTAACTGGAAACGATTGACAGTACGATCGCCATCATCATAATCCACTTGTGAGTAGATGTCTTTAGCAAGTAAAGTTATCTCATTAGTATAGCGATAAGCAACACCCGCGCTACCGAGTAGAGTATCACTAGTCTCGCCCCAACGCTTCTCTAAACGTCCTGAGACTTTATAGTCCTCCTGCGCTAGATACTCAACGCCTACGCCTACTGCTGTAGCGGTATTTTCCGTCTCACCTTCTAAGGATTCGACACGCTCAAATAAGGTATTTACAGTCAGACCTTGCTGGATATACCATTTGTTTTTAAGACCGATAGCGGCTTCTGCTTCGCGAGCACTGATAGCATCACGCATACGGTATTCGCTATAGACTTTACCGTCTTTCATGTAGTTGGCATCAAAGCCAAATACTGTGCGCTGACGTTCTTCGGTATCATCGAGACCATAGCTGCCAGAGAGACTATTGATCAGATCGTGACGAGCATATAAACGGCCCAAATTACCGAGAGGCGTCTCACCACCGACAGAGGTGGCATTGCGCTCGCTGTTATCGATATCTTGCTCATATTCTGCAAACACTAATGAGTTATTGAGCTTAGGCAGACGCGCGGTGATACGAGCGCGCGCGGTAGTGCCTTCAATATCTTTATCAGCATTATTGACGCCGCTAAGCGCCGATTGGTTAATAATGTCATCATTAAAGAGAGTATCGTCAGTGACATCGACGACATCAGTGGCGTCTTGAATATTGCGAGAAGCGGCTGTCGCGTCCTGCTTATAATAACGGACACCAATCTCACCGACGACATTGGTGCTCAAACGCTGCTCGATACTCGCTAGCACTCCTTGACGACTAGCTTCGGTAGTCAAGTCTTTAGTACGTACACCTTCTAGCTTTAACGCGGTTTTCTTATCATTGATGAGATGTGCGACCTCAAAGCCAGACTCTTGACGACCCGCAGTTTGCGGAGAGGCTCCGGTGACAAACCCTTCATCCGTATCATTATAGTAAGCTTTAGCACGAGTGTTTTTCTTATCGTCATAATCAAGCTCGATACGTAGAGCATCGCCATCAGTATCATTAGCGTCTAATGCTGAAGCGTTAATCTGATTGCTAGGCTGAAAGTTTGGATTTTCCGCCTTGTTCATCGCATATTCAGCGACGAGCTTGAGCTTATCGTTCATTTTGACAACGGTGTTGACACTAGCCAATTGCTCTTCGTTTAGCGGATCATCACTATTGATATAGCTGCCACCGATGGCGATTTTTTCGGTGAGCTGTTGCTTAACTGCGATACCGCCCACGATATAATCGTCGCCGCCTTCGTCGACTTCTACGGTGACACGTAGGTAAATAGGATTACCCGCTAAATCTTGGCTTGCAATAGGAGATTTTAGAAATAAGCTGCGGCTAATTGGGTCGATCTCATAATCAGCAAAGCGCGTAAGGGTCTCGCGGCTGATAATTAAGCCTGGATTGTTGGCATCACGAGTGATAACTTCGATAGTTTCTGAGTTTTCTAATACCGCATCGAAGTCCTCCGCTAAAGGATAAGGGCCTGAGATACCTAAACCGCGAGTTTCATTAACGCGCTGGCTAGTGCTGGTCTCAGCGACGAAGGCAGTAACGCGAGTATTGTTGTCTTCATATTGAGCTTTTAGACCCGTTAAAGTACGGTTGTATTGACCGAGCTTGATGCCTTCATCATTATCGATTTGCGTCTTGAGATCGCCATACATAGCGAACGAGCGGCCTTTATCAACGCGCACATAAAGCTTGCTAGTCGACTGCGCATCGAAGCCTTTTGCTGAGCTATCACCATAGACTGGATAGTATTCACCCGGTTCGATGTCACGGAACAGGCGTTCGCCTTTTTTGTCGCTATCATAAGCTAATGTCAGCAGATAATCACCGCGTACTTTACCTTTGAGGAACATAGCGGCGCGGCCCGAGGCGGCGTAATCGTCATCACCTGAGATTTCATGTAGCTCTTGTTCAAATGCGCCTTGAGCATCAGTAATTTGACCACCATCGAAGTCTTTAAGTGAGATTGCGCCTTCGACGATACCGACGGCGATGAGCGGACGCAGCTTAGCGGTGAACTGTAGCGGAATGATTTGTTTGCTGCTACCAGTATCGATAACCAGCTCGCCTTTGCCGGGAACGCTTGGCGCGGTGACAGGTATCAACAGCTCGCCGCCATTAACGGTAATTTGTGTGCCTGCTTTGTCTTTGCTGCTATCTTTTAGATTAATGCGGCCGATATTGGTATCGATGGTGATCGGCGTAGAGGCGACGTAAGGGCTACCATCACGATCTTTTAGGCTGATAACTATTTGATATTCGCTGATGCCATCGGCAGGAACGAGCTGATCTTGAGTACGGTAGTCAATCGCTTGCAAGCTATCTGGCGTTGTTACTTTAATCGTTTGCTCAGAGATGACTTTACCATTGACGTCAGTTGCAACGCCGCGCAAGGTATTATTACCGCGCTTTAGATCAACTGCATAATAATCAAAAGCGGTTACCTTTTGCTTTTCTTGCTCAGCGGTTTTACCGATTTGCTGCTCTGAGACCGCTTTACCGTTAGCGTATAAAGTAAAGTTAGCACCGAGCGGCGCTTGTACTTGCACCATTTGCTTATAAGTACTGAGCTGCTGGCCTTCGCTTAGATTAATAAAAGCGACGTCATTATCGGAGACTTCTTTTAGAAACTCTTCGAGTACTTTTTCTTTTGGTTGGGCGATAGTATTGACTTTTAAGTCGATACGCTCGTTAGCTGGATTAACCATATCATTGACAATAGCTGAGTCACAGTTAATACCTTGATCTAAAGCATCGTTAGACTTACAGCCGCTAGCATCGACATTATCATCATAATCACGATCGTAGATTGGCTCTAGATCCAGCTGACTTTTTACCGCTTGCTCAAGCGCATTATTTTTGGCGCTGATAGACTTACTACGAGCGATGAGCTCAGCATTTAGACGCTCAGTGCTATCACCCATACCGCCGACGATACCGAAGTCAGCGCGGTGTAGCTCGCCATATTTCAAATCGACGAAACGGCTACCAGCGTCGCCAGCATTACGGTTACTTTGGATCACTAGCTCAGTGGCGCGCGGAATGGTAGTGCGATCGACTTTGAGTACGTGTGTCTTGGCACTCACGCCATAAAAGTTATACTTACCTTCAGGATCGGTGACGATGAAGTTACCGTTTTCCATATAGATGCGCACGCCTGCGACGCCAAGCTCGCCATCTTCTTTTTGTTGGATGCCGTCACGGTTGATATCGTGATAGACCTTACCGACGATGATGCCGTCAGTATTCATCACGCCGCGTTCTACTTCGATCTGCCACTGCGCTTCTCTTGAGACTAGGCTCTGACCTTGTTCATTATTGGCTACAGCGATAGCGCGGTTGATTCCGTCTCCGCCTAATGCTGAGGCACCGATCAATACTCGATAGGTGATCTCTTTAGACTCATTAGCAGCTAAGTTGCCTAGGCTTAACACCTGATATTTGCCTTCAGCGCTAAACTCAGTGGTCTGAGGCTGATTGATATCGATACCGTTATCAGTATTATTGTTATCGATACGGACGCTGTTGGCGACCATATCAAAACCGCGCGGCAAAGCATCTTTTAGCGCTACATCATAAGCGGTAGAATTACCATTATTAGTCACGCTAATCGTGTAGTTGACATAATCGCCAAGCTCAGCGCTCTTAACTTCACTTTCTTTGGTAACGACTAAGGTTGGGTTGTCATCGACGATATCGACTTTTGTGTCTAAATCTTCGATACGAAGGGTGAAGTCGCCTGTACTTGGTAGCTGTTCAGCGCCAGTGCCAACAGAAGGAGCGATACAAGCGTCTAGGCTCGCCGTTAAAGTATCGTTTGCTAAAGTCTGAATAATTTTATCATTGATAGCATTGGCGTTATTTTGAGTAGGCGCGGATAGCTGATATTTACCGGTACTGTTACCTGTCTCAAGCGCTTTTAGTGAGTATTTATCACCTGTCAACGAAGAGGTAACAGTGACCCAAGCTTGATCAGGTTTATCTAGCTGCACATTACACTGCGCGTAGCTGGCTTCGATATAGACGTCATCACCAAGTTGTGAGGTGGACTTATTGCCATCGAACTTAGGAGTCGTAAAGTTAATCTCAGGCTCAACAATAACTAGATTGTCGATAGCTGATGCAGTAATTGATTCGTCTTCTAATACCACAGCGCCAATCTTAATATCAGCGGTATCTCCGCTTTTACCGTTCACATCTGATAAAGCTTGAACAATAAACTGAATATTCTCGCTCTGACCAAGCTTGATCTGCGTGGTTAAGCTGTCGAAGATGATCTCGCTATCTTCCCCATCGATGATGCCGTTTTTATTTAAATCTTGATAGACTTTGACATTTGAGAGCGCCGGGGCAATATCAAGCGTTAGCTCGACAGTCTGATTGTTATAGCTGGTATTTTTGAGGACGTTTACCCAACTGACAGTAGTGCCAGGCTCGACGGTCTGTATTAGCGGCTGAGTTAGTTCAATACCATACTCAGGTAAAGCGGAAGACTTAACTTGTACTTGGTTTGAGGAGTTGCTTTGCTCAACCGAACCAACGTCATAGCTGGCGTTTGCCGTGTTTTTGATGATTTGTAAATTCGGGTTTGTATCATCTGCGGCTATGGCGATATTTGATTGCATAAGCAACATAGCAAACGACAGCGCAGATATCTTAGCTGTTGAGTGCGTGATGTGTTTAGACGTATTTATTACATGAGATGTCATAATATGTCGCTTATCCAATAAAACATAAAGGGTGGTAATGCTCTAGCTTGGCTGATATAAAATGCTTAGTTCAAGCTAGAGCGTTGTTTTATAGGCCTCAAGCGAGACTTATAGAAATGTCTAAAAATAGAATAGACCTTAATATGACCATAATTATTAAGGATTTGGAGCTGCTACAGGATCATTTTTGATTTTCACACGGAACTGTAAAGTTGCTGTTTCTTGTGGTGCAAGTGGGCTCACAGTAGTAGTGATAGCCGTGCCATTATCAGTAGCATCCGCAGTGACAGGAGCGTCACCTGTTGTGGCAGCAGAGTTATCTACATAAATTGCCCCATTAGCAAACTGTGCTTTAACATCTGAGATGACAACATCTGCGATCTCAAAGCCTAAGTATGGATTCGTTGTAGTAGGCACCGAAGAGGTGTTAGTCGCATCAATGTTGTAAATAACACATTGGTTTGGCTTTGCAGTGAATTTAGGACTCTGACTAAATGCTGTATCGGCAGTGCCATCACAAAATTCATCTAAAGCTGCAGTTTTAGCTAATGCCAAGCCTTTGATAGTTGTGGTATTAGTGGCGGCAACTGGATCTGAGCCATCATTACCTTGAGGATTAACTGTCACTACATTATCTTCTGTTGTATCAAGCGCATCTGGATCATCTGCATCTGCGACAACATCATAACGAATATCAACGCTCTCAGTAGGGGCAATAACGACAGAATCAGGAAGACGATATACACCATTCGGCGCATCAACTGGTATCAAGGCTTGCTCAGTACCGCTATCATCGATATAAACAGGGTTGTTGACTTTAAGCGCATTGCCAGCAGGGTCAGTAATAGTGATATTAATCTGACGTTTAGCACCACCTTCATCAGCATCGCCTTTATTGGTAATGGTATGAGTAAACTCTACTGTACCCTTTGGTGCAATCTCTTTATTCGTCCCTGGTGAGATAGCAATATTACGCTTGTTGACTTCTAACCCTTCAGTTGAGTCACCACCTGGTGTGGTAGGAGGTGTGCCATTGGTGTTTTCATTATCATCATTAGCAGGGTAATAAGTACCTGTGTTCTCATCAGTATCAGTATTATTTGTACTATCAATGATTGTTACGCCGTTCTTTAACGTATCTTCGACACGCGCATGGTTGACGACACCATTAGCAGGTGCAACATCTGGATTTTGCTTGACATTAAAGGTGATAGTCACGCTGTCACCTACTGCCAAATCAATGCCTGAGTAGACAAATCCTTGATTGGGGCCAGTGGTAGTTTCTTGTGCAGTAGCGCCAGTAGTGGCATCAACTGAAGTTACTGAATCTGGTACAAGGATCAGACCAGGTGGTAAGGTGTCACGGACAATAATATTTGTGGCATCAGCAGCATAATCGGCATCACCGTCGTTAGTGACTGTAATGCTATAAGTAGCAGTATCATTAAGATCGTTTAGGTTGAGCGTGTCAGTAATGGACTTGACGATACTAAAGACAGGCAATACTGTATTTGAGGTATCGGTATTAGTCAGTGTTGCGTCAACCCCTGTAGGCGTATTAGTGGATAGCGCTGTACTGGTAGCCGTAAGCGTTAGATCTTGAGTGTCACCGCCTATGTTGCCATTGGTCTTAGCATTGATAGTAAAGTCAACATATTGACCTGCTTCTAGCTCAAAAGCTATATTATTTATATCAGATACCTTAAGACCAGTACCCGATGCATTTGGTACGTTAGCATCTTTACCATCTTCGTTTTTGATCTGGTAGTCAACAGTGGAAGCACTAAGATTATAGTTAGCCTCATCACCTGAGCCGTTCAGTACGTTACTTAGTTTAACGGTGTACTCATCAGTACGGTTACCTGTATTTTGTAATCGATGCTTAAACTGTACGATTTCCTCGGGAGAAACATCACCGCCATCATTTAAGTCATCTTCTGGATCGTTATCAGCATTTTGCGCAGTTAAAGCAAATGAGATCTGCTCTGTAATGTTAATAGTAACGGTATTTGAGTCGACTGGTTCTTGGGTAATGCCGCCCACACTATAGCTAGCGCTAGCTTGGTTAGCTATAGATGGCTTGTTTTCAGCTTCGCCACTCGTTGCTGCCATCGCACCAGTAGAAACGCCCATCAGCGCAGCAACGCCAACAGCAAGCAGGCTATAGTTAAAAGTATTTGATCTCATGTATTGCTCCAAAGTGTTAAAGAAAGCTAGGGTGAAGGGTGGAAGGATCGCTCGGTTAAAAATAGTTCAATCAATTAACAGTAGTGTTCAGCGCAACAGCTGCTGATTTCTGTGCGGGTAATAATTTGATATTCCAGCGCAGCGTACGGTATTCAGAATAAGGAATTTTGATCATCTTGCCGTCGACCTTGCGCATCAAAGGCATATCGGCGTAGTTCTTACCATCAATGCTCGCTTGCGCACTGGCAGGGCTAGCTTCACCGGTGAAAGTCATGTTGGCCGGAATAGGCAACACGACTTCTAAATCTTGGATGTCTTCATCGATGGTATTAGAGTAAGTGGCTTTGTACTGTACAACCGTACCGGCAGGTGCGGTATTGACTGGTACGTAAGAAACCTTGCCCTCGCTATTGGTCACAACCTTATTAGCAGACAGTTGCATCTTTAGCGCGTCTTCAGCATGAGCAAAACTCATCAAACTGATAGAAGCTAAAGTAGCGATTAGAACCTTACGTAGGGTAGTGGTGTATTTCATAAATGTATCCTTGCTTATGTCATGATCGTTAGTAACAGTTATGTTTTTAAATTACTTTTGCTTGTTGCCGTCTTTACCGCTGATCTGCTATTTGCGATCTTTGATAATAACTTCAGATAGCTGTTTGAATTTATACAAGCAATATCTATGCCAAAATAAAATAATAGTTGCAATAATGCTAACGAAAATAAGGCGTTTGATTACATGGTGCATTTTTACAGAGAAAGGCCAGATAAACACCTAAAAAGCGATAGATGGTATTAAAAATCTGCTAAATGGTTAACTTATGAAGATATAAAACAGTTGTCGAAACAAGGACATAGAGAAGTCACTCAAGCCACGATAGCTGTGATTTGAGTATAGATAGTGGGATGAGAGATAGGGCTGAAGTTAAGGATTATTACCGTTAGTGGTGCCGTACTTAGTGTTAAAGTAGAAGTTACGACTTTTTCTTGGGTCCAGGCTAAGCTTTCTAGTTATCACCGTTCCATTCTCATCTATAGCGATACTATCGGTAGCGTAATCATCGGCATTATGTATAGGCCCTATCAACACCGAAGTGATTAAAGCACCTTTAATTCCCTTTTTCTGTAGAGTATCTTGCATCACAAAGTCGCTAATAGGAAGGTTGGCACGATTGGTTGCTGTGATTCTATAAGCAATACACTGACCAGGAATAAGGTTACTCCCATTGACTCCATCTTCACTAAAGCCACTTCTAGGGTTTGGATTATTTAGAGTGTTAAGGGTGGCTGCACTATAATCCAAAGTAGTAGGGCAATCATTGACATATTGAGCTTTTCTGAGAACTAAAGCTCTATTCGCTGCAACCACTCTGCCGAAGTTATCATCATAATTTAAGGTGTCGGGCTGAATAGTGATAGCTTTAGTAGCTAAGGTAGTCCGAATCGGATAATCATTTCCAACCCTTTCTTCTACGAGACATATATTATTTGAATTAGAATTGATAACGCCAGCTGGAGCAGTTATTTCAAAAGCACCTGTGCTAGATACAGTTTGGGTGCCATAAACAGTAGTCGACGTTGCACAATTGACTAAACTGACTGTACTATCAGTAATACCTGACTCTAAAGACGTATCGAATAGACCGTTAAAGTAACTAGAGTTGTTAGAATAAGGACTACTGATACTGGTGATATCTGCATTGTCAGCATCTGCTTGCATATTGGAGATACCGCCATTATCGTTGAACACTACACCTGAGAAAGTGTAGGCGGTTGGGGTGTTAGTAATAGTACAAGTTATCTCATCCCCAAAGTTCAGATTAGACAGCGTAAAAGAGCGGGTATTGTCTGAACTATTATAAACAGTACTACCGCTGGCAGAAGAGAGGTCGGTAGCGCTTAGAGTCGTGGCGTTACTACAGCTATACGTGGCATCGTAGTTTATAATATCACCGCCGCCTATCACGCTCTCGACAATAGTAAATGTTGTATTTGGGTCAACGGCCACTGCAGTCGCTGTAGTGTTATTGTCAATCGTAGAGCCTGATCCGGTAGTCGTGAAGTTGTTTGTAGGGACTGTATTATTGCTAGTTACCTGTAAACTAAATTGATCCGTCGTCTGAACACGAGCACCTGTCAACACTTTTTGGAGTACTATCCTAGGTGGAGCTAAGCAATAATAAAAATCTGAATAGCCAACTGCATGAGGACTATTTATGGAAGTCTCTGTAATACCATGTTCTAAAACGACTTCTGTGTTAGCAGGTGTATAGCCCCAAGCTGCATCGATATTGCACTCGTTAAGCGAGCAGTTGCGACCGGCAATACCAGTAATTGTACTACCGCCATTACTTACATCATGAAAAGGTAAGGCAGGAGGAGTATATGCCAGACTTAACTTACCGTTGTTAAGTGCTCTTGCTTGTTCAATATAAGCAAGGGAAGCTCCAGTATTAAGTGACGCATCCAAGTCTTGAATTTTAAAACCAATTTTGCTCATTGGCCAATTACTACTGAGCCTTACTGTATTATTGGTATTACGAACAGCAGGGGAGTTATGTGCTAAATTGATTGCATTAGACGTTGCACCGGTTATGCCACCGAAAAAAGGTGGAGTATTACGTCTATTGTTGTCTTGGTTGTTGATTTGATTATTATTTAAGTCAATACCAGTAAATTGCATAAAAAATATTTTATTGGTAGCGCCTTCATCAAAAGTAAATCTATCTCGTTCTTGGTTACCCTGTTTCCAGACCAAACCACGAGTCTCTTTAAGTGTGTAGGTAGGATTAGATCTCCCAATATAGTACATTTTGTGATCGGCTGGACACGCATTGGGAGCTGAATTAGGTATATTATTAGCGAATGGATTAGCTAAAGCAGACACACTACTCAATACGAACAGTAAAATCCCCACCATAATCAACATTTGTTGCAAATGCCTAAGATAGGTATAAATATCGGTGGCTTCGAAAAACTTTTGAGACTGTCGCATTTTGTCACCTTTAATATAGTTATCTATTCGATATCTTTGGCGTAGGTAGTAGATTTCTTACTGATTTATTTCTAATAAATGCCATGGTTTTAGCTATATTTGTGCATCTTGTTAAACTTTTCGACGAACGGTAATAATTAAAAGATAGGAGGGTGTTATAGTAGACTTAAGTTTAATTCTAAGATTATGAAATTTAATTTGTAGAATATAACTTTTCCATACCTTCCTGATAAACGGTCAGATAAACCGATAGAGAATTCATTCAATTATTACTGACTATAAATACAGCAACAAATATGCCAAAGCTATATTTAATCGATAGTATTCTTGTATATATATTAGCTACAAGCCTTTATTTATAAGGTTTTATTTGTCTTAAATATGACAATGCGAAGCTTAGAATGAATAGGGTGTGATGAGATTGGACAATAACTTTCAGTTATACAAAACGGGGCGGGCATTTACCAAAAATTGTCACTAGCGAAGATGATAATGTCAAATTTAGTTTTATGTGTGATGGTTTTATCGAGATAAAGGACGCAAAATGGTCAGGTCAAACTATCAAACTATGATAATTTAACAAACTTATGTTCTTAATATCAATGATTAAGTGGTGGAGAGAGATAGTAGAAGGAATAGATTTATCATCTAGTATAGCTAGCTCTGAGAGCGCTATTTTTCTAAAAAATGCTTAGCGTATGGGTATTTACCAATAGCCATAAACATTTAACTCATAAGGGCTTATAATAGAGGTCAGTGATTATATGTAAACTGACTTTTAGATTGTGATGTCTTATTAAACGAATCGACAAAGTCACTCTCATGCTAACCTCGCATTTAAACTCAAATCAGTAGACAGTATCCCTAAGCAGCACAAGGAAGTTGCAAAATTGTCTGTTTCTTCATTATTTTAATGAATAACGGTTATACATAAAGTAATATAGAAGCCTTAATTAAAGGCTTTAATATTGCTTTATATAACTCATAAATCTCACCCTTGCTTTTAAGGGAAATAACCTATCCTGTAGCAAACAGGAACTACTCATAAAAAGGACAAGTAAAGATGAATTATTACAAGGATGCCGATAGCACCGAAACACAGGAATGGCTAGATGCTTTTGAATCGGTGATTAAGCATGCCGATAAGGATCGTGCCCAGTTTTTATTAAAAGCGCTCTATAATATGTCGGTACAAGAAGGCCTGCCTTTTAACCGTTTGGACACCGCTTATATCAATAGCATTGCTGTTGAAGACGAGCCGATGTATCCCGGCGATTTGGGAATAGAGCGTAAGATTCGAGCGCTCATTCGCTACAACGCGCTAGCTATGGTCATGCGCGCTAACAAGAACGACGATGATTTGGGCGGTCACTTAGCGACATTCGCTTCCAGTGCTACGCTTTATGAGACGGGTTTTAACCACTTCTTCCGTGCCGCAAGTGATCACTTCGGCGGTGATATGATCTATTATCAAGGTCACTCCGCGCCTGGTATCTACGCGCGCTCTTATCTAGAGGGTCGCCTGAATGAGGAGCAATTAGAGAATTTTCGCCGTGAAGTCGGCGGCAAAGGTCTATCGAGCTACCCGCACCCTTATTTGATGCCGGACTATTGGCAGTTCCCAACAGTCTCTATGGGTCTTGGACCCATTATGTCCATTTATCATGCACACGTGCATCGTTATATGGAAAACCGCGGCTTGCTTGAGTCGGAAGGCCGCAAGATTTGGACCTTCTTAGGTGATGGCGAGACAGATGAGCCAGAGAGCTTAGGAGCTATCTCCCTTGCTGGCCGTGAAAAGCTTGATAACCTCATTTGGGTGGTCAACTGTAACTTGCAGCGCCTTGATGGACCCGTACGCGGTAACGGCAAGATCATTCAAGAGCTAGAGTCGGTATTTCGCGGTGCCGGTTGGCACGTTATTAAGGTCATCTGGGGTGGCCAGTGGGATAATCTACTCGATAAAGATGATACTGGTGTGCTCAAGCACCGTATGGAAGAAGCGGTCGATGGCGAATATCAGTTATATGAAGCCCGTGATCCAAGCTTTGTCCGTAACGAGTTCTTTGGCAAATATCCCGAGCTCGAGGAGATGGCGAATGAGCTATCAGATCAGGATATCTCCCGCTTGAATCGTGGCGGTCACGATCCTGTGAAAGTCTACGCCGCTTTTAGTGAAGCCATGAAGACCAAAGGTCAGCCAACCGTTGTGTTAGTCAAGACAGTAAAAGGCTATGGCCTATCTACGCAAGCACAAGCGGTAAATAAATCGCATCAGATCAAAAAGCTCGATCATGAGTCGTTGATGTATTTCCGCGATCGTTTTGATCTACCCTTTACTGATGAGCAATTAGAGACGCTGCCTTTTTATCGCCCAGAAGAAGACTCGGCGGAGATGAAGTATCTAAAAGGTCGCCGAGAAGCATTAGGCGGGCATCTACCTAATCGCCGTAGTGGTCATATTCCGCTCAATATCCCTGATTTGTCTATTTTTGATCGCGTGCTTAAGGGCAGCAAAGGTAAAGAGCAATCAACGACGATGGTGTTTGTGCGTCTGCTATCAGCGATGCTCAAAAACAAAGATATTCAAGACCGCGTCGTGCCTATCGTTCCTGATGAAGCGCGTACTTTTGGTTTGGAGGGTATGTTCCGTCAGTTAGGGATTTATTCTGCTTCTGGACAAAAGTATACGCCAGAAGATAGCGAAGCGCTCATGGGCTATAAAGAAGCTATCGATGGACACATGCTAGAGGAAGGCATCAACGAAGCAGGCGCGATGAGTACTTGGATTGCGCTAGCGACCAGCTATTCAGTCAATGCTCTGCCAATGATTCCGCTTTATATTTATTACTCAATGTTTGGTTTCCAGCGTGTCGGCGATCTTGCTTGGGCGGCAGGCGACTGTCAAGCACAAGGCTTCTTATTAGGCGCAACCGCAGGACGCACCACTCTAAACGGCGAGGGCTTACAGCATCAAGATGGTCATTCACAGATTTTATTCGGCGTAGTGCCCAACTGCGTAACCTACGATCCGTGCTTTGGTTATGAGCTAGCCGTCATCATGCATGATGGTCTGCGCCGCATGTATGGTGAGGGTGAGCGCGTTTATTATTACTTGACGCTAATGAATGAGAACTATGATCAACCTGCTATGCCAGAAGGTGTGGAAGAGGGTATTAAGCGCGGTATGTATTTGCTCGAAGATAATGGCTCAAGCCAAGTGCAGCTACTCGGCTCGGGGGTAATCTTGCGTGAAGTACAAAAAGCGGCGCAGATCCTCAACGATGAGTTTAATATTACTGCTAACGTCTGGAGCGTGACCAGCTTCAATGAGCTGACTCGTGATGGCATGGCTTGTGATGACTATAATCGCTTGCATCCTATGGATGATGAAGTCGTGCCTTGGGTTACAGAGCTGCTTGCACCGCACGAGGGCATCGTGGTAGCCGCAACCGATTATATGCGTAACTACTCAGAGCAGATTCGCGCTTGGCTGCCTGACAACCGTCCTTATACCACACTAGGTACAGACGGCTATGGTCGCTCAGATACTCGCGAGCAGCTGCGTAGCTTCTTCCACGTCGATGCCGCTCATATCGTCGTCGCCACGCTTAAGCGCTTGGCAGATGAAGGTGAAGTAGAGATGCGCTTAGTCAAAGATGCTATTTCAAGCTTCGGTATCGAAGTCGATCAGCCGCCCGCTTGGCAGACGCAGCCTCATTATGATCATTTCCCAGATGCACCCGCACCTGATAACGTCAATCCAAATCCTGTTCCTGATTTTGTCGGTGAAGATGATGATGAAATCTCTAGCGAAGGTCGCGCCGAAGATCAAGCCGACGCCGAATTGCTAAACGATGATGACATCAAAGAATAGCCCACAACTACATGACGAGATAATAAGGAGAAACTAGGATGGATATTAAAGCCCCCGATTTAGGTGTCGAGAGCGCCGAAGTCAGTGAGATCATGGTAGCAGTCGGTGATGTCATTGCTAAAGACGACAATATTATTTTATTAGAGTCTGATAAAGCCTCGTTTGAAGTGCCTAGCTCTGCTGCTGGTAAAGTGAGCAAAATCAGCGTTGAGGTTGGTGATCAAGTTAGTGAAGGGATGGTGCTCATTGAGGTCGATAGTGACGTTGATAGTGAAGCAGCTGATGAGTCTAGTGACAGCTCTAAAAATGAGCCGAAACCGTCTAAAACCGATACAGAAGACAGTAAATATACAGAAGCTGAAGATGCAAATAATGAGCAAGCGCAGCAGACAAAAGATAATGCTGATTCTTCTAAGACTCAGAATAATACCGGCAGCGCAACGACTCACGCTTTGCCTGACTTAGGCGTTGAAGAAGCGCAAGTGGCAGAGATTATGGTCAGCGTTGGTGATAAGGTCACTGCCGATGACTCTATCTTACTCATTGAGTCTGATAAAGCCTCGGTCGAAGTGCCCGCGCCCGAATCCGGTACAATAGAGAAGATCCTCGTGAAAGCAGGGGACATGGTCGCCAATGGCCAAGACTTTATCGTTATTATCGGTAGTAACGCTGATACGTCTGATAGTTCGGCCGCGGATAATAAAGCATCTGAGTCTGAGGACTCCAAACCACAGCAGTCAGCAGATAAATCCGAGCAAGCGACTAATGAATCCAAGCAAGCAGCATCGCCATCGAAAGATGATGCCGCTACTGATAGTAAGGCTGCTGCAAAAAGCGCAAGCAATAAGCTGACCGAAGCACAAGTGAATGAGAAACTCACTGAAGTTTACGCCGGTCCTGCTGTGCGTAAGCTTGCGCGTCAACTAGGCGTAGATATTACGCAAGTATCGGGCTCAGCGATTAACGATCGTGTCTTAAAAGAAGATCTGTTTGCGCATGTGAAAGAGAGCTTGACCACGCAAAAATCGGCAATCAATAGTGGCAGCGGAGCGGCTAGAGCGAGTCTACCAAGCTTGCCGGATATGAGTAACGTAGAGATTTGGGGCGAGACTGAAATAGAGGACTTAAGTCGTCTACAAAAAGTCTCGATTCCCCAGCTCAATTACAATACTTACTTACCACAAGTGACGCAGTTTGATCTGTCTGATATTACCGAGACTGAAAAACTACGCAGCGAGCTCAAAGGTGGAATGAAAGCGGAAGGCATTGGCTTTACGATTTTAGCTTTTATTGTCAAAGCCACGGCTTATGCTTTGACGCAGCACCCGCGTTTTAATAGCCATTTGAGCGATGATAATACGCAGATTATCTTACGTAAAACGGTTAATATGGGCATTGCGGTGGCAACCGATGACGGTCTTATTGTGCCAGTGATAAAAGACGTGCAGGATAAAGGTCTAAAGCAAATCGCTATCGAGATCGGCGAGCTGGCAGGCAAGGCTCGCGATAAAAAGCTCAGCACTAAAGACCTGCAAGGGGCGAGCTTTACGATCTCAAGCCAAGGTAACTTGGGCGGTACGGCGTTTACGCCACTAGTAAACTGGCCACAAGTCGGTATCTTAGGCGTCTCTGAGGCGAGCATGCAGCCGCGCTGGAATGAGAGTAAGCAAACCTTTGAGCCGCGTCTGATGCTACCATTATCTTTGTCCTATGATCACCGCGTGATTAATGGTGCTGATGCTGCGGTATTTACTCGTTATATCACGACTTTGCTAGCGGATCCGCGCCGTATTTTATTATAGATAAACGCTAACGAATATTTATAGTTATGATTAGAAGATCGTCTTAGGGCGGTCTTTTTTTTATGGCTAATTATTCAACACCCTCGGGGTTGTTAGCTATGATAAATGCTAGTCACTTGCTATTTTTCTCAATCATTAGATACGAAAAAGCCAGCATTAGCCGGCTTTTTGATGTTTTATTAGATCGTATTTTGCTTTATGTTAGAAGCTTTTTACGAAAGCAACGCCATAAACCCAAGGGCTGATATCCACTGAGCCAATATCGTCGCCATTTAAGCTAACGTCTGGCTCGATATCCATGTAACGCGCATCGATACGGAAGGCTTCGGTTGGCGTGAATGGAATATCAACACCGATATGACCGGCGACACCAACGCTGTCATCGATATCTAAATCGTTACCATTGCCTAGATAAATTCTTTCTTTAAAGAAAGTGGTGTAGTTAACCCCAACGCCAACGAAAGGTTTGACGTTCATAGGTAGGTTATAGTCATCGAAGTGATACTGCAGCGATAGCGTAGGCGGTAGATGCTGAGTTTTTGCATCGACCTTATTGCCGTTTGCATCGGTTAAGGTAATGTCATGATGAAACGGAATAGCAGCTAGTAGCTCAATACCGACATTATTTGCGACAAAATACTCGCCACTTACGGTTGGGCGAATATCATCATCAACTTCTACAGAAAAAGCACCGTCGGCTAAGGTACCGTTATCGCTTTTTGGGTCAACCATATGAGCGCCGGCGGCGACCGTCCAAGTACCAGCAGGTACAGCAAAAGCAGAAGTCATAGTCAGGGTAGTAGCAGCAGCTAAAACTAGGGATTGTAGTTTCATCATTTGATCCTTGAGGTAATAAATGATTATCAGCGTATTACTGGTGAGGGATGACACCAGTTCTGATATCCTATGTTACAGTGATAAGATAAAGTATTTATCTTGTATTTATTATAATATAAAAACCCTACAAAGAGTAGTGAATTAAAATAATCTAGCAATATATTATGGCCTAGAGATAGTTTTTCGAAGGATTTATACGGTTATTGAGGATAAAAAGATAATAAGAATAAAGAGGTGATGGGTATAGAAAGATAATGAAGCTCAAGAGATTGAGATAAAGGGTTGATAGAGGTTTTGAAATAAGGAGGAACAGATGACAGGCTATTGTAGTAATTCGCCGCTTCGTTGCAGCAAGGCGATGTCAATGACGATCTTAAATGAGACGAGTAATAGCTGCCCTCAGTGCGGTCTAGCGTTAATCTCTGATAGTAGCAATAGCAGCTCACTTATAGAACAGCGCGCTCTACAATTAGGTTTAGTGGTTGTTATCATATTACTGTTAACACTCATTTATAGCTATTATGCGCTATTAATCTAAGCCGATTTTCTTGGTTAGTCTTATGGGTTGGTTATTCTATTCTATATCAGCTTTCGTAAGCTTTCGGATCTTCTCAATTAGTTTTGACGATCTTCTAAGCTCACGATTTTTAATCAAAACTGTCGCTATTTTCTATGAGTTTTGTTTTGTTAAATATCAGCTGAGCGTTTAGAGTGGTAAACTTTATAATTCGTAATTTCTCTTCTTTATTCAACTATCGCTCTTGTTAAAAGGATCAGCATGGCCTTTCATCCCATTCGGCAATTACGTCATTTCGTTTACAATGTTTTGCAAAATGATGAACATGACACGCTATTTAGCCGTAGTGTTGATTACTTTCTAATTTTCTTAATCATGGCCAATGTCACAGCGGTGATTGCTGAGTCTGTTGATCAATGGTATTACCCTTATCAGGAGTATTTTACTTTATTTGAAAATTTCTCAATCGTGGTGTTTTCGATAGAGTATCTATTGCGGTTATGGAGCGTAGCCGAGGCCAAACCTGATAATACGACTTGGCGTCAACGTTGGGAGTGGCTAAAAAGTCCTTCTGCTTTAATCGATTTGGTTGCGATTGCGCCAGCCTTCTTAAATTTCTTTGTGACTATCGATCTGCGCTTCTTAAGAATATTGCGCTTGTTCCGTATTTTGAAGCTCACTCGCTATTTTGCTTCAATGCGTATTTTGCTCGTGGTCATCAGTAAAGAAAAAGGCTCGTTCCAAGCGGTCATTTTTATCTTAATCATTATGATAGTGACCGCGTCCAGTGGTATCTATTTGGTTGAGAATCATGCGCAGCCAGAAGAGTTTGAGTCGATACCTAAAGCGATGTGGTGGGCGGTTGTGACTTTAACGACGGTCGGCTACGGGGATGTGACGCCGATTACCAACGCCGGTAAAATACTCGGCGCTATTATCACTATTTTGGGGGTAGGTTTGGCGGCGCTACCGGCAGGTATTTTGGCGACAGGTCTTGCCAACGAGCTGGCTCAGCGCCGTGATGAGCTAGAACAAGACTTTCGCGAGCAGCTGATTGAGAGTGATTTTGATCTGGTGCAAAATCAGACAATGATCGACAAAATCCGCCGCGAGTTGGGACTTGATAGAGAGCAAGCGCAAGATATTGTGCTACAAGTATTGCGTGAGCAGGAGCTTGAGCGCCGAGAAAAAGAAGTGTCTAAAGCAAAAAACTTCTGCCCGCACTGCGGAGAGTCATTACGCTAACGGTTATCTTCTGGGTATCTAAAGGCTAGTTGTCGTTGGCTGCGCTATCGGTAGCGCGCGGGCTAGTTCGTGGGCAACTTGCTGCGCTAATTTTTCGATATTTTCAGCTTTTAGAGGCAGCTGTTGTACCGTTAGATACCAGTCGTCAACCTCGCGGCGCAAGTTTGCGACCCAAAGTCCGTAGCAGTCACGCGGCAGCTGCTTTAGATCGACGGTAAAAGCTCGGTTGTATTCGTCGTCACTCAAATGCACCTCACCTGCTTCTACGCCTGCAAGCGGTTGTTCATTGTAAGAATGGGCAATCATAGCCACGTGGCGAATATGAGCGGGAATGTGATCTAAATATAGGCGGATTTGTTCTTGATCTAGTGGCGCATGATAAAGGGCTTGCTCACCGCGATCTTTGCCATTTAAGCTATCGCCTTGATGCCGTACTGACTCCGCTTTATCACGCAGCTGCTTGAACCAAACGATGTCATCTATGACACAATTATCATCATAGAGCACGCAGGCGATATCGACATCGATAGCTTTATCATTTTGTTTGAGCCGTTTTTTCAGTCCGGTCGCTTTTGGCGGAGTGAATTGATAATTCATCGCAAAAAACAATCTATCCGTAGCGAAACCAAGAGCGCTTAAGCTCTCTGATAAAGGCAGTGATGGGGTAGAGGCTGACATAAGTTTCCTTCAATAATGCGGCGGTTTAAGAGTATATTTTTAGCTGATTAGGCTTGCTCTACTAGGCTGAGCTTAATAGCTTATAGCGGATTATGAGTTTTTCCTAACACCACTTGATGTAGAAGATCAGGTTTGGCAGCCAGTAAGCCGTCACCGAAACCGCGCAGCCACCAGACCAATTGTGAGGTCATATTGACGGTAGCTTTTACGCTCAAAGTATCGTCATCATTGATAGTAACGGTTTGATCCTCACTCAGCTGGCTCTCCGTCAAGCTTTTACCTGCCCGCCTAGTAAAGGTCAGCTCAACAGCAGTATTTTTGCCATGATCGGGTAACTGACTGAGCAGAGGATGAGTAAAGCCCATACCGCCAGCATCTAGATAGCTATCTAATAAGAAGTCCTCAGGCGTTACAGCACTTGTCTCTAGGATCTCAACGCTCGCAAAACGATGCAGAGCAAAGGTACGAATAATGAGCTCAGGGTCATCCGTGCGCGTTGCCAGTAGATAGATAATCACCCCGCGCTGAATAATGGCGATAGGGTTTAGGATATATTCGCTGGCCTCATTTTTATTGCTACGAGTGTAACGAGCTTTGATTTGTTGTTGATAAAATAGCGCGTGATAGATATTGTCTTTACTTTCTATATCGATAGGGGGCGCGATTAGGGGCTGAGTAGCCGGCTCAATACGGACTCGGTCGATCCAAGAGTGGGTGACTTTACTATTTTTGAGCTGTCGTCGTGCTAAATCAAACCAAGGAAACAGCTCATCTAAGATAGCAGGCGGTAGCAGCTGGGTCAGATTGGCCTCAACCATGTTGAAGGCGACGGCTTGCGATAGGTTCATATGCGGTAAGCTCTGTAATGGCGCATCATCGCACCAGCGCCAGCCTTGCGGATTGGCGTTGTTCTTCTCAATGGGAAAGCGCTTGGCTAAGGCATTGAGATCACGCTGCACCGTACGTAAGCTAATATCAAATCCGGCTAACTTTAGCTGCTCATAAATATGAGTCGTACCGACCCAGCGGTTGCGCTGAAGCTGTGATAATACTTGCCACTGCCGCGCGGTGGTAGCGGCGCCATGGCGGCTAGCTACCGAGTCAATCGTTGCCTCCGATGCAAGATCGCTAGCTACATCGACAGATTCAGAGTCGGTCAGTGATTGTTTCATATTCTTTATGGTGTCGGTGTCAGTCGCTTTAGTATTTTGCGCAGTCATTGGCTGATAACCTATATAAAGTCAAGTTGGATATCTTAAGATTAAAGCTTTAGCCCAATATCGTCATGAGTATCGGTATGAGCAACAGTAACAGTCTCAATATAGACTATAGCCGCAAATCTGTCTTACTTGTTTCAATCAATACGAATCAACACGCCTCAATCAAAGTGTTTTATCATCGCAGAAAATATGACTAGCGTCTAGGGACGATTGTCCATCCTAATCTGTCTCATAGGGCTCATCGCTTATGTCGTGGCTGTCATAGACATCGCTATCTTCATTATCATTATGCTCTAAGTCATCTTTTGCCTGTCTAGGGTTGGTATTACCGCTATCACGCTTTTTGCTAAGCTCGTCACGGCGCTTGTCGGTCTTTTTTTGACGTTTGGCTTTGCGCTTTTTTTTGGCTTTTTTGTCGGCCTTTTTATCTTCGATTAGCTCATCTGCCGCTTGGCTCTCATCCCATGATATAAGCCGCCTTAAGATTTTGCCAAATAAAGTGTCTTTATGATAGTGACCTTTTTTATTGAGAGTATCAATGGGTAGACCGGTCATCAAAGTGAGCGCTTCATTGATAGTGCGCACGCCGTAAACGTAGAAGCTACCAGCTTCGACCGCTTTGATAATATCATCACGGAGCATCAACTGATTGATATTAGCCATAGGAATGACCACCCCTTGTTCCCCTGTCAGCGCTTGCTCGCGGCAAGCATCAAAGAAGCCGGCGATCTTGGCGTTAATGCCGCCGACGGCTTGCACTTCGCCCAACTGATTCATCGAACCGGTAATGGCAAAGGCTTGGTTGATAGGCACATCAGCGAGCGCTGATAGTAATGCACAGGCTTCGCTCACCGTAGCGCTATCGCCGTCGATATGAGCGTAGCTTTGCTCAAACGCTAGCGAGGCGCTAAAGTTGAGCGCATGATGCTGACTAAAGAGCGCACGCAGATAGCTGGTCATAATCAGCATGCCTTTAGCGTGCAAGCTGCCGCCTAAATCGACATCGCGCTCGATGTCTAAGATATCTCCTGCGCCAATATTAGGCTGAATCACCGCCGTCAACCTTGCGGGCATACCAAACTCACTATCGGCGTAGCTGACGACCGTTAGCGCGTTGACTTGACCAACCGCTACTCCCTTCGTTTGAATCAGCTGTTGGCCGTTTTTTAACTCATCCCAGTATAAGTCGCGCAGGTAGCCTGAGCGTTCATCCATATCGCTAATGGCTTGCTCTACATGCTGAGCGCTGACGATTGCTTCATTAGTGTTTTGCTGCGTAGAAGTTTTATGATCTAAGCGCGCATGACGATGGGACTCATGCAGCAGCTTGATCAAGCTATCACTGTGTAAACTGAGCCGATTTTGGTCTTCTGCTTGCAAGCTTAAATGCTCAAGAAGTGCCGCTTGCGCGCGGCTATCGAAGGGATAAAGATTGGCGTGATCGATAATATCAGCCATCTTAGCGACTAGCGCCAGTTCATGCTCTTGACTGCGAATGACGTCGTCATGAAAGTCCGCGCGCACCTTAAATACGGCATCAAATTCTGGCTCTAGCTCTAATAGCTCATAATATAGATCCGCTTCACCCAGCAAGATAACTTTGACATCGAGATCGATAGGGACAGGCGCTAAGGATAAGCTACCGGTCAAGGTTAACATTTGCTCAAGGCTTGAGAGCTTGATTTTACGCGATTGCAGCGCGCGCTTGAGACCTTGCCAAGCATAAGGGTGTTCAAGCAAGTGACTGGCCTCTAACAGTAGATAGCCGCCATTAGCCCGATGTAGCGCGCCGGCACGTATCATGCTGACATCGGTTGTCACGGTCCCTAACTGAGTGACTTGCTCCACATGACCGAGTAGGTTCAAATGAGTCGGCAAGTCTTCAAATATCACTGGCGCGCCACTATCAGGCTGATGATTGACCATGACGTTGACCGCATAACGACTCGGCGTGGTGGCTAGTAGTGCGGTAACAAACTCCTCATCATCGCCATTGACGATGTGCGGAGCGTGAGCGACCATGTCGTTAAGCAGCGCTTGCAAATAGTCGAGCACGACTTGTTGGCTTGCGAACTGCTCGCGTACCTCAGTGAATAAAGGCTGCAGTGCTCGCTGAGCGATATCACGATGTAGAGTTTCAATCGTGTCGTTGGCTTCATCTTCTAATTGTTCTAAGGCGATGGTCAGCTGATTGAAGCGTTTTTGCATGTGGTTTTTGTGAGTGAAATGACCTTTATTATTTTCGGTTTGCGTAGGCTTGTTGGGTTTATTTTGCTGATTAGGTTCATTTTCTTCTGCATCAGCAGCGCGGCTTTCGGCATCTGCTGATAATTGACTAGGATGCACAAATACCGCTTTATTATCCGAGGCGCGAAAGCTCAAAGCTAAGTCATATTGTTTGCCTTCAGCATTTAAGGCCTCGTAAGCATGGCTTTCTTTTTCGTGAGCGGCATTTTTTATCGCTTCGATCTGGCTTTGATAGTAGTCGCTACGAAAGCGCTGACTGAGTCGTTTTTTGGCCTGTAGCCATAAGCTATTGACTTGCTGCTGCAACTGTTTAGCTTGTCCTGCGGGCAGGCGCAACGACAAAGGCGTACGCGGATCGGCAAAATTATGGACATAGACCCAATCATTAGGCGTGGGATCTTTGGCAGCGATTTGCTGTAATAAGCGGCTGATAATAGTACGTTTGCCAAGCCCATTTTCGCCAGCAGCAAAGACATGGTAGCCACTAGCGTCGATATCTATTGCAGTCTGCAAGGCTTTAAGGGCGCGCTGCTGACCGAAGCCGATATCTAAGGGCGGCGCACTGCGAGTGTCATTAGGCAAAGGCTTAGCCTGAGTGTAACGCTTCAATTGCTTGGTATCGATCAGGCAGCGCTGTTTGGTTTCAGCGAAGACAGGATGAGGGGTCATTGATGCTTTATCCTCATCATGGTTTGTATGATTTGAGAGATTCGAGGGTTTGCTAGCAGCAGTGAACGATTTGATCATAGGGTATAGTAATCATCTAGATAAAAGAAATTTGGTAAATAAATGGTGTTAAGGGATAAAAGTGATGAGTAGCGAAAGTCATCCTGTCTAACAGGACTAAACGTATTAACGATTAAATGTAAGGTAGATAGTATAAGATGACCAAGATTGAAGCAATCTATAACTATTCAAGCGTTGAGGTGCATGATAAAATAATCGGTTCAAATAAATAATGGATAACGTGTTATATGTCAGCTTCTGCCACTTCCTCGTCCGCTAGCCCTACCATTGACCCTACTGGATTTGCAAAGCTTGGCTCGCAGTTGCCGCTACTGGCAGGTATCTTGGCACAGGCAACTGAGCAGTTATCTTTAACGCTAACCGATACCCAGCAGCGCCAGTTATTATTATACTTAGATCAGCTTTTATTGTGGAATAAAGCGTATAATCTGACCGCCATCACCGATCCTGTCGAAGCCCTTATCAAACACGTTATCGATTGTTTGGCTATTATAGCGCATTTGCCAGCCGGGGATTTGTTAGATATAGGTACGGGTGCAGGCTTGCCGGCAGTGATTATTGCCATTTGTCAGCCTGAGCGTCACTGCACCGCGCTCGATAGCAATCAAAAAAAGATTCGTTTCATCAGGCAGATCAGCAGTGAGCTTGGTCTGGATAATGTGCAGCCTATCGCTGCTCGTATTGAGGCGCATGACGCACAATATCAGGTGGTCACCTCGCGGGCTTTTGCTAGCTTAACAGATTTTGTGTCAGTGGCGCAGCCGCGGCTAGCCGAGCAAGGCTATCTATGTGCGATGAAAGGCAAAGCGCCAAGTGCCGATGAATTATCAGCTCTAAAGCCAGCATGGCAGATAAAAACCATCAAACTAACCGTGCCTCGTTTGGATGACAGCCGACATTTAATTGAATTATCCAATAAAAGTGTCTAAGCTGTCGCCACTTTGTGTATGATAAAACAGCCGTGATCAAGATAAGGCAACATAGTTTGCTAATAACAGTTCAGCCATATGTATTGAAGGCAACCTTAACGTTAAAACTATATTAAAATAAAAAGTTTGATATAAATATCAGTAATAGACCTAATAAATTGAGTGAGTGTATGGAAATCATAGCCATTGCGAATCAAAAAGGCGGCGTAGGTAAAACCACCACGGCTGTGAACTTGACCGCAAGCTTAGCCGATAAGCGTAAGCATGTTTTGCTGATTGACTTAGATCCGCAGGGCAACGCCACTACCGGCACTGGCCTGCAAAAAAACGAGCTTGAGCTGACCATAGCAGATGTGCTGCTCGATGGTGTGTCGTTGCAAGAGGCAATCGTTAAAAGCCCAGCAGGGTTCGATGTCATCGCAGCAAATCGTGAGCTGGCTGGTATGGATATTACTTTGATGGGGCAGACCAACAGCCATGAGCTGCTAAAATCAGCCCTGAGCGACTTAGTCGCAGAGCAAGCGAATAAACAAAGCCAGCCTTACGACTACATTATTTTAGACTGTGCGCCAAGCTTGAATCTTTTGACGGTGAATGCGTTGGTGGCGACTGATGGGGTGATTATCCCGATGCAGTGCGAGTACTATGCGCTCGAAGGTTTAGCCGATTTATCACAAACGATTGAGCGCTTGACTGAGCTTAATCCTAAGCTGCATATTCGCGGCGTCGTGCGCACCTTATTTGATGCGCGTAATACCTTAGCCAATGACGTCTCCCAAGAGCTAGATGCGCACTTTGGCGATATCATGTATCGCACCCATATTCCAAGAAACATTCGCTTGGCAGAAGCGCCTGCGCACGGCATACCGGTATTGGCTTACGAGCGCTGGTCCAAAGGCGCTAGAGCTTATCAAAAGCTTGCTGACGAAGTCATCGAACAAAGCAGTTAAGACTGCAGAGTCGTTAGAGATAAATAGTCGTTAGAAATAAAGACTTAAAACATTTAGTATTGAGCAGTATATTTATAAATGATGGCATCGAAAAAAGAGTGAGTCGGTGTCTTCATTATTATCATTTGGTTTTTATTGTAGCGTTAGAGGATAAGGAATCATGGCGAAAAAACGAGGATTGGCTGCCAATCGAGGTTTAGATGCCTTATTAGGGTCAATAAAAAAAGAAAAGCAAATCACCGCTTCAGCATTGCAAGATGACATGGCAGCGCGCGCCGGTAATGCTGAGAACGATGTTGCCAATGATGACTCTGCCAGTGATAAAACTGCTCGTAAAGATCAGAGCGCTACCACCCCTATAACCGGTGATGTGACGGTCAGTAAAAAGGCAGCGTCGACAAAATCTATAGCTGCTAATCAAGATGATGCCCCGCAGTCAACTAAACGATCGGCGCGTGCTACTCGTAACCCTGCTAAAATGCGCAATCATAAACCTCGCAGCAATGAGCAGGATAATACAGCGTCAGAAGATCAAATCAGCTTAGTACAAATAGATGTCAATCGCCTGCAAGCGGGTAAGTATCAACCGCGCCGCGATATGAGTGAGACGGCCCTAGCAGAACTGGCTTCTTCTATCGAGCAGCACGGCGTCATGCAGCCGATTGTGATCAGACCACTACTAGCCAATGAAGATAAAAGTACAGATGAGGTCACGCATGAGATTATCGCTGGCGAGCGCCGTTGGCGCGCCGCTAAAATGGCAGACAAAGCGGTTATACCAGCAATTGAGCGTGCCTTGTCCGATGAGCTCGCTATAGCGCTAGCTTTGATCGAAAATATTCAACGCGAAGATTTGTCCGTTATCGAACAGGCAGCGGCGCTTCAGCGCTTTCATACAGAGTTCGGTATGAGTCATGCTATGATCGCTGAGGTAGTAGGGAAGGCGCGTACGACGGTATCTAACTTACTACGCCTCAATCAGCTCCACGATACGGTCAAAGACCATCTCTCAAATAGCGCGCTTGATATGGGTCATGCGCGCACGCTTTTGGCTTTGTCTTCCAAGCAGCAGCCGATCATTGCCCAAAAAATCATCGATGGCAATATGACGGTACGTGAGGCGGAAAAGCTGGTCAAGTCCATTTTGCAGCCTACCCAAAAAGCTAAAAATAAAGACGCCTCGCAAACCCACGATGTCGAGCGCCTGACCCAGCGTTTAACAGATGCGCTAGGGGCACAGGTTAAGCTGAAACACAAAAAAGGCGGTCAAGGTAGCGTCGAGATATTCTTCCACAACCAAGACGAGCTGACCGCTCTTATCAAACATTTAAATGTGCAAAGCTAGTCTTTGTTCTAGCCTCTATTGCTGTCATTAATAGTTCCTAGAAGCTATCTGGCAAATAAAGCTCAGTAGAAATCTCAAAAAAAAAGAGAAGCCTTATGTGGGAGTTGGTAAAAGCAGGCGGTTGGTTAATGATGCCCATCGTCGTCTGTTCAGTCGTGGCGCTTATTATTATCATTGAACGTAGTAGTACTTTACAGTTCAATAAAGTGGTGCCAATAAAACTGCGTGAGCAGCTGATCAATCGTTTACGCGAGAATGGTACTATCGGGCGCACACAATTGGTCAATGTCAAAGAAAAAACTCCGCTAGGCGACATTTTGGCGACCGGCTTGCTCTATCGCCAGTATGGGCTTGACTCTATGACCATGCACATGCAAAACCGAGCGAGCGTACAGATTCATCAATTAGAAAAAAACATCAATATGCTCGGCACTATAGGGGCCATAGCGCCGTTATTAGGTCTATTAGGTACCGTATTGGGTATTATCTCTTCGTTTTTGGCCATTACCGATGGCGCTATGCAAGATCCGACCTTGCTGGCCGCTGGCGTCTCACAAGCGCTGATTACTACTGCTGCCGGTATGATTGTCGCTATACCAGCGCTGGTTGCCTACCGTTACTTTCAGCGGCGTATCGTTGATATTAACGCCCATTTTGAGACTGAAGCGGGGCTGATGATCCAAGAGCTCTATGATTATAAGCTGCTAAATGTCGCTCATGACTCGGCCTATGATTTAGATCTATTAGCAGCGAATAAAGCTGGAACAGGGCGCTCTAAGCACTCGCATAGCCCTGATCATTCTTTAGACAAATCTTTTAGCTTAGAGTCCTAGCTAACGATTGACTGAAATACTGACATGACTGTCTTTATGTTGAATTTTGAATACTCATGTATTGATACTACTCAATACCATTAGATTGGTACCACCAAGAGTTAGCTCCATCAAAGAGATTGCTATGCGTTTTAGAAAGCCTACTGTCGAGCCGCTTGAGATTAATCTGACGCCAATGATTGATTGCTTGCTCTTTTTAATTATATTTTTATTACTTGCTACGTCCTTTAACCACTTTAGCCGTCTTAATATCATCCTGCCTGAGGCAGAAGGTGTTGAAGTAGTTGAACAGCAAGAGAGTATTGAGGTAGCGGTACAAGAAGACGGCAGTTATCTGGTTAATGGTATAGCGCTTGCTAATAGCAATGCGGCGGAATTGACCAGTTTGCTTCAGCAAGAAGCAGGGAGTAATCGTCAGCTACTGTTCGTAATTGCTGCTGATGCAAACGCTACTCATCAATCAGTAGTACAAGTGATGGACGTCGCTGGTAAACTGGGATTTTTGAATATTAATATCAGTACCGTCGTCCCTTTAGGTCAGCCGCTACCGCAGTAGAACACTTAAGACTACAAGGATAAAGTAAGCGCTATCAATGAGTGGTTAGAGCACTTATCCTGAGTTTTTTATCTGTCATACCTTGGATCTGAAGTCTTTTGCAGACATAGCTATCCTCTCCCTCATGATGGTATACTTTGTCGCAGTTTTCAGCCGCTCTCGTAAGAGTAATTCATTTTGTTTTAACTTGGGGCTTTTATGAGCCAATCTCGCCTATTACGTAATCATAACAACAAGGCTAAAACTAAGCCTGAGCGAGTAGCACCGCCCAAACATAAAACTTTACTGCGGCTACTGCGTTATTTAAAGCCATATTGGTGGGCGCTATTACTGACTGTGCTTGGTTTTGCGATTAATGCGGCTACCGAGATCTGGATCGCTAAGCTGCTGCAGTACATTACTGACGCGATTAATCAAAACGATCAAGCCAAACAAAATCTATTCCCTCTATTGATTATCAGTCTATTCTTTGTGCGTGGCGTTGGCAGCTTCTTAGGGAACTACTATTCAGCGCTAGTGTCTAGAAACTTAGTTTATGAGCTGCGAGTCGAGGTATTTAATAAGCTTTTACGCCTACCGAGCTCGTTTTATTTGGCCAATCCTGCCGGAACCATCTCTTCAAAGCTTATCTTCGATGTCGAGCAAGTCACCGCTGCCAGTACGGATTCGATGAAGACGGTATTACGCGACGGCTTGACGGTTGTGGCTTTGATAGGTTTTTTACTCTACAGTAATTGGCGCTTAACCCTTATTTTGTTTTTGGTTCTGCCGCCTATTTTATGGCTGATCCGCATCGCCTCCAAGCGTTATCTTAAGCTCTCAAAGGGTATTCAGCAAACGATGGGCGACGTCAGCCACATTACCAATGAGGTGATTGGTGGCTATCAGGTGGTCAAAAACTATGGCGGTCAGGCTTATGAGTCTAAGCGCTTCGATAAGACTTCTAAGAAAAACCTGCGCCAAGGCATGAAAGTCGTTGTGACTAACAGTATTAACACCCCAGCGGTGCAGCTACTGATGGCGATGGCGATGTCTGTGGTGGTGTGGTTGGCACTGCGGCCGCAAGTGATCAATAACATCTCAGCAGGTGAGTTCATCTCTTATATTGCCGCCGCTGGACTACTGAGTAAGCCGGTACGCTCATTGACAGACGTCAATCAAAAATTGCAAAAAGGCATCGCGGCTGGTGAGTCGATATTTGCCCTTATCGATGAGCCTGAGGAGCAAGATACTGGTACCTTAAACCCAAGACTTTCAGGCGCTTTGCAATTAGATAAAGTCGGCTTAGTTTATCCTGACTCAACCGTGGCGCTACAAGACTTTAGCTTAGAGGTAAAAGCGGGCGAGACGGTGGCGCTAGTCGGACGCAGTGGCGCTGGTAAATCCTCACTCGTCAATTTGCTGACGCGGACATTAGCGACGTCCTCAGGTCAGATTACTATGGATGGCATGCCTATTGAGGATATTACTTTAGAGAGCCTGCGCTCGCAGATCGCGATGGTCAATCAGCAAGTGGTGCTGTTTAATACGAGTGTCTTTGAAAATATTGCTTATGGTAGTTTGGCGGCTAAGAGCCAAGCTGAGGTTGAGCGCGCGGCAAAGGATGCTTTTGCCCATGATTTTATTATGAAAATGCCGCAAGGCTATCAAAGCCAAATAGGCGCAGAAGGGCTACAACTCTCTGGGGGCCAGCGCCAGCGTCTGTCGATTGCGCGAGCTCTGCTAAAAGACGCGCCTATTCTCATCCTAGATGAGGCGACTAGTGCCCTTGACAATGAGTCGGAGTATTATATCCAGCAAGCGCTTGATAATGTCATGAAAGATCGTACGACCTTAGTTATCGCTCATCGCCTGACCACTATCGAGTCCGCTGATCGCATCGCGGTGATGGATGGTGGGCGTATCGTTGAGATTGGCACCCACGAGTCGCTGTTACAAAAGCAAGGCTATTACGCGCAGATGTATGAGCGTGATTTTGAATAGTACGTAGCCATAGCTGTATTTTTATCGAGAATAGACTTTTAAGAGTAAGGCATAATATACCTGACTCAACAAGTATCTGACTGATATGGCAATAAAAGAGTAGTGTTAGCGCTATGAAATTAGAGACATTGATTACTGATGCGTGGCAGCGAAAGGCGCTTTGGCTTTGGTTATTGCTACCGATAAGCGGCTTGTACGGACTACTAACCGCTATGCGCCGCAAGGCCTATCAGCTAGGATGGCTAGCCAGCTACCTCGCCCCTGTGCCGGTTATGGTCATCGGTAATATTACTGTCGGCGGCAGTGGCAAAACGCCACTCATCATAAGCTTAGTGCACTATTTACAGCAGCGCGGTATCAAAGTAGGCGTCATCAGTCGCGGTTATGGCGGCGATAGTACGCAAATGCCAACGCTGGTGACTAAAGATAGCCTGCCAAGTGCCGTCGGCGACGAGCCTTGTTTGATCGTCAACACGACTGGTGTCGCTATGGCAGTGTGTCCGAATCGCGAGCAAGCGATAACGACTTTGCTTGAAGCTCATGAGGACATCCAGCTGATTATCGCTGATGATGGTTTGCAACATTATGCTCTGCAGCGCGATATTGAGTGGATTGTGGTAGATGCTGCGCGCGGCTTTGGTAATCGCCAATTATTGCCGGTAGGCTATCTTCGCGAGCCGCTATCACGGCTCAAGGACAGCACTGTCATCTATCACAAAAAAATTGATAATCCAGTTTTGAGCGATAGCCTGCAAGCGACGAATGAATTAACCATGCATTTGCAGCCTAGTCCATTAAAGCGGTTGCTAGCGCACGAATTAAAAGAAAACGGTACTGACAGCGTCAGTCATCCAGCAGCGCCCAAAGCTGGCAGTACAGTGCACGGGGTTAGCGGTATTGGTTATCCGCAGCGGTTTTTTGACACTTTGCGCACGCTTGGCTTTAAGGTTATCCAGCACCCTTATCCTGATCATTATGACTTTAGTTTGGCAGAGCTTTTACAATATACCGAGCATCCTATTGTGGTCACTAGCAAAGATGCGGTGAAAATAAAAGCGTTATGGCGGCAAAAGCGCCAACAAGTAGCAAGTAGCGAAGAGGCTAAGTCTAGTCATGACTGGGATGAGCTAGTTACTAGGCTTTGGGTATTACCTGTGAGCGCAGAGTTATCCGCTGCTTGTTATCAAACGCTAGAGCAGCAACTCAAAGCGTTAGGTATCAATACTGCGCCGATAGATAACGTCACTCATAATGTACCTATTCACTAAAATATCAACTGATAGTATTTATTTTATGATTTCTTATGGAAATAGCTATGGCACCTGCATCTTTTAAGACTCACATTGTCATTCCTGCGCGCTTCAAAAGTACGCGCTTGCCGGGTAAGCCGTTATTAGCGATACATGGCAAGCCTATGATCCTATGGGTGGCAGAAAAAGCGCAAGCGGCAGATTTTGCGGATGATATGTGTATCGCTACTGACGATGAGCGCATCGCTAAGCTCTGCATGGAAGCAGGCTTTGAGGTCGTCATGACGCGCAGTGATCACGCTTCAGGAACCGATCGTCTGGCAGAAGTGGCCGCCATTAAAGGCTGGGACAAAGATGATATTGTCATCAATATGCAAGGTGATGAGCCGTTAGTGCCGCCTTTGCTATTAGAACAAGTCAAAACGCTACTAGTCAATGATGTCGCCAGTGTCATGGCAACTTTATATGAGCCGATCGAAGATTTTGCTAGCTTTATGCGTCCTTCAGTGGTTAAAGTCGTGAATGCTACCGTCAATCAGCAACAGCGTGCGCTTTATTTCAGCCGTGCGCCTATTCCTTGCGATCGTGATCTCGCTTTAGCTATGGCTAGCGTTCATCAAGAGACCTCATCAGCTGCCGTATCACAAGATTTAGAATCTAAAACGCCAAAAGATGCTCATCGTCATTTAGGCTTATATGCTTATAGAGTCAGCCTATTAGAGCAGTTCGTGGCGTGGTCACAGACACCGCTTGAGGTGCTTGAGAGCTTAGAGCAATTACGTATTTTAGAAAACGGTGGTCATATTGCAATTGCCGCTGCCGCGCTGCAATTACCGGCGGGAGTGGATACGCAAGAAGACTTAGATCGACTCAATGCTATGAGCCTGAACGATTTCCAGCAATACCATAACTCATAGGCTTATAAAAGTTAAACAGTTAAATAGCCTAAGTAAAATAAATAGTAAATAATAGATTATTAGTAATTATTTTGCAGATGACAGTTGATGATAACGATTGAAGGTAATAAGGAATATGACCGATAGTATTTATTTTTCGCCGTTATTACCTTGGCAGCAGTCGCTATGGACTCAATTGACTGAGCGAGTACTAGCGCCGCCGCACAACCTACCGCACGCATTGCTGGCAGCAGGGATGGCGGGCATGGGTAAGCGGGCGTTTGTCTGGCGCTTTGTCGCTTGGCTATTGTGTCATCAGCAAGCCAGTCATCGGCAAGGGGCCTGCGGTCATTGTGAAAGCTGTCAGTGGCTAAAGTCAGGGACTCATCCAAGCTTACAAGTATTGCCCCTAACGAGTATGCCGCTTGATGCCGAGCATGAGAATGCTCGAGAAGGCGCTAAGTCTAATCATAAAAAATCGAACAGCAGTAACAAATCAGCCAAATCGACTAGTAAGGCGCTAGTCACTATTAAGGTCGATGATATTCGCGCGCTACAGCCTTTTATTTATCAAGGCGGACAGGGGTTACGGATTTGTGTATTGGATTATGCCGAACAAATGACTATCGCCGCTGCTAATGCGCTACTAAAAACACTGGAGGAGCCGCAAGCGCAAGTCCATCTGTTTTTACTGAGTGATACGCCGAGCAAATTACTTCCCACTATAAAGAGCCGAGTACAGCAATTGCCTTTGCAGCACATTGAGCCTTCTATCGCAGCTGACTATGTGCAGCAGGCGCTTGGCGTGCAGCAGGCGCTTGGCGTGCAGCAGGCGCTTGGCAGTACTATTAATCGCGAAATAGTCAGTCCAGAGCAGATCAAGCAACTCCTACAGCTTACTAATGGCGCGCCTTTAGCTGCGGTAGCTTTGGCGCAGGCCGATTGGTATGGTAGCCGAGCATTGTGGCTAACGACTTGGCAGGCTTTGCGTAGTGGCAAGCGTAGCAGCTTAGCAGCAAGCGACTACTGGCAGCAGCAGCTCAGTCTCAGCGATTTCATCAAATTAACCGAGCTTATGCTCCTAGATATTCGCCGGATAAATATGGGTTTAGTGAGTATTCAAAACGATACTGAGCTACCCAAAGCTCTAGCGCAGCACAAGCCGACAGAGATGTCGATGCAAGGTCTTGTCGATAGTTTGCAACAAATCAAAATTTCTCTACAACAAAATATCCAAGAGAAGTTCGCCTATGATAAGCTCATGCAAGCATTAGCAGTGTTATAACTCATTCACTTTGAAAAGATTACAGTGAGGCTAATAGCAACTGTTCTAGCCTTTATACGCAAATAGACAAACCTGCAACCAACCTTATATCCAAAAGCCTAACCTTCAAGGAGCTGATTATGGCTATGCCAGGACGCGGTGGAATTCTTACTTGTCATATTGAAGATATCACCACTTTATATGCCAGTTATTTATCTTTTGTCGATAATGGCGCCTTATTTGTGCCCAGTAACCTCGAGCAGCGCTTAGGTAATGAGGTGTTTGTGGCTTTTACTCTGCCAAACTCAAAAGAGCGCCTACCGATGAATGGCAAAGTAGTCTGGATCAATCATAAAGCCAATGCCCATCGTCCAGCAGGATTCGCGGTGCAAATCGGTAAAGATGTCACCGGTCAAAGAATTAAGAACGAAGTGGAGCGTTTGCTCGCCGGCAAGATAGACAGTCAGCAAAACACTTATACGATGTAGATTTTTATACTACGTCGGTTTTATAGTTGCCTAATACCGCGAAGGCACGTACATATCATCGGGGATAGGCTCGCGGTAATACTCGTCATCACGCTTACGATCCGGTAGGTCTACCTCATCACGCGGTACTTCGACATAAGGGATTTGCTCTAACAAATGTGCGATGCAATTGAGCCGCGCGCGCTTTTTATTATTACCTTCAACGACCCACCACGGCGCTTCTGGAATATGGGTGCGCTCGAACATCGTCTCTTTCGCTTTAGTATAATCTTCCCAGCGCCGACGCGATTGTAGGTCCATCGGTGACAGCTTCCACTGCTTTAGCGGATCATGGATACGACTCATAAACCGTGAGTGCTGCTCATCATCAGTAATCGAAAACCAATACTTCACCAGCCGGATGCCTGAGCGCACTAGCATACGCTCAAACTCAGGCACTGATTGAAAAAACTCCTCGTATTGCGCATCGGTACAAAACCCCATGACTCGCTCCACACCAACGCGGTTATACCAACTGCGATCAAATAATACGATCTCACCCGCCGCCGGCAAATGCGCCACATAGCGCTGAAAATACCACTGTGATTGCTCACGTTCGGTAGGCGCAGGCAGGGCTGCCACACGACAAACCCTTGGGTTTAATCGCTGAGTGATGCGCTTAATAGCGCCGCCTTTACCCGCAGAATCGCGTCCTTCAAAGACCACAACGATACGCTCACCGCGATCCACCACCCAGTCTTGGAGTTTTATCAGCTCTCGTTGTAAGCGCACCAACTCTTGAAAGTAGGTACGCCGCTCTAAAATTTCATGCTCGCTCATCTCAATACCATCGAAACGAAAATCCCGCACATAATCGTCAATTTCGTTTTCAAGCTCTTCATCATAGGTATCGATTAAATCTAGATGCATTTTGCGCCGCAGCTCATCATCGAACACTTCTTTGTCCATACGTTCTACAAAGTTATCCTGCTCAGATGGGCTTAATTCGCGTCGCTCTTGAATGGTCAGTGAGTCAGGGTCTATTGCTGATGGTATCTTAGTCATATAACACTCATTAATATAAAAACGTCGTAGCAGGGATAGGGGTATCTTTACTTTATCATACCTTTCAAAAAATCTAGAGATAGGTTAGGTGATATTAATAAAAAGCAACCTCAATAAAAAACCTTACAACCATAAAAAACGCCCCCTGATTATCACCAGAAGGCATTAGGATAATTAACGAATCATCGATTAGTTAATAAACAATAGGATCTCAGACTACTTCTCTAAAATACAAGTGACGCCTTGACCACCAGCGGCACAGATAGAGATAAGCGCACGACCTGAGCCTTTTTCATCGAGCAATTTGGCTGCTGTCGCTAAGATACGACCACCGGTTGCTGCAAAGGGGTGACCGGCTGCTAGTGATGAACCGTTAACGTTAAGCTTGCTACGATCGATAGAGCCTAATGGCGCATCAAGACCTAAACGCTCTTGGCAGAAAGTCTCATCTTCCCAAGCTGCTAGCGTTGAGAGTACTTGTGAGGCAAAGGCTTCATGAATCTCATAGAAGTCAAAGTCTTGTAGAGTCAGACCGGCACGCTCAAGCATACGCGGCACGGCATAAGCAGGTGCCATGAGTAAGCCTTCTTTTTCGCCAGACTTACCGATGAAGTCTACCGCGGCTGTCTCTTGATGAACGATATAAGCTAATGGCTTTAGACCGTGCTCTTTGGCCCACTCATCGTTGGCTAATAGTACACATGAGGCACCGTCAGTGAGCGGCGTAGAGTTCGCAGCAGTCATGGTTGGATTGGCATTTTTCTTACCAAATACTGGCTTGAGCTTAGCTAGTTTTTCTAAAGTGGTATCTGGACGCAGGTTATTATCACGAGTCAGACCTTTATAAGGAGTGATCAAGTCGTCAAAGAAGCCTTCGTCGTAAGCTCGAGCCAAGTTTTGATGGCTATTGAATGCCAGCTCATCTTGATCTTCACGGCTGATGTTCCATTCAAGAGCAGTGATCGCTTGATGCTCGCCCATAGATAGGCCAGTACGTGGCTCACCGTTCTGTGGAGAATCAATGATATCTTTTGGATTAAGACCCATTAGTGCTTTTAGGCGCTGCTTATTAGTCTTAGCCGCTCCTAGTTTGATCATAACTTTACGTAGGCCGTCACCCACTGCGATAGGCGCATCAGAAGTGGTATCAACGCCGCCGGTGATAGCTGAATCGATAATACCTAGAGCGATCTTATTGGCAGAAGCAAAAGTCGCTTGCAAGCCAGTACCACAAGCTTGGGCGATATCATAAGTCGGTGTGTGTGCGTTTAGAGCGGTGTTTAGCACTGATTCACGAGTTAAGTTGATATCGCGGCTTAGTTTCATTACTGCGCCTGCAACTACTTCACCGACTACTTCATCTTGCAAGTTATAACGCTCGATGAGACCGTTTAAGGCTGCGGTGAGCATATCGATATTACTGGCGTCAGCATAAGAACCATTTGAGCGTGCAAATGGAATACGGTTACCGCCTAAGATAGCGACGCGCTGCTGCTCTGAGCTTGATGCTGTACTCTTCTTTTTAGGCGCCGTACGAGGTTTTTTAGTGGCGGCTGCTTTTGGTTCATCTTTTTTGTCTTGCATAGCTTTTTTCTCATTAGCGTTGTTTTTAGTCGTGGTGCTTTTTTTAGAGCTTTCGCTAGTGGTAGTGCGCTTACTAGCTGATTTCTTATCAGTGGTGTTTTTATCAGCGCTATCTGTTTTGGCTTTGTCAGTCGTTTTAGACTCAGAAGTAGCGCCAAGGGTAGCAAGCTCTTCCTCTTTAGCTGCTTTTTTGTCACTAGCCATGTCTTCTTTGATTTTAGCTTTTTTATCCGCTTCGGCACTGTTAGCTTGCTCGGTAACTGGATTACCTTCAGCATCAAGAATATCAGTATGCTGCTTTAGATCAGCGATAGAATCATACTGCGCATCGTTGCCTGTAGATGGAGTAGAGCTTGGGTTACTGGTCGTCGCTTTTTTAGTGCTAGCGCTGTTATCGTCACCTTTAACGACTGTCGTTCCAACAATAGGGCTGTCTTTTTTGTTACTCATAAAGGTATCCTTAAAGTAGTAGTGAATGTTAGGGCGTAAAGAATAAAAAATTATTAGTCAATATATAAGATGATAACTGCTAATCATAATAATTTTAATGACCTTCTTGTAGGGCTTTAGCAAATATTTGCAGCTCAAAGAGACAAAATTGCAAAAAGCGAGCTATAAATATTAGACTGAGCAGTATTGACTAGACTGAATACTGAGTAGCTCATTCAATAATATATTGTTATCATTGACAGTGAAGATCATAACTTATAGTAAGTACCGAACAGATTTTAACATAAGCGTGTTATTTTTGAATGATTATAGAGTAACTGTGCTGTCTACGTTTGTGATTGAGAAGGTCTATTGACTTTTATCCGGTTTGCAGATGTTGTCGATAATTCGTTAATATAGTTGCTTTACTAAGGTCGTTCAAAAGCTATTTAACCCTATTCTTAAGTAAGTATTGATAAGTTTTACATGCGCTACTGTCAGCGATGACAAGTTGGCAGTATTCTATAATAGGCCTATTGTGGGTAAGAGTTATATAGCAGTACTTACTAAACACTTATAATCATCGCCTAGGTGAGTCTTTATAATAAGTACATGTTTTGTTCAGACGCTTTAGGTTAGCAACGTTTTATTAAGTGTTATGAGCTAGATGGCTGCAAAATGTAGCTGTTCGGTTTTTATCCGTAAGCGGCGATTTAGCGTTAGTCGCTAATCTTATTCGTTTTACAGTATTCAATTTAATAACCATTTATTCTTCTTCATTTTTATATACAGGAGTATTTTATGTCAGACCGTTATGGTGATTTTGTACAATCTTCAATTGGTAAAAAAGTAGCCAAAAATTTAGGCTTGCCGCAGCCGGTAAGTCTAGATCGTTTTGAGAGCGGTCAACGCTTAGTACGCGGTAGCGTCTTAGTCGGCCGTGCACAAGGCGATGACATGAGTGTTAGCAGCTCAGTTGCGCGTATTTTATCGAACTTGCATGCTGAGGTTTATGTTAATAGCCGTGACGACGCCAAAGACGCGTTAATAGAAGCAGGCGTCGAAGCAAAAGCAAATACCGGTAGCAAAGATAAGTTTAAAGTACTGCTATTTGATGCCAGTAATATCAGTAATGCTGATGAGCTCAAACAAGTGTACGAGTTTTTTCATCAAGTCGCGCGTAGCGTTGAAAAATCTGGCCGCGTCGTTATTATTGGTCGCCCGCCTGAAGATATTGACGATGTTCAGACCGCGCTTGCCCAGCGCTCGCTTGAAGGTTTTGTCAAGTCCGTAGGTAAAGAGTTCAAACGCGGCATCACCGCACAACTTATTTATGTGGCAAAAGGCAGCGAGAAAAATTTAGATTCAGCACTGCGCTTCTTTACCTCAGCTCGCTCAGCTTACGTCTCGGGCCAAGTCGTCCGTGTTGGCGCGGGTAATACCATCGATATCGATTGGTCACAGCCGCTCGCGGGCAAAACGATGCTAGTCACTGGCGCAAGTCGCGGTATCGGCGAAGCTATCTCGCGGGTATTAGCTCGTGAAGGCGCACATGTGATTTGTCTTGATGTGCCGCAGCAGCAAGCGGACTTGCAAAATGTCGCAAGCGAAATCAGTGGTTCAACTTTGACTGTGGATATCACCAGCGCCGATGCAGGCGAGCAAATTGCTGATGCAGCGAAAAAGCGCGGTGGTCTTGACGCTATTATCCATAATGCTGGCGTGACACGTGATAAAACGCTTGCCAACATGGATGAGAAAAAATGGGATATGGTTATAGACATCAACCTAAACAGTGTGGCTGAGCTTAATAAATACTTACTCGAAAAAGAAGTACTAAAAGACGATGCACGAATCGTTTGCGTCTCTTCAATATCAGGTATCGCGGGCAACTTAGGTCAGACCAACTACGCCACCTCAAAAGCGGGCGTTATCGGTTTAGTCGATGCAACCGCCAGACAGTTAGCCAATGAGGGCAAAGGTATGACGATCAATGCGGTCGCACCAGGCTTCATCGAAACGCAAATGACAGAAGCTATTCCATTTGCTATTCGTGAAGCGGGTCGCCGTATGAACTCGATGAGCCAAGGCGGACTGCCTGTCGATGTCGCAGAAACTATCGCTTGGCTTGCCTCTCCTGCCTCTGGTGGCTTAAACGGTAATACTGTGCGCGTCTGTGGTCAAAGCTTGCTAGGCGCTTAGTCTGCTATTTTTATGTAAGCTATTGATTTTATTAGAATAAATAAATTTAGCTCACATATGCTTACGAAAAAAATACCAATAAATGTTAATAAAGCTGCCCGAGGGTGGCTTTTTTATGATAAAAACACAGGAATAGATAACCATGAGACTGAAACCGTTAGGTCACTCGTTCCATTGTTTCATTAAAAGTTTGCCAAGCCCTACCTAGGATAGATTTATGTCAGATACCCATTATGATGCGCTGCCAAAAGCGCATACTACTTATGCCAATATCATCAAAAGCTTACTGCCAATTGGCGACAGCACGAAGGTCAGTAAAGATGCATTGCCATCAGCCACTTATACTGTAGACGATTTGCATATCGATCAAAGCAACTTAGATGATTATCGTAAGATTTGCGGCTTCAGTGACAACGGTAAAGTGCCGATTACTTACTTTGCAGTACTGTCACAAACTCTGCAGATGAATATGATGGTCAAAGAGCCATTCCCGTTTCCGATGTTAGGGTTAGTGCACGTTGATAACTTAGTGACCCAGCATCGCCCTATCGGTGAGCGTGAGACTGTGACCTTGTCAGTGAGTTTTGCCAATCTACGCGATCATGCGCAAGGTCAGCAGTTTGATTTTGTGACGACGGTGAAATCGCAAGAAGACATCATTTGGGAAGGGACTTCTACTTATTTGGCTCGTGGCAAAAAACCTAAAGGTAATAGTACTGAGAGAAGTAAACCACGCCCAGTAACCGTCAAACCTATGGTTGATGATAAAGGCGTACATAAAGTGTTCGAAGTGCCAGAGGATATCGGTCGCCGTTATGCTTTTATCTCAGGTGATTTTAATTTGATTCATTTGCATCCCTTATCGGCAAAAGCCTTTGGTTTTCCAAAAGCTATCGCTCATGGTATGTGGTCAAAAGCCAAGTGTTTAGCGATGATGAATGATCTGCCAGATGCTTATAGCGCTGAGGTGTCTTTTAAGCTGCCTATTTTCTTGCCGTCAGAAGTGGAGCTCATCGCTGAGCCCGCCGATAAGCTCGAAAGTAGCGATGATCATTGTAATTTTGGCTTATATAGCGCCAAAAACGATAAGCCGCACTTAGCTGGCGTCGTCAAATTAATAGAAGACTCGCAATAACTTGCAGTAATAAACAGCACCGTTTTATTTATATTTAAGTAACTCATATTGAAGTAACTAACGCTGATAGATGTTCGCTAGCAGCGTTAGTTACTTCGATAGTTACTTCGATTTCGGTGTTAAATACGGTCAATATTTTATATTGTTACGACAGTGAGCAAATAGTCTTTCAACTTCAACACAGCCAACAAAGCCAATCTTAATTATTCATTTATTACTTAATTCCTTTATCACTATGATCCAAAATACAACTCAATCGACAGAATCACAAGATACAGATACTCGCTACGACTCTGATAACGGAGTATTGCTCACCGAGACGCTGACGCCTTATTTTCGTCCTGCTGAGCAGACTATCGTTTGCGGAGCACTTGATGAGCAAAAAATAAGTGCTCTTGCGCAAGCAGGAGTAGAGCTAGTCATTAACTTGCAAGCAGATGAAGAGCTGGCCTTCGATGAGGCCGAAGCGGTCCAGCAAGCAGGAATGGCTTACGAGCATCTGCCTATTGCTAGCGCTGCCGATCTTAAGCAGCTCAATATCTTAGCCTTTGATAATATCTTACGCCAGTATCATGGTAAAAAAACCGTCATGCACTGCGGCTCAGGCAGCCGAGTAGGCGCGGCTGTTGCTCTGCGTGCAGGCTGGTTACGTGGCCGTAAAATGGATACCGCTATGGAGCGTGGTCATAGTCATGGACTAACCGAAAAGTTTGAGCAAGAGACTTATAATCGCTTGCTAGTGCCGCGTTAAAAGGGTTACTTACTAGCGAATAAATAGCATAGACGCTACACAATAACAGGCGACTTATAATCGTATAGGTCGCCTGTTTCTTTATCTGACACTCAGGCTTGTGCTTGTATAGTGACTTAGGAATAAAACAGTGATAGATTCAAACCTAATCCAGGTGTAATTTTCACTTTTTTCTTTAGTTATATTTTATGTAGGGAAGTATTATGACCAAAAGCATTAACAGCGACTTGCAGCTTTGCTTACAACAATGGCTCAATGATTTGCAGCTAGAGGACTCGCCAGCAGGCGGCTCGGTTGTGGTTTATCAGGCAGGCGAGTGCGTAGCTGCTGCAAGTATAGGGCAGGCACAGAGCGATGGTGAGTGGCAAGCAGATACTTTGGCGCTTAACTTTTCTACCGGTAAAGGGGTGCTGGCGACGCTAGCGCATGTTTTGGTCTCTGAGAATATGTTGGCTTATGATGAACCTATTGCCAGCTATTGGCCTGAGTTCGCTGCTAATGGCAAAGCTGAAATTACCTTACGTGAAGTGATGTCGCACCAAGCCAGCTTGTTTGCCATTAGTGCTATCGAAGTGGACAATGCGACTTTATTAAACTGGTCAGCGATGCTTGAAGAAGTGGCTGCAATGCCGATCAATGAGATCGATGCTGCTGAGCGTTTTGTCAGCGCTTATAGTGCGCTGGTGTATGGCTGGGTATTAGGCGGCTTGATAGAAAAGTCGACTGACATGACGCTAGCTGCAGCGCTACGTCGTTATCTCACTGAGCCTCTAGGTATTGCTGAGAGCTGCTATTTTGGCGTGCCTGCAGACAAAGTAGATAAGATCGCCAAATTAGCGAAAGACTTTGCCCATGCAGCGCCAGAAAATGAGTCATTACCAACGAGACGCCATAAGCCAGTATTAAAAGCGGAGTCAGAGCAGACGTTAGCGACTTACAAGCAGCTACCGAGCTATGAGTGTTGGCAGCAACTAAATGACAAGCAAAAATCCTTATCCTCAGCTGATAAAAATCAGCATGATGCGCCATTGACTGCTACAAAAATCAATCGTTTATACTTCGATCACAGCGCTATTAATGCGAGTAATTACCGAGCCGCGCTAGTGCCCGCTAGCAAGCAGCCTATCGATTATTATCAGCCGCAAACGCTGCAAGCCGTTATCCCCGCTGCCAATGGCGTTGCTTCAGCGCAAGCCCTCGCCATTATCTACGGGATGCTCGCTAATGGCGGCGTATGGGAAGGTAAAACCTTGATAGATGCAGATACTTTTGCGCAGCTGTCTGAGCCACAAGCTGTAGGTATGGATGCGGTGATGCCGGCCGCAATGAATTGGCGCTTGGGCTATCATAAACTCTTTAGCGTTTGTCAAAGTGGCGATGATAGCGTTAATCCAAACACCGAGCGAGGTTTTGGGCATATGGGCTATAACGGTTCAGTGGCATGGTGTGAGCCGTCACGGCAGTTATCTTTTGCTTTTATTCATAACTTCGATGTCACTATGCTTAATGATATTCGTCAGTTTGCCCTGACTGAAGCGGTGATAAAAATGATTGATGCTCAGTCCTAAAAGATATAAAGAATTTATTGAAATAAAAGCGCGTATAGCTAAAAGTTATCGGCGCGGTTTGTCTGGCGTCATGTTTAATAGTGACGGCGCGCTCAGGCCATGAATGAAGATAGAGATCAAGATGACCATTATGCAGACTATCCAAAGCTTAGTGGCATCAGCTTCGCTAAATAGATCTTTATTAAGCGCATAGGATAGATAGTACAACGTACCAATACCGCGAATGCCCAAGGCAGAGATTGCGTACTTTTCGGTATGATGCATATTCAGCCCGGTGAGTCCTATCACGCCGCTGATAGGACGTATCAAAAATAAAAAAGCAAAGCTGACAAGGTATACCGACCATGTCAGCTCAATACCAGAGTGTAGCCACTGACCGATAAGCATACCGAAAGCCACTAAGACGACTGACATCAGCAGGCCCTCTGATTGCTCTGCAAAGTCGTGTAGCTTTTGATGATATGAGTGCTTATGTTCTGAGCGGCGAAAAGCAAAGGCGGCGATAAATACCGCGATAAAACCATAACTATGTACGTATTCTGCTAAGCCATAGGCCAATAAAGTTAAGGCAATAACGGTATAGCCTTGCGATATATTGGTCTCATCAGAGTTCTTAGCAAAAACAACTTTTGCTAGGAGCTTGCCAACTAAGATACCAACGACAACGCCGGCTAATATTTTCCACAATACCTCATAAGTAAACCACGACCACAGCATCTCCCCAGTGAAGCGCTGGCCATCATTGTAAGCTTCGGCAATATTAATCGCTAGATAAACAAAAGGAAAAGCAAGACCATCATTGAGACCGGCCTCTGAGGTTAGGGTAAAGCGTGGTGTATCTTCACCCCCGGTATTAGGTGGCCCTACTTGAATACTAGAAGCTAAGACAGGGTCAGTAGGAGCGAGTACCGCACCTAACAATATCGCAGCGCCTATAGTCAATCCAAAAGTGTAATAGCCGAGTACCGCCATAGCAAAAATACAGATCGGCATAGTAATAAATAATAAGCGCAGCGTAGGACGCCATAAACCCCAAGCCAGCTCAGTGTCTATTTTGATACCTGCGCCAACTAAAGACACTAATACTACAATTTCAGTCACCTTTTCGATGACGATACTATTGTCTAAAGGGTTTAAAAAGGATAGCGTGAGCCAAAAATAGCCAACTATCATCCCGAAAGCGACTTGCAGCATAGGCAACGAGATAGGGACACGTTTGGAGATGATGGGAAAGATCGCCCCTAGCAAAAACGCGACGCCGCCTATTAAAAGGATATAGTTATAGTTTTCGAGCATAAGAGTTGCGTACGCCTATAAGTTAATATTTATCAACATCTAAATAGCCTGAGTCGTTACTTATAATGAAGAAAAAGTCTAAGCATTTCCGCAAAAAAACGTTATCACTTTAAATAATACGTTGGTTTTTGGTAGTAGCGGGTAGGATTACCCGAGGTTACTAAGGATAGGTCAGCTATTTTTAGACAACAAAAAGCCAGCGCGTAGGCTGGCTTTTTGTTAGGGGTAGCGAGAAGTATTTATAAAGAAGCTATTAGCGCTCTACTTGACTGACATCACGTACCGCGCCAGTATCAGCGCTAGTCGTCATTGCGGCATAAGCACGTAGAGCAGGGGATACGTGGCGTACGCGATCAACGGGCTTCCAAGCATCGCGGCCACGTGCTTCCATCTCTTCGCGGCGCGCTGCTAAATCCGCATCGCTCACGTCCATATTGATAGTACGGTTGGGGATATCAATGTGAATCGTATCGCCCTCTTGCACTAGACCAATAGCGCCGCCCTCAGCAGCTTCTGGGCTGGCATGACCAATGGATAATCCTGAAGTACCGCCAGAGAAGCGGCCATCGGTAAGTAGTGCACACTCTTTACCTAAGCCTTTGGACTTGAGATAAGTGGTCGGATAGAGCATCTCTTGCATACCAGGACCACCTTTAGGTCCTTCATAGCGAATGATAACCACATCGCCTGCAACGATTTTATCAGCTAGTACCGCCTCGACAGCAGCATCTTGCGACTCAAAGAGACGCGCGCGACCAGTGAACACTAAGATGCTCTCATCGACGCCTGCGGTTTTGACCACACAGCCACGCTCGGCGATATTGCCGTAAAGGACTGCAAGACCGCCATCCGCAGTATAAGCATGCTCAGCGCTACGGATACAGCCTGACTCACGGTTAACGTCAAGGTTTGACCATTCTTGTGACTGTGAGAAAGCTTGTGTAGTACGTACGCCACCAGGAGCAGCAATATAACGCGCGCGTGCCTCAAGATTATTAGGATTCATAATATCCCACTTATCGATCGCCTCTTTCATAGTAGCGCTATGAATGGTCGGCAAATCAGTAGTGAGCAAGCCTGCACGATCCAGCTCAGCTAACAGCGCAAATACGCCGCCCGCCCGATGCACATCTTCCATATGGTACTTTTGTGAGGCTGGGGCAACCTTAGCCAAACAAGGCACATTGCGACTTAACTCGTCGATATCGTGCATCTTAAAATCGACTTCGGCCTCATTAGCAGCAGCCAATAAATGCAAAATAGTATTGGTCGAGCCACCCATAGCGACATCTAGCGTCATGGCATTTTTAAAGGCAGCTTTGCTAGCGATAGAGCGTGGTAGCACTGAATCATCATCTTGCTCATAACGACGTTTGGCTAGAGATACAATAGTACGACCGGCTTCTAAGAATAACTCGCGGCGTAGAGAGTGCGTTGCTAGTAATGAGCCGTTGCCTGGTAAAGCCAAGCCTAAGGCTTCAGTCAAGCAATTCATGGAGTTGGCGGTGAACATACCAGAGCATGAGCCGCAAGTTGGACAAGCTGAGGCTTCAATGGTAGCGACGTCTTCGTCACTGATGCTGTCATCAGCGGCATCCATCATCGCATCGACAAGGTCAAGTTTACGTATGGCACTGCTGTCATCACCATCGGTATTGTGGCTTTTACCGACTGTACTCGCAAGAACTTTACCCGCTTCCATCGGGCCACCTGAGATAAACACCACTGGGATATTGAGACGCATAGCCGCCATCAGCATACCGGGAGTGATTTTGTCGCAGTTAGAAATACACACGAGGGCATCGGCGCAGTGAGCATTGACCATATACTCCACAGAGTCAGCGATCAAGTCGCGACTCGGCAACGAGTAGAGCATACCGCTGTGACCCATCGCAATACCATCATCAACGGCGATGGTGTTGAACTCTTTTGCTACGCCGCCTGCGCTTTCGATCTCACGTGCGACCAGTTGCCCTAAGTCTTTTAGATGGACGTGACCGGGTACGAACTGAGTAAAAGAGTTGGCAATGGCAATGATAGGCTTACCAAAGTCGCCATCCGTCATCCCCGTTGCGCGCCATAAAGCTCGTGCGCCTGCCATGTTACGACCACCGGTAGAGGTTTTTGAGCGATAATCCATGTGATATTCCTTACTAATCTAATAAAAGGTGCGTTTGTTTTTGGTTTAATCGTTGCAATTGAATAGTGATAATTATTATTGATAGCATATTGCACTCTAGCGTGCTGCATATAGTCAGTGGCTCAGATACTACTCAATGCGTTCTAGTATAGCCGCCTCAAACCAAGGTAGTTTAGATTTGTGTTCTTCAAGTTTTGAGAGGATGCTCAGAGCATGGGTAGCGGGTAGCAATTGATAATCACTGCTAGCGGCAAGGGTCAGCACCCAATCATCGACGTTGCTGTCTTTATCGATACTGTACTCATCGATGCTGATTAAAGCTTGTTTGTGGTTTTTGTAGAGTACATCAACGCGGCCAAAAAACTGCCAGTCTTTAAAGGCAGCAATCACCGCATCAGCTTTGTTTTGGGTATAAATTTGCTCAGTAGTCTTGGCAGTATTGGTCCAATGTAATCGCACTGCTAATTGCAGCGCCTCACTAAAGACAACTAACGAACCGATTACTTTGACATGCCAAGGCGTCGCTATCAAGTCGGCACTGATGCCTAAAACCGCCGCTGCCTCTTTAGCGCTCATCAGGGTGTTAAACTGTGCCAGCAGCTTTGGAGTCAAAGGATGTGTCTGTTTGATACCATCATCAAGGCTATCATAGTGATATAAGAATTGCAGCGGCAACTCCTGACTAACGGTTTTTTCGCTGATTTTGCAATTATGAATGCGCCAGCTAATAGCCGTGTCCGTTAGTGCTTGCGCCAAGATAATCGCATTAGGATCAATGACGTTTGCTTGCTTTTGTGACGTACTGTCTGCAGTCTTATCAGTAGACGTCATGTTATCTGATGACACTATATTTTGGGAGTTTAAGGGGATATTTTGATCAGTAGTCATATTAGTCGCTGATTGAGTCGGCAAGGCAGTTAAATCCATAACAGTCGTGTTATCAGAGTAGAGGTTTAATATAACATTGATAGCTAGAAAACGTTAATAAATTAGTGGAGTGACAGGGCAAAAGATTGGTTATAACTCTTTAATCTATCTGAAAGCTGCCAGTCATGGTTTATGCTCTCTTGCTATTTCGTTCACTATATTGCAGTATTCTTTTATATATAGAACCGAAAAATTACTATTAAGGATATAGATTATGAGTCAAAACAATCAACCTAGCCGCTACGATGACAATAATATTTTCGCCAAAATGCTTGACGGTGATATTCCTTATCATAAGGTTTATGAGGATGATAAAACGCTAGCTTTTATGGATATCATGCCGCAAGCCAAAGGTCATGTGCTGGTGATACCTAAGCAAAAAGCGGTAGATCTAGCCGATCTTGAGCCGGAGTATGCCGCCGCGGTATTAATGACTGCCAAAAAAGTTATGAAAGCTCAGCGTCAGGTGTTCGAGCGTGAAGGTATTATTCAAATGCAGCTCAATGGTAGTGAAGCTGGACAGACAGTGTTTCATTATCATGTGCATCTGATTCCTAGCAGCATTCATGAGTTGGGTCGCCATGCCGTTACCCAAGCAGATAGCGAAGAGCTTGCTCATGCTGCACAGCAACTTGCAGCAGCGATTTCAGCTTTTTAATATGTTTTTACTGTTTTTAGGCTTCATAAAGTAACTGCATTAAATAAGGGTATTGAGTTCTAATGATCTTATCTTAGATATAGAAAGGCAGTTGAAAAGCTGCCTTTTTTATTGCTTAGTAATAATCATGTAACAAGCGTTAAATTAATGTTACAACGCAAGCTTGTATCTGGGGTTTGATTACAGAGTATGGTAAAAAACATACTTTGTTGGGCGCATCTGTACCACTTCATCTGTACGAATGAGCTTTTCATTCGATAAAAGTGCCCTTAATTTGAGGACAATATCTTTTATGAGTAAATTACCTCGCTCCACTATTTTGTTGCCAGTATTTGTGCCAGCCGCCGCCATCATGCTGTTATTAGTCATTGGCACAGCGATTAATCCAGAAGCGGCTGGCGAGTTATTTAGTTCAGTACTGGCGTTTACCACCGATACTTTCGGTTGGTTTTATATGTTGGCAGTCGCTATATTCTTGGTCTTCATTATTGCTTTAGCATTTTCGCCCTATGGCAGTATTAAATTGGGTCCTGACCACGCCGAGGCTGAGTATAAGTTCCTTGAGTGGTTCGCTATGCTGTTTTCCGCAGGGTACGGTATTGCCTTACTATTTTATGGTGTCGCTGAACCTGTGCTACATTTTGCTAGTCCGCCACTTTCAGAACCCCAAACCATTGCTGCTGCCAAAGAAGCCATGCAGATTGCCTATTTTCACTGGGGATTCCACATCTGGGCGATATACGGCGTGGTAGGGTTGTCCCTGGCCTATTTTTCTTTTCGCCATGGGTTGCCATTATCAGTGCGCTCAACGCTATATCCGTTAATTGGTGACAAAATTCATGGGCCTATCGGTCATACCGTCGATGTATTTGCGATTCTGGGTACAATGTTTGGTATTGCCACCAGTTTGGGTTTATCAGTAGCGCAAATCAATGCAGGTTTGAATTATTTGTTGCCCAACATGGTTCCTGTGAGTACAACGGTGCAGGTCATTATCATTGCCTTGGTAACGTCGGCAGCGCTACTCTCGGTATTGGCTGGGATGGATAAAGGGGTTAAACGGTTGTCTATCCTAAACATGGTGTTGGCAACTGCGTTGATGATATTTGTGTTTATCGTTGGTCCATCGGTATTTATCCTCAATGCTTTTATGGAAAATACAGGCAGCTATTTGGGCAATATCGTTGAGCGCACCTTTAGCTTACAAGCTTATCAGTCGAGTGATTGGATCGGTAGCTGGACGCTATTTATCTTTGCATGGACCATTGCATGGGCTCCTTTTGTCGGTCTGTTTATTGCTAAGATTAGTCGCGGCCGCACCATTCGTGAGTTTGTAGTGGGTGTGATGTTGGTGCCAACTCTCTTTACTTTCTTTTGGTTTTCGGTATTTGGTGATACTGCGCTACATATGATTATGGTTGACGGTTATGACGCCTTGATTGGCGAAGTGCAGAACAACCAAGCGATAGCGTTATTTAAATTATTAGAGAACTTACCCTTTACCCAGATAGTCTCGTCCTTGACAGTATTGTTGATTATCACCTTCTTTGTCACCTCATCGGATTCAGGGTCGTTGGTTATCGACTCGCTTGCTGCGGGTGGACGTAGTGATACGCCATGGTGGCAGCGCTCGTTTTGGGTGGTAACCGAAGGTGCGGTCGCCGCAGTTTTACTCATCGCAGGTGGTTTAAGCGCGTTACAAACAGCCGCTATCGTCAGTGCTTTGCCGTTTGCGGTCATTATATTGATTTCGACATTTGGTATGTGGCGTGCGCTACGTATCGAAGGACATCGTAATCAGAGTTTAGCCAATGACAATCATTTGCCGCCCCATTTACTTAAACTCGATGCATGGCGTGACCGTATTGACTACATGACCAATCAGCCAACTCGCGATAAAGTGCTTGATTATATCAAAGGCACAGTTATGTCATCAATGAATGAGGTTGCAGAGAAGTTCAAAGAGACAGGTTGGTTGCCTGATGTTAATTATGATGAGGTCAATAATCGCGCAGTGCTTGAATTAAGACGTGGCGAAAACGTTGAGTTCTGGTACGAGGTTCGTTTGTCTGAGCATGACATTCCTGATTATTATACAGAGGATACGGCGAATTCATTGCCGCAAGAGCACCATCATCGTGCTGAGGTATATCTGCGCCGTGGTGGTCAAACTTATGATCTATATGGCTATCAGTCAGAGTCAGTGATTAACGACATCATCGATCAGTTTGAAAAATACCTACACTTCGTTAATGTCTCCCCAAATATTCTGCCTTGGCGTATGCAAGAGCATGATGAAGACATCACACTTGAACAGGGCAGTGTGTTTGATAAGTAGACCTTTTGTTTTTAAATGAAGAAAGGCAGCTGAAAAGTTGTCTTTTTTTAGGGCCAAACTATTTCTCATGCTTTATTTTTCTATAAAGGTAGTTTTACTAATAGATCTATCAATACGGATTTTTACATGAGTCACGTATGTAATGGCAGTTAGCAGTCATTTTTAGGTGGTTTTTTATCATTTTAAAGGCGTTTTAATTATCAACAACTGTTATTTGTGAATACAATAGACACTTTAATACTTTGAAAAATTGATGGTTATATAACAGTATTAGACGCATATACCATTTTATTATTTGAGAGCATTTTATGAGCCAGTTATCCCGCTCCACGATTTTGATGCCAGTCTTTATACCGACTGCCATTGTGATGATTTTATTAGTCATTGGTGCTTCGGTGAACCCCCAACTGGCAAGCGGTCTATTCGAGCAAGTGCTTATCTTTACCACTGAGAGTTTCGGTTGGTTTTACATGCTTGCCACCGCGCTGTTCTTAATCTTTATTGTGACCTTGGCGTTTTCGCCTTATGGTAGCATTAAGCTTGGGCCGGATCATGGCGATGCACAATATAACTTTATCGAATGGTTTTCGATGTTGTTTTCGGCAGGCTACGGTATTGCGTTGCTGTTTTATGGGGTCGCCGAGCCGGTATTGCATTTTGCTACACCGCCGCTCTCCGAGCCACAAACGATTGCCGCTGCCAAAGAAGCCATGCAGATTGCTTATTTTCACTGGGGATTCCATATTTGGGCGATCAACGGTGTTGTTGCGTTGACATTGGCTTATTTCGCGTTTCGGCAGGGTTTGCCTTTATCGATGCGCTCAACGCTTTATCCTATTATCGGTGACAAAATATATGGTCCTATTGGGCATGCAGTCGATGTGTTTGCTATCTTGGGCACCTTGTTTGGATTGGCAACCAGCTTGGGTATATCGGTCTCGCAGATTAATACCGGCTTGAATTATTTAGTGCCAAGCATCCCTGTCAATACCACAGTACAGGTCATTGCGATTACTCTGATTACTGGTTTGGCACTGATATCCGTATTGGCTGGGATGGACAAAGGGGTAAAAAGACTCTCCATCTTGAATATGATATTGGCGACATCGCTGATGTTGTTTGTATTTATTGTTGGTCCTTCCGTGTTTATTCTCAATGCCTTTATGGAAAATACAGGCAGTTATTTAGGCAATATCGTTGAGCGTACCTTTAGTCTACAAGCCTATCAGCAAGGCGATTGGATCACTAGCTGGACACTGTTTATCTTTGCCTGGACGATTTCATGGTCGCCGTTTGTCGGTATCTTTATCGCCAAAATATCTAGAGGTCGCACCATCCGTGAGTTTATCGCCGGTGTCATGTTGGTACCGACTATTTTTACTTTCTTTTGGTTTGCGGTTTTCGGCGATACCGCCTTAAACATGATTATGGTACAAGGTTATGAGACACTGATTAGCGAGGTACAAAATAATCAAGCGATTGCGCTATTTAAGTTACTAGAAAACCTGCCCTTTACACAAATCGTTTCAGCATTAGCAGTGGTGTTGATTATCACCTTTTTTATCACCTCGTCTGACTCAGGTTCATTAGTGATTGACTCGCTAGCGGCGGGCGGTCGCAGTGATACACCAGCATGGCAGCGCACGTTTTGGGTACTTATATTAGGCGTTGTGGCTTCTGTACTTTTGCTAGCAGGGGGTCTACAGGCTCTGCAAACAGCAGCTATCGTCAGTGCTTTACCATTTACCATGATTATTCTGATTGCGATGTTTGGCATGTGGCGCGCGCTACGTATCGAGGGGCATCGTAATGAAAGCTTAGCCGATAATAATCATCTACCGCCGCATCTGCTCAAGCTTGAGGCTTGGCGAGATCGTATTGACTATATTACCGACCAGCCGAGTCGTGAGGAAGTGCTCGCTTATATTAAGGGTACGGTGATGGCCTCGATGACTAAGGTCGCTGAGAAGTTTGCTGAGAGAGGCTGGGTACCTGAAGTCAATTACGATGACACTAATAATCGCGCGGTACTAGAGCTGCAACGCGGAGATGATGTTGAGTTCTGGTACGAAGTGCGCTTATCTAATCATGAGCTGCCCGATTACTATGCCAAAGACGCTTATGGCTCAACAGATGACAATGCAGCAGTAGATAAAACAGAAGAAGCAACGCAAACTCATCAATACCGCGCTCAAGTGTACTTGCGCCGCGGCGCCCAAACTTATGATCTGTATGGCTATCAATCGGAGTCGGTCATTAACGACATCATTGATCACTTCGAGAAGTACTTAAAGTTCTTACATGAATCACCCAATAGTCTACCGTGGCGCATGCAAGAGCACGATGATAATATTACTTTAGAGCAGGGCAGTGTGTTTGATAAATAGTTTAGTCATGCATGTTAATCACTTGCAATAAGGATATTAATCCTTAGAATAACGGTTTGTTTTCATTCACTTATTTTTATGAAGGGCAAGCCGTTTTTTATGTCGATAGATATCTTAGCTCATCCTAATGTGCAATCGCTTGCTGTTGACGATCACTCGTTATTGCAGCCACTAAAAATTGGCGACTTAACGATAGAGAATCGTCTGATGGTTGCGCCGATGGCAGGGGTCACAGACAACCCTTTTCGTAGGCTTTGTAAGTCCTTTGGCGCCGGGCATGCAGTGAGTGAGATGATTATCGCTGATACCGCGCTTTACGCTCGCAAAAAATCCTTATATCGAGCCAATTTCGATGGTGAGATTGCGCCAATATCAGCGCAGATAGCGGGCGCTGAGCCGGATAAACTTGCTGAGGCGGCGCGTTATCAGATCGACAACGGCGCCCAGATTATCGACATCAATATGGGCTGTCCGGCTAAAAAAGTCTGCCGTAAGCTCGCAGGATCGGCGCTATTGCAGGATGAGGATTTGGTTGCGCGTTTGCTTGATGCGGCGGTAAATGCCGTTGATGCGCCTGTGACGCTAAAGACGCGTTTGGGCTTTGAAAATGGCCGTGAAAATATCTTGCGAGTTGCCAAGCGCGCAGAGCAAGCAGGCATAGCGGCTATCGCCATTCATGGGCGTACGCGCGAGGATATGTACACAGGTAATGCCCGTTATGAGCTGATTCGTGAAGTCAAAGACAGCATCAATATTCCGGTGATTGCTAATGGCGATATCGATAGCGCGCAAAAAGCGCAACAAGTGTATGAGCTGACGGGCTGTGATGCGGTGATGATAGGCCGTGCCGCACAAGGCCAGCCGTGGCTGTTTCGCGATATTGAGCACTACTTGCGTACCGGTGAACAATTAGCTGCGCCTACTATCCGCGAGATCAAAGATATAGTGTTAGCGCACTTGCAAGAGCTGTATGACTTTTATGGTGAGTATTCAGGATGCCGTATCGCGCGTAAACATATCGCTTGGTACACCACAGGTATTCCTAGTTCTAACGCCTTTCGTCAAGCGATGTATGGCGAGGAGAGTACAGCAGGACAGTTTCGAGTAGTGGAGGAGTTCTTACAAGCGCACGAATGATAGTAAGCCTTTATTTTTCTGCTCAAACGGTATGCAGCGTCAAAGCTGAGATGAAGTCACTAGATAAAACGTTCTCAAAGCACCTTTTACGCTTAGAGTGTCTCGATGACCATTGTATATATTCTCCAAATCAAGTAAAGTCAAAGATGCAGGTCTTACTATGTAGTCTTTATAGGAGTAGGGGCTATATTCTGCTCGAGGTTACGCTGTACACACAGCCAGTCACGTATACAATAATTAAATAACAAGGATGTTTTATGGCAAACCCTTCAAAGAAAAAAATTAGCAAAGTCGTCAAAGGTAAAAATATTATCATCACCGGTGCTTCAAGTGGTATCGGTGAGCGTACGGCTTTTTTACTTAGTGAGTGCGGTGCACACGTTATCTTACTTGCCCGTACTGAAGAGAAGCTAAAAGTCGTCAAAGAAAACATCGAAGTATTAGGCGGTAAGGCCAGCTACTATCCTTGTGACTTGACCGACATGGACGATATCGAAAAGACCAGTCAGCTCATCCAAGAAGACTTCGACAGTATCGACGTACTCGTCAATAATGCAGGCCGCTCCATCCGCCGCTCCGTTCACGAGTCAGTCAATCGCTTTCATGATTTTGAGCGCACGATGGATATTAACTACTTTGGCGCAGTTAAGATTATCTTGGCTTTCTTACCTGGCATGATAGAGCATAAAACCGGTCAAATCGTCAATATCTCTTCGATTGGCGTACTAGCCAATAGTCCACGTTTTGGCGCTTATGTCGCCTCAAAATCTGCTCTAGATGCTTTTAGTCGCTGCTTAGCTGCTGAGGTCAAAGGCGATAACATCACCATTACCAATATCTTTATGCCGCTGGTGCGCACACCGATGATTGCACCGACCAAACTATATCGTTATATGCCAGCCCTCATGCCTAATGAGGCGGCTATGATGGTAGCCAAAGCTATCGTGAAAAAACCCAATAGTATCGCCAGCGGCATGGGTAAGTTTGCCTCTGCAACTTATTCGCTAGCGCCAGCCATCAACGTTGGCATTCAGTCTATCGGCTATCGTATCTTCCCAAGCTCATCGGCTGCGCAAACGACAGATACTAAGCCTACTTTAGCGCAGCGCGCCTTTGCTAGAATCCTGCCAGGCGAGCATCATTAAAATAGCATTTTAGTTGACTTGGTATGAATAAAAAGGATGCTTCGGCGTCCTTTTTAGTTTGTCGTCAGTTTTGTTAAGGGAGCAACGAGTGGTTCCCTAGTGAGGATTTGAACCTTTGTCTAGGAGCTAATGATATCAATATCTCTACTCATTGAAACAGCTTCGGTTTACCTAACCTATCATGCATACTCTATTCGTAATCGGTACGCTATAGATATTAACTTGGGAGGTTCTAGTTATATAGCTCAACAATAATAATCAAACCAAAAATTATGCGTTTATTAAAATCAGCTCTACGGTTTTTTAGCAAGCTTACTGGTTTTCATTTACTTCACTCGATTAGATAAAATAACGCCAATTGAGCTTAACATTATGCCGCATACCACTACTATTGTTAAAGGCTCATGAAGTATTAACGCTGCAAGTAAGGCGGTCAGTCCAGGAGACAAGGAACCAAGTAGCAAGGTGCGAATAGAGCCCAGCTTGTTGACTGCATAAGAAAACCCAATGGTTGAGACCACCCCAACACCAACGCCTTGTACCAAAATAAAAGGTAGCGCGTCGTCAAAAGAAACGACTCCTAGGTTTGTCTTTAGAATGCCAACAAGAGCCATTACTAATACTATAAAAAATGATGTGTAAGAAAGTACGATAGCCACCGCTATTGGACTTAACTTTGTATTTTTAAGACCCAAGGTATAACCTGCCCAGACCAAGCTTGCAAGCAATAAGAAGGCCACGCCATGTAGCAAACTTTCAGGCGAAGACCCTGCATTCCCTATAATCATAGCGGTTACACCAAACAGAATCAGCATGAATGCCAAAAACTTTTTTAACGATATCTTTTGACGATAAAAAATAAAAGATAAGAGGGCGGCAAAGAATACTGGCGTCCCTGTCAAAATAGTACCAACGTAAGCAGCAGGAGCAGTTCTTGCGCCAAAGGAAGCTAGTAAAAGAAAGGGCACGCCGCCACATAATATAAATAAGACATCAAACCATTTGATATTTTTGATCTCCTTCAAACTGGAGTATGCCCAAGGTGTCAATAAAAGTAATGGCACGCTAAATCGAATGAGCATGACATCAGCAATACTTAGCGATGACCCACCAATAGCTCGGACAGTCAATGCAAAACCTGACCAAATAAGTAGCACGGCAATCATAGCCACATAGCCTTTCGCTAGCGGAGACATTGCAAATGAGGTGTTTTTGCGCGGAGATGATTGAAAGATTGTATTCATGTCGATATCTTAAGCTTATATACAAAGCCTAATTATCAATCAAATATCGCGCTTTTATCTTTATTCTTTTATTGCAAATCTATACTTATTTAGTGGATAATGCCAATTAATGTAGAATTATTGGCTTAAAAAACCAGAAAGGCAATACATGGATAAAATCGACCGTCATATTTTGGAAGTGCTTCAGAAAGAAGGACGCTTATCGACAGCTGAATTAGCTGAGCGCATTGGTCTGTCACCCTCACCTTGTGCTAGGCGCCTGAAACGTTTAGAAGATGAATCCTATATAGAGGGTTACCAAGCGAACGTTAGTAGAGTGAAAGCTGGCATTAAGATGAGCTTTTTTGTGGAAGTCAGTCTCAATAATCATCAAGAAGCGTCAATTATCGCTTTTGAAAATGCGTTATCTGAGATGGAGGAAGTCATTAATGGCCATGTGGTCTCGGGCCCTTATGATTACTTATTGGAAGTAGTCAGCGCAGACCTCAACGGTTATGAAGAGTTTACACGTAAGTTGCATAAGCTGACTAGCGTTAAAGACATACATACTCACTTATCAGTGAGAAAAGTGGTTAATAAAACAACGTTGCCCATTTTTACATGATATCTTTTGATGCCTATTAGGGTCTGTGCTCAGTTTAAAAAACAGTCATTCAAATGACTTAAATAATTAATAAACTTAAGAAGATGCCATGAAGACTTTACAACTCAGCTCAATCATTTTATTAGTAGCCTTATCTGCGCTAACCGGTTGCCAAAAAACTGACAAAGCATTAGAGACATCACTAGAAACACAGTCCCCTAGCGTCATGAAAAAGTTATTCAATATTGATGTTGGTAAAGCATTTTATATCACTTTTCCCGATCATAAGAATCAAATCCAATTGACAGAGTTTACCAAGTTGAGCACTAGTAAAAATGAAAAGCCTTATGTAAAAGGCGTCCTGTCAAACAATGAACATTATGCAGCATGGCTTGACTATACTAATATCACTGCGTTGAACATTTCAAATGATAAAAACATTTTTAAGTTTGTTGCGCCTTATACTCTAACGAATACCAATCCTGATACGGATAAAAAATCCAGTCTAGATAGCCCTAATCTACCTAGTAGCGCACTCTATCTAGGTGCTTTTGAGCTAGATTACCGTACTAATGACATCAACCAATACGGGCAACAGCTCTTAGGTAAGTACAGTACACTGACTGCGATAGATTATGATGGACAAAAGACTGTTGATGTCACTATACGTCAGTATCCAACACAGGCTGACCAAGATAAGGAAATCAACTCAAGTGCTCATAGGCTAACGTTTGATGTAGATGAAGGGTTGAGCTTAGTTGATGACGTTATCGTAGAATAAGCGTTAATGGCTTTAATAGACCAAACACAGGCACTTTGCTACCAGCACCTCGCCCTCGCTTGCCTTTACGAGTTCCACCAAAGTATGATTCGTCTACTTCGATTTCGCCTTCAAATAGACCAGGGTCTTGGCTATTCGCGTAAATAAGCAGTCTTAGCCTATGAAAGTAATAACTGGCTGTCGTTTTATTAACACCAACTAAGCTTGCTGCTGTTCTCGCGGTAGAACCGGCAACAAATAGCTCGATTAGTCTGTTTTGTTTATACCAACTTAGTTTACTCTTTCTCATAGTGCTATCCTAAATAATTTTACTTATCTAGGACAGCCCCAATTTTATAGATATGTTACATTAGAATTACTAACATAAAGAGTGTATCGGTAAGGTACTAATGGGCATACCTGTAATGAATAGTGTGAACCAATGCGCTAGCCAAAACCTGAATTTCATCACGTAAACCAAGAGAATACTGCTAGATAGCAGTGTTCTCTTATTATATTCAAAGGGAAAATCATGCGTTCTTTGCTTCTAACGACAATATGCTTAACGGGCAGTTTAGCTCTAGTGGCGTGTAATAACCATCGAGCCGAAACCACGGATCTTAGTCAGCAATCTACAATGAAAATGCCGGTAGCATCAGCGGCATTTACCGCTTTTGGCAATAAAGGAAAAAGTTGGCGGACAGTGGTTAAAGGAAATAGATTAAGTGTAGAAGCAGATTTCTTAAAGCCCACAACAGTTGTGGTAGTGGGCTCCGCTAATACTAACGGCTTTGAATACGAGAGCACAATAAACGGGCAACCTATTATTTTGAATATACGAAAAAATATCTGTATTGATGACAATGGCTATCAAAATGAATTTATTGCCACATTAAGCTATGCAGGTAGAACATATCAGGGTTGTGCTGTTGCCGGTGCAATAGAAATTGCGCCCACATAGAAGATAAGTCTAAGCGGTATCCAACGTATGCCTATGACAAACCAATTTCACTGGTTCGGTTCCCTAGTGAGGACTTGAATACTAGGCTGTGTGCTAATGATGTCAACGTTTTAACTCACTAAGATAGTCGCGGTGTACTTCATGGTGTACCTACCATACATATTCTATCTATGATCGATGCGCTATACAGGCATAGAAGCTAGCGTTAGATATGAGTTTAATGGCTATAAATCGATGGTATGATTAACGAATAAACCACAGTTAGTGACGCGACTCTATGATCTTTCCTAAATCCAAAATGACAACTGCCTTTCTTTTTCTTTTATCCTCACTATTTCTGCTGATAGGTTGCCAACAAATTCAAAGTGCAACTAATCAACAAGCTTCTCAGACGCAATTAAGTCATAAGGAAAAAAGTGACGTTACAAAACTACAAAAATTGGCCGAACAAGGTGATGTAGAAGCTCAGTTTGAGCTCGCTGAGAAATATAGAGAAGGTACAGAAATAAATCTAGATACTGTAAAAGCAGTCTATTGGTACACAAAAGCAGCCGATCAAGGAAATGTAGCGGCTCAGTCTAACTTAGGCGTGATATACGGTTTAGGTTATGGCGTATGTCAAAATACTATGAAAGCAGTCTATTGGTATACAAAAGCAGCCAATCAAGGAGATGTAGCGGCTCAGTTTACTTTAGGTGATTTGTACCACAAAGGTTCTAGTGTGCCTCAAGATTATAATAAAGCAATTTATTGGTACAAAAAAGCAGCTAATCAAGACTATCCGTTTGCTCAATATGCTATAGCCACTATGTACGAAAAAGGTCAGGGCGTACGTCAAGATTATGCTATTGCTAAAGAATGGTATGACAAAGCATGTGATATTGGATTTCAATCATCAGGTTGCGATGAATATAAGACTAATTATAGTAAATAGTTTTGAATACAGAAGAATTGATTTAGATTAGTCTTCCTGAGGTATACCCCAGCGGAACCAGTCATTTCACCCTTCAAACCTATTAACAGACTACTTAAAACAGACCACTATTAAACAACCACCTATAACAGACTCACGAAACTGTCATCTAGCCAAAAATACGCCACAATATCCAAAACAACCCTAACATCACGACAGCGATAATTAATAGGCGTTTAGCCCAATAGGGCAGTAGGGGTTTTTTATAGCCGATATCATCGAGCTTACTATCGACACCGCGCTGCAAGCTCTTAAACCCTGCTTCAGGAGGCGTAGATTTCACCCGTTGTTTTTGTAGAGGTGCAGTATCTTCATTAGCGACCTCTCTATCTGAGCTAATAGCACTATTTGGAATGCCTTGCTTACTGGCGATAGAAGTGAGTTGTTGGTGTTGTTTGGTTTTGAGGGCGGCTTCATATTCATCGATACACGCTTTAGCGGCGTCCATACTGATACCCTCGTCAGCGGCTAATGTCTTGATGGCCATGACAAGATTACCTTTTTCGATCATTATGACGACCGACTTTGGCAGTTTTTTACGGATGGCTTGAGAGCTGGCGTCTGGATTAAACATAAGGAGCCTTTTTTGATAGTAATATTTGGTCAGATAGGGTTTATTATAGCAACTCTAAAAGCGCTAAGGGATAAGCAAAACGTTACCTAAATTTGTATATAGAAAAATTATGCAAAAAAAAGCCGCAATCCATTCGGATCGCAGCAAATAAAAACTCGCTCTCAAATACTAAGCGACGACAGTAACGATTAAATTGAGAGCGGCGTCATAAACGCAAGTCTTAACTTATAGATTTTTCCAGCGTTGGATAGATTCTTTGATCACTTCTTTGGCTTCCGCAACATCGCCCCAAGATTCAACGACAGTAGTACCGGCTTTTTTCAGGTCTTTATAATGACTGAAATGGAAGTTCAGCTGATTGATCAGCTGCTTAGGTAAGTCCTCTAAGCTGTTATAAGCATTGCCCGTATCGCGATCATCAGCAGGCACGACAACGATCTTATCATCGACTTCGCCATCATCAACGAACTTCATAACGCCGATGACTTTAGCTTTCAAAAAGATACCCGTCGGTAGGGGCTGCTCAGTGATGATTAGCGCATCGAGTTCATCGCCATCTTCATCAAGGGTCTGCGGGATAAAACCATAGTTACAAGGCTTAGCAAAGATTTGCGGATCGATACGGTCAAGCTCGAATACGGCAAGCTCACGGTTCCACTCGATTTTGTGGCTGCTACCAGTAGGTATCTCAACGACCACATTGATAACGCCGCCATCAACATCACCAGCATCCAAAATCTGATTAAAATCTGCCATAAAGGGTCTCCAACTGTTGCTATTATTGAATATTAAAAAGGGATTTGTATGTATATCGCGCCATTAAACGACAAATATCATAGCGCTTAATGGTTGCCGAGTGCGAGTATAGCAAGTTTGCATTTATTTTTCTTGTTTGCCTTAAGTCTATACTGGCACGATATTATGCAGTCTAAGACTTTGGACCTACAGGACGCAGAACAATATCGCCGGTATGACGTTGAGCAATATTATCAATAAGCAGTTGGGTGACTTGCTCGTAGCTGAGTGACGCTTTGTTGTCATCCATAGAGATAAAGTCTGCTAACCGTAACATTTGCATGCCAGCATAACCGCAAGGGTTGATCGCGTTAAAAGCTGATAAGTCGCAGTTGATATTGAGCGCTAGACCATGATAACTAAAGCCATGTTTAATCTTGAAGCCTAATGACGCCACTTTACCTAGCATAATACTATCAACCTCTTTTACGTCAGCATTAGCTTCATCACAGCTCATATCTGAATACAGATAAACGCCTGGGGCATCGCGGCGAGCTTGAGCCATGAATCTGGAAGCTGAGCTTTCACTTAAGCCGTAACTCCTGAGGCAATCATTGATCACGTCTTCTAATGCTTGTTCTGCATGAGAGACTAAGTTACGTACGCTCCAGCCTAAGCTGTCTAAGTCAAACAGCCAATAGATCACTAACTGGCCATGTCCATGCCAAGTCACTTGTCCGCCGCGATCGGTTTGAATGATAGGGGTGTCTGTCTGCTGCAGTATGTGCTCTTTTTTGCTTGCTTGTCCTAAAGTATAGACATCGTTGTGATCGACGATCCACAGCTCATCGGGGGTACGCACGCCTTGCTGCTGCTTTAGCGCAATACGTTCTAATATGCGCTCTCGCATAGCATCATTGGTCGGAATATAGTCAGCAGCATTTAGGGTCTTGCTAACGAGCGTATCGGTAATCTTCAGCATTGGTTTTGCCATTTTTATCTCTATTTTCAAAAACAGGACGCGCCTTACTTATCAGCCTGACGTAATGGAAATAATTAGGAGATTTAGTGTAGCAGTTTTTATAACAGACGTATAAAAAGATGAGCAAAAAGTTGTTTTAGTAGGCGCTTAAACACGGTTTAAAGGAGCAAGCTCACCTTATTTTCCTCGCACAAAATCGCAGCGTAGTTAAAGCTTAATTATGGTCGAAGTAGATAAATGACAAACGAAGAAAATAGATTCGAACCTATAAGTCTGTTAATCGTGCTTTTCATTCGCCAATCAATAGGCTACATTAGATAGCAACCCGCTAGTGCGTCTTGACGCTAGCTTTTATGACAAGGACGACAAATGACAGATACACAGCAAACCAACTATCAAGCTGATGATCATATTATTGAGCAAGCCGGTGATCATATGGCAGACAAACCAAGTAAGTCGCCTAGCATTGCGACGACTATTGATGAGATGCAAGCACAGTTTTCGCGCTTATATAAGCTGAGCCGCGATCAGCCTATCAATGATTGGGCCACTCGTGATGAGCAATTAGATAACTTGGAGCTGATGTTAAGCGACAAGCAACATAGCTTAGCGCAAGCGATCAATGCCGATTTTGGCTATCGTAGCGAATCTGAGACGCAGTTTGCAGAGCTATTTCCAAGCTTTACCGGTATCAGCCACGCAAAAAAATACGGTAAAAAATGGATGAAGCCGCGCCGCGCTGCCATCTCGGCGCTCTATATGCCAGCTCATAATGAGATTCAGCCGCAGCCACTAGGCGTGGTCGGTATTATGGTGCCATGGAATTATCCGCTATTCTTAGCCGTAGGGCCGATGATAGACGCTCTTGCGGCGGGTAATCGCGTCATGGTAAAAATGAGTGAAGCGGCGCCGAAATTTGCGCAAGCATTTGCAGAGGCGGTGGCGCGCTATTTTTCGCAAGATATGGTCTGCGTAGTATTAGGAGAGGTTGATATTGCTGAGGAGTTTAGCAAACTGCCTTTTGATCATCTGCTCTATACCGGCTCAACCGCCGTCGGCAAAAAGATAATGGCAGCAGCAGCACCTAATCTAACGCCAGTGACGCTAGAGCTCGGTGGTAAATCGCCGGTTATCGTTTTAAATGGTGCCAATCTTGAGTCAGCGGTCAACCGCGTAATGATGGGTAAAACCCTCAATGCTGGTCAAACTTGTATCGCCCCTGATTATGTCTTGGTACAGCGTAAAGATCATGAGGCATTTATTAGCTTAGCCAAAGAGTGGATGGATAAGCACTATCCTAATATTGCTGATAATCCAGATTATTCCCGAATCATTAATAATCAACAATTCAAACGCGTAAAAGGCTATCTCGATCAGCTATCTGGTGAAGGCGTGCATCAATTAACCGATGCCCAGCCTAATATCGACACCCGCTTGATGCCGCCAGTTATCGTCAGCGAGCCTAATGATGATAGTGAAGTCATGCAAAATGAGATTTTTGCCCCTGTGCTGCCGTTAGTGCATTATGACACGCTAGAGGACGCTATCGACTATGTCAATGCGCGCCCGCGTCCACTTGCGCTATATGTCTTTGGTGATGATCAAAATGAGATTGAGCAAGTGCGCTCGCATACAGTATCAGGTGGTATGTGTATCAATGAAGTCGTGCTACATGTCGCGCAGCATGATTTACCGTTTGGCGGTGTGGGTCATTCGGGGACTGGAGCCTATCATGGTCAAGCAGGTTTTGAGCGCTTAAGCCATATGAAGCCTGTCTTTATCCAAAGTAAAGTCAATGGCTTGAACTTACTATTGCCGCCTTATGGTGGGTTCTTTAAACGAGCAATGGGCTTGATGCTAAAGTAGCTTTTGCTTTAAATGACTTGAAGTAGATAATAGCGTTTATTTTGATAAACGCTATTTTTTTGAAAAAATACTGTCAAAACTCGTGAAGGTTATACATACTATTTAATACCCATATTTCATGGTACTGCGATCACTGTCTAATGACTATAAGCTAACGGCTATAAAAACGAATAGCTATGAAGACCAGTAGTTATATAGACTAATAGGCATAAAGACTAATAGCTATAAAAGTTCGCCTTGATCATGAGTAGACATCGCTAAAATAATAAACAGGATTTATTATGCGCCAATGGATTGCTTTTAGCTTACTACTATTAAGCTCACTATTACTGCCTCTATCTGCCTCAGCTGCGGATTCTTTATCGTCTTGTCAGACCCCTATAAAGTTTGGCTCACTCACTTGGGAGAGCGGGCAATTCACCACAGGTGTCCTCAAATACATCACCGAAAGTGGCTACGGCTGCGTCGTTGAAGAAGTACCAGGAGCGGGGCCTGCGCTTGAGAACGCGCTATTGCAAGATGATATACAAGTCATCGGTGAGCAGTGGATAGGGCGTTCCCCCATCTTAGAGCAAGCTATCGAAGATAATAAAGTGACGATCATTGGCGACACGTTAGAAGGCGGTGCGACGCAAGGCTGGTACGTTCCGCAATACGTGATGGATGATAATCCAGGTCTACGTCGCTATCAAGACCTGCCTGATTATGCTGAGCTATTCACCGATCCTGAAAACCCTGGCGAAGCTCGTTTTATGAACTGTCCTGCAGGCTGGGCTTGTGAGATATTCAATGTGCGCTTGCTCAAAAATACCGGCTTAGATCGTATCTTTAATGTCACTAGCCCTGGAACAGGAGCGGCACTCGACGCTGAGATTTCCTCAGCGTTTGAGCAGCGTAAGCCGTTATTGTTTTATTACTGGCAGCCGACAGGGCTGATGGCGAAATACGACTTTGCGCCGCTCAAGTTTCCGGCACATGATGAGAAGTGTTGGGATGATTTATTATTAGCTAATGGTACCTCCGATTGTGTGACTGGCTTCCCCGTTTCCCCGTTAGCTATCGCGGTATCTACTCCGTTTCTCGATAGCAATCCAGAATTGACGCAAGCCTTCAAAAAAGTACAGTTCACTCCCGACCAGCTCAATGGCGCTATCTTGGAGATGAGTGAAAATAAGCGTAGCGGTGATGAGCAAGCTCTGCTGTTTTTGCAACAGAACCCTGATATTTGGCAAAACTGGCTCTCTACAGAAGCCGCCACTGCATTGGCGACTGATCTAGGTATTCGTTTGACAGGTACAACTGCTGGGGATACGAATATTGACTCGCCGCTAAATGACGCTACCCAATCGGGTAATTTATTAGGTCTGTCATCGAGCTTTCCAGAATGGTCGCTTGAGACCCCGCTTAATAAGACGCTAGCATTGGTGGTTCGAGATTATGGAGAGGTGTTTCGTAGTATTAGTCGCGTGACCCTAACATATTTATTATTGCCTATTGAGCGCTTGTTGACAGTGATTCCCCCTTGGCTGATTATTGCGTTAGTGACTGTATTAGCTTGGTTTGGGGTGCGTAAAGTATGGTTTGCTATCGCTTGCGGAGTCGGGCTGTTTTTGATTGGCGCTTTTGGGCTGTGGGGCGCTTTGATCGATACCTTGGCTTTATTGATCGTCTCAGTACTAATCACTGTAGTCATCGGTATTCCTATCGGTATTGCAATGTCGGGGAGTGTCTTATTACGCAAAATCGTTACCCCCATTCTCGATGTCATGCAAACCATGCCAAGCTTTGTCTATCTGATTCCAGTGCTGATGCTGTTTGGTATCGGTAAGGTGCCGGCGCTATTCGCTACTATTATTTATGCGCTACCGCCTTTGATACGTTTGACGACTTTAGGAATCAAGCAGGTCAATCATGAAATGATCGAAGCGGGTCGCTCGTTTGGTAGTACGCACTGGCAGCTGCTGATATGGATTAAGCTGCCGCAAGCGCTGCCGAGTATTATGGCAGGGATCAATCAGGCAGTGATGATGTCGCTGGCGATGGTAGTACTAGCCTCGATGATTGGTGCACCGGGGCTTGGCGAAGATGTACTACAATCTATTCAAACGCTCAATATCGGTCAAGGGTTACAAGCAGGTACAGCAATCGTCATTGTAGCGATTATTATTGACCGTATCAGCCAAGCTTTTGGTCAAGGTAAGCGTGCGCGCCAAAAGACTATTGAAGAAGGCAGGCGCCCAACGATTGGTTAAGTTGCCCTTTTTGTTGTGCTTATACGTCTAAATCGCAAACACGGACATGAATAATAAATATTGAGAAAAATGATGGATCATATTAAATTAGAAAATATCAGCAAGATCTATAATGCAAGCCCCAAGCAAGCGCAGTCTGCCTTAGACTTATTGGCTGAGGGAATGGATAGTACGCGTGTTAAGGCGCAAACTGGCTATTCGGTCGGTCTATACGATATCAACTTATCAATCGAAGCTGGCGAGCTGCATTGTATTATGGGCTTATCAGGCTCAGGTAAATCAACCTTGATACGCCACCTCAATCGCCTAATTGATCCTACTACCGGTAAGATTTGGGTCAATACGCAACAGGATAGCGGCGCCACTCACAAGCCAAGTGAGACGAGTCAAAAGCCTTCATTAGCTCACAATACCAGCTCTGAAATCAATATCTTAGATTTAGATGATAAAGGCCTGCAGCAGTATCGCCAGCATACGGTTAGCATGGTGTTTCAGCATTTTGGGCTGATGCCGCATATGACGGTGATACAGAATGTCGCTTATGGACTGCGTGTGCGTAAGATGAGTGTCAGCGAACGTCATCAGATTGCTCGTCATTGGCTAAATGAAGTCGGTTTGCCCAATCTTGAGAATAGCTATCCTGATGAGCTATCGGGCGGTATGCAGCAGCGGGTAGGGTTGGCGCGCGCTTTAGCCACTGACAATCCAATATTGCTGATGGATGAAGCCTTCTCCGCACTTGATCCGCTTATACGTGGTCAACTACAAGATCAGCTATTAGAGCTACAAGCTCGGCTGAATAAGACCATCGTCTTTATCACACATGATATCGATGAAGCGGTCAAAGTCGGTCAGCGTATTAGCATCTTAAACGGCGGCCGCTTAGTACAAACAGGAACGCCAAATGGGCTGCGAGACCATCCTGCCGATGACTATGTCGCGCAGTTTATGAGCGCTAAGCATTAAGCCACGATAGATAATGATATTTCGCGCTAAAAACCTGTCTAAAGTAAGTTTTGTATAGCGCTCTTTTGAGTAAAATATCATTACTTATTAACAGAATCTTAATATTCAGACAGTATTGTTAACATTGCCTCATTGTTTTAGCTTATTAATGCTCATATTATATGGCTAAAACAAGCTGCTTAACATAGCGTTAATTCACTTTAGAAATAACGTAGCACGCTTAAATGCACAATAGTCTTACTTTAGAAAAAAAAGATCAGCCAAAGCTCTTTTCTCTTCAACACCTATTCTATACAGCCCATAAAACCTTCTTTAAGTTGGCTCTCGTTTTTCAAGAATCCGTAATAACCTTTTGATGTTAAAGCTGTTATACAAAAGACTTTGCCAAAAATAAATATTGCCTATAAAAGAATGACCGACGCTATAGATAATGAATTTGGATAAATAACATGATGACAAATAATAAGCCTCGTCCGCTTTGGCTCAAGCAGATCAGCGCTGCAAGCTTAACAACCGTATTGAGCGCCGGATTATTACTAGCCTGCGGTCAAGTCAGTAACGCTGAAAGTGGCGCGAGTAACACGCCAAAAAGTCAAAACAAAGGGGTGAGCCGTTCACGTGATATGCTGCCATCTGACATGTTAAAACAAATGCAAGCCTTGCCGCAATTGACACAAGGACTAGGTAGCAGTGGCTCCTCAGTTATTGACCCTAACAAGCCGACCTTGATAAAGTTTTGGGCAAGCTGGTGTCCGTTATGTTTAGGCACGCTTTCGGAAACCCAAGAGTGGCGCACAGATCCTAAGTTTGCGGATCTAAATGTCGTCACCGTAGCCAGTCCGGGACATCTCAACGAAAAAGCTGCAGGCGAGTTTGCAAGCTGGTACGCTGGTATCCAAGCCGACTATCCTCAGCTGCCCGTATTAGCAGATGCTTCTGGTCAGCTAATTAGCACCCTTGGCGTCCAAGTCTACCCAAGCTGGGCGATACTCGATAAAAAAGGCAATCTAGTACATCTGGTTAAAGGCAATATTTCAGCCGAGCAAGCCTATGCGCTAGCGGATAATGCGGACAATGACTTTGCAGAACTCAAGAGCGGGCAAACCAAATCGGTACAAGCGCAGACCTTAGATAATAACCCTAAGATAGAGACTATCAAGCAAAAACAGGGCGTTTATTATAATGATAAAGGCCTGCCAATTAAGACACGTAGTATCTACTTAGCCGGTGGCTGCTTCTGGGGTGTAGAGGCTTATATGGAGCGCGTCGCTGGCGTCGTCGATGCGGTATCCGGCTACGCCAATGGCGATACTGCCAACCCAAGCTATGAAGAGGTTATACGCGGCTCAGGGCATGCTGAAACGGTAAAAGTCACTTATGACGCCGATAAGACCGACTTAGAGACTATTTTGAAATACTACTTACGTGTGATTGATCCGACCAGTGTCAATAAGCAAGGTAACGATCGCGGCGTGCAGTATCGCTCAGGGATTTATTATACTGATAAAAAGGACAAGGCTGTTATTGATGCGGCGCTGACACGAGTGCAGAGTCAATATAAGCAGCCCATAGTCGTTGAAAACGAAGCGCTCGATAATTTTTATTTAGCGGAGATGTATCATCAAGATTACTTGGCCAAAAACCCTAACGGCTATTGTCATGTTGATTTGAGCTTAGCTGATGATAAGCTGGAAGAGAGTGGCAGTAATAACAGTAACGACATTCAACCAACCAAACTTGCGCCTGTCAGCACCGTTGCTGAGGCTTTAGATCCAAAACGCTACAGTGGCTATAATAAAAATGCACTAAAAGATACTCTGACGCAAGCGCAATATAATATCACCCAAGAGGCGGGCACTGAGCGCGCGTTCAGTCATGAATATGATGACTTATTTGCACCCGGCATTTATGTCGACGTGGTGAGTGGTGAGCCGTTATTTTTATCGACCGATAAATATCAGTCGGGCTGCGGCTGGCCGAGCTTTACTAAGCCTATCGACAAGCAAGTGATCACTGAGCGTGATGATTTATCTTATAACATGGTGCGTACTGAGATTCGCTCGCGAGTAGCCGACTCACATTTGGGTCATGTGTTCCCAGATGGGCCGAAAGATCGCGGCGGTTTGCGCTATTGCATTAATGGCGGAGCGTTACAATTTATCCCCGTCAGTGTCATGCCGCAATCAGGGTATGCACCGCTTGTGAAACTGGTTAAATCGTAACCGTCTTAAGGTTATTAAGCGGCAAATAGGCAAATGCTAGATAATGGCGTTATACTTAGGCTTTGATTTGTTTATCGTCGTTTGTTGCAAAAGCCCTTTATTACAAAAAATCATATGCTAAGGTTACCGCATGGCTGTTATTCATACCCCAATTATTACCTCATTGCTTGACAATGATCTCTACAAGTTCACTATGCTACAAGCAATGCTGCATCAGTTTCCGCAGACGCATGGGGTATATCGTTTTCGCTGCCGCAATAACAATGATGTCGCTTATCCACTAGCGACTATCAAAGACTCGCTAGAGCAGCAATTAGACAGTTTATGCCAGCTGCGATTTTTGCCTGATGAATTAGAGTACTTGCGAACGCTACGCTTTATGCGCTCAGATTTTGTCGATTATTTAGAGCTATTTCAGCTCAAGCGCCGCTTTATCACTGTGAGTACTGATAGCAAAGGGCGCTTGTTTATCGATATCGAAGGACCAATGATTCAAGCGATGTTCTTTGAGGTATTTGTTCTAGCTATCGTCAATGAGCTATATTTCAATGCGTTATCCAATCCGCAAGTCATCGCAGAAGGGCAGCGCCGCCTAGATGCCAAAGTGGCTTTGCTGCATCAGTATGCCGAGCAGCAGGACAACAATGAGCGTGATGTACCGCGCTTTATCGTTGCTGATTTTGGCACGCGTCGGCGCTTTAGTAAACACTGGCAAGCGCATGTAGTCAAGACTTTGCATCAGGCCGAACCCAAAATTATCAGTGGTACCTCTAATGTTCTCTTGGCAAAGACACTAGAGATGACGCCAATAGGTACGATGGCGCACGAGTTTATGCAAGCGTTTCAGGCCTTAGATGTGCGTCTGCGTGACTCGCAAAAGGCAGCACTAGAAGCTTGGGTGCACGAGTATCGCGGCGATTTGGGTATAGCCTTGACCGATGTGGTAGGGATGGATGCGTTCTTACGCGATTTTGATTTGTACTTTGCTAAGCTATTCGATGGCCTACGCCACGATAGCGGTGATCCTTATCTTTGGGGTGATAAAGCTATTGCCCACTATAAAAAGTTAAAAATCGATCCAAAAACCAAGATTATCACTTTCAGCGACGGCTTAAACTTAGAAAAAGCGTGGGAGCTGCATCAGTACTTTAAGGATCGCATCAGAACCAGCTTTGGTATTGGTACTAATCTCACCAATGACATGGGGTTGACGCAATTAAATATTGTTCTCAAACTGGTGGAGTGTAATGGTCAGCCAGTTGCGAAAATATCGGATAGCCCTGGCAAAACTATGATTAATAATGACACTTATCTGGCTTATTTACGGCAAGTGTTTGAGGTGGATGAACCAGAGTAATAGAATTATTTACAAGTAAAATCTCTTTAACAAGTAGCATTAGATCTAGATGTAGGGTTCGTCCCACGGACCCTACAAAAATTTTATTATCTAGTTCAACTACTGCTCTTCATTCTTCTCAATTACCTCTTCAGCGAAGGCGGCATCTAGCGCTTGCTGTACGGCGTTGATTCGAGTCTCACAGACACGGTAGGCCGCTATAGACTCTTCGACTGTGGTCATAAGATTGTCGATATCTGGCTCATCCTGCTGTTGTAGCTCTGCGGCATTAGTTTTTAGAATATCGTAGGCCGCCTTAAAGGTTTTTGGGGCGGCTTTTTTACGTCTGCGAGTCGAAGTGGCCATAAGGTTTCCTTGATTGCTGTTAAATTAAAATCATTGTAAATGAAAATTTCTATAGAGTGTTATTGTCGTCGTTGGTACGACTATTAGCTTCTAAGCTTTTGACGTTTAAGATTTGCGCCGTTGCTTGCCCATCTTTTAGCATAATCTTAATAGTTTGGTCAGGATAGAGCTGACTGCTACTAGTCAATACTTGCTGACCTTTATCAGCCATTAGCATACTATAGCCTTGTTTTAGTACTCGCGTAGGCCGATGCAGTAGGACAATATCGCGTAGATGTTCGCTGTTGCGCTGCGCTTGCGCTAGTTGCTGCTCGGCGCTATGTAGTAACGTTTTTTGATAGTTTTTGGCTGCGATACTGGCCGCTGTTAAGTGCTGGTGCGCGCCTTGCTGTATTTGAGCTTGCCAGTCGCTAGTCACTCTAGCCGCTTGTTTGACTTGACGCTGCGCGCTTTGCTGAATGCTTTGCCAAGCGTAATTGCTGTCTTTTTTCAGCGCGGTAAGTTGCCCGATAGTCTGTGATTGTAGTTGGCTCAGTTGTCTCACGCTTTGCTGCTGAGCAACTTTGAGCTGACGCTGCGCCGCTTGCTTGATCTGTGCTTGATAAGTCAAAGTTTGCGCTGTTAGGCGAGCTAAGTGAGCGATAATTGCGGCTATCACTTTGGATGGCGTATCAAAACTGCTATGCGCCACTTCATCTAAGATAACTTTATCGCGCTCATGACCGATACCGACCCAAACCGGTACCGGCTGCTCAGCGACTAATGCTGCAAGCTCGTAGTCATTGAGATAAGCTAAGTCGCCAACCGCGCCGCCACCACGAATAATCACTAGAAGATCAGGCAGACGCTGATAGCGCTCATAAAACTGCTGCTGAGCGCTGACGATAGCTTGGCGTATCTCGCTTGGCGCGTGATTGCCCTGAAAAGTGGCATGATGATAATGAAATTGGCAAGCACCAGTTGTCGCTAGACGATTGGCATCCGCTTGAAAATCACCTAGTCCGGCGGCTTTTTCTGGCGCAATGACAATCACGTGCTCGATATCGAAAGGAGCTTCTAGCTGCTGATTGAGTTGCATTAAGCCTTCGCCGCTCAAGCGATCGACCATCTGCGCGTATTGCCGCGCCAGATCTCCTAGCGTGTAGCTTGGATCAATATCTTCAATCGTTAAGGAAAATCCATATTGAGGGTGAAAGTTCGCTGATACTTTAAGTAGGACGGTCAGATCACGACTGAGCGCCATACCCGTAGCGCGTTCAAACTTAGCGAGTACGCGCGCGGCTTTAAAGCGCCAGAGGTTACCTCGGCAGCTAGCAACCACTTTGCCATCATCATCCTTTTCGGCTAATTCAAAATAATAGTGGCCGCCTTTGCTAGAGAGGTTACGAATCTCAGCCTTCACCCAAACCCGGTGGGCGAAGGTTTGCTTGACGACCATCTCAACTGCGCTCAAATAGTCGCTTAAACGTAGCACGGTGTCTTCAAGGTTATTTTCCAGACTACTCTCAACCTCAGCCAATTCTGCTTCTAAAGTCGCTAAATCTTTGGCAGGCGCTAAAGTTTTGGCATTAGAGGGCTTAACAGAGCTGAGGTTAGGTTTGCGCATAGAATCAGACCGAGTAGGGAGAATAAAAATAAACGATAATAAGTTGCTACGACATTTAAGCCCTCTACTTTACCTTAAAACATAGCGCTAAGCTAAACCAAATTGAGAAAATGGCTCAAGTTTGAAGAGGCAGCTAATGTGTTTAAGGGAGGGATCAAACGCTAAATAAGCTTTGAGCCTTACTGGCAGCGAAAGTTAATCGTATATTCATAGTCATCATCGCGTGACAATTCAGGCGAGCCTGTCCCAAATATAGTTCCTATTACCGCGCCAGCCTGTCCAACCATACGGCCAGTACGCTCATTCAAAATTCCATTATATTTAACGGTGTCTTTGACGACGATGACTTGTTTACTACGACAAGTTTTATTAGCACTAGTGATGGCATTTTGCTGAGCTTGTATCTTTGTTTCGCCAAGTCCAGTGGTCTCATAAGTTGAGTCAGCGCGCTGGATAACTGGAGATGAGGGCGTACTTTGACAAGCGCTCAGCGCCAGTGCTGCTATCAGGGTTGCTGCCAAGCTTATAGGCTTTGTCATGCTATGAGTATTGCTAGGTGCTATATTAAATATTGTCATAAGTTACCTTCCTGTTCATATTGAAAGACGAGTGTTAAGAGACTAGAGTCAAAAGCCGAGCATCTCTAAAAGCTCAAAAAGTTACTAGTCGTTATTGACGCTATATATTTAACCCATTTGTCGCCTTAACGTCTAGGGGCTTACTATATGTACTTACTTGCTGTCAGTGCCAAGGCCGAGTATTAAGCCGGCCATGATTTAGTGGCAGCAGGATTAAAACAGCAAATCACTTGAAATATAGCAGATTTCTAGCATAATTGACCTCACTCTCTTAACTGGTCGTTACTATTATGCCCTTAATTCCTGCTCCTGCTGGTGTGCTAGAAGTTGATGCGCTTTGGCAACAAGACAATCCTTGCAACCCTAATACCGATACTGTAGCGCTATTATGTCATCCGAACCCGTTATTTGAGGGCACGATGAATAATAAAGTAGTCACTACCATGTACCGATTTGCCCGCGACAACGGCATGCACGTAGTACGTTTCAACTTTCGCGGGGTGGGGCAATCGACAGGAGAACATGACTATGCTGAAGGTGAAGTTGTCGATGCCATGACCGTGTTACAATGGTTAGCAGGACAGACCGATGCCCGCAAGCTGTGGCTAGGAGGCTTCTCTTTTGGCGGGTATGTGATTGCTCGTACCGCTGAGCAAGTCTTAGTGTCGCCGCACGTCTGGGGGTTAAGCGATTTTGAGATTGCGAATGTCGCGCTCATCTCGCCTTCAATCGAAAAAAACGATAGTGAGCATATTGCTTTGCCGATTGAGAAAACGTTTGAGATTTATGGCGATGCTGATGAGGTCATCTCACCTGATAACATGCAAGCTTTTGCTGAGCGTTTAGGGATTGATGTCAGTGTAATCGAAGGCGCGGGGCATTTTTTCCACGGGCGTTTAACAGAGCTAAAAAAGCTATTAGAGCAGCATAGTTTCGGTTCTGACAGCTAGCTGAGTGCTTACAAAGCGTAGGTACTACTTACAAAGTGCAGGTGCTATATAATAGCTATAGAATAGTAGACCTAGAGCACGTTATAGTATTCGTATAGCTAGAATAATAATTATTGCTTTATATAAGTTGCAATATAGTCGTAAACATTTAGCCGTGTTGGTCTAGAGGGTAGGGTTGGTATAGCAAGCACAACTGCTTCAGCACACCTTACTTTGACGAGTCTATCCTTATTGTCTCAGTGTAAAAGACATAAGTTAGTAAGAATAGACGGCCAAAACACTTTTTTACTTTTGTTAAATATGAGTCGTATTATGAGATTATCTCCATTACAGCGCTACGAGCAAGCCATCAGCTCTGAAGACTTTACCCGAGATGAACAACAATATATAGCAATGAGCTATCTTGATGATCTTTATCATCAGCTTAATAATACGGTCGAAGAAAAAAAGGGCATTTTTGGGTTTTTTAAATCTAAACCTGCCGCGCCAAAAGGCCTATATATGTGGGGCGGCGTCGGCCGCGGCAAAACCTGGATGATGGATATGTTTTATGATTCGCTGACCATAGAGCGTAAGATGCGCCAGCATTTTCATCATTTCATGCAGCGAGTGCACAAAGAGCTTAACCAGCTCCAAGGCCAAAGCGATCCTTTAGAAAAAGTAGCCGATATTATCTATGACGAAGCCGTGATTATCTGCTTCGATGAGTTTTTTGTCTCTAACGTCTCAGACGCGATGATATTAGGCGACTTGTTTACGATGCTTTTCAATCGCGGCGTCACTTTGGTTGCTACCTCAAATATTGAGCCGGCAGGACTGTACAAAGATGGCCTGCATCGTGACCGCTTTATGCCAGCTATCAAAGAGGTTGAGACGCATACTACGGTGATGAATATCGACTCCGGTATCGATTATCGTTTGCGTGTCTTGCAGCAAGCAGAGCTATACAAATCACCTATGACGCGTGAAAACCATAATTGGCTTGCCAACCGTTTTGCTAGTCTATCGAACAATCTTAAAATCAGTAGCGAGCCTATCACCGTCAATGGCCGCGAGATTAAGATTAATGCCCGCACCGAAGATATCTTGTTTTGCGACTTTCGCCACTTATGTATGCAGCCGCGCTCCGCTGCTGATTTTATTGAAATTGCCAATCGTTTCAGCACCGTTCTGATTAATGCTGTCCCGGCGTTAGATGATGACCTGCGTGACCCGACCCGCCGCTTTATCTACTTAGTCGATGAGTTTTATGATCGTAGGGTTAAACTTTTGGTACGTGCTGAGCAGTCTATCCTGGATCTCTATCAAGGAGAGAAACTAGCCTTTGAGATTGAGCGTACTCGTTCACGCTTGCTTGAGATGCAATCAGAGGACTATCTAAAAATGAAGCATCGACTTGATGATGCCGCATAAGCATTTTATAGGTTTAAGTGCCTTACAAGCTTAAGCACCTTAAAAATCAAAGGATAATAGTGTAAAACTTCTCGATAAAATGATAACGGTAAAAGAGCTATTTATACCCATAAAAGCAATAATAATCATAATAGCCGACTACTATAAAAGGATGACAAATGAGTACGCCAAGAGAGCGCTTAATCACCGAGGAAGATGAACAGAGCGTAGCAACCAAAGAAACTTCTAATCATGAGAGTGACAGTCTTGAAACTAACCTTCGTGAAAATAGTAATGATCAAAGCGATATGGAAGGCAAACAGTTGCTAGATGAGACAGCACTTTCGGAGAGTATGATGCTCAGCGATGAGCAGTTGATAGAGTGGATTAAGTCCAGGCGCACCATTGGCAATCTACAAGAGCCGGCGCCTACTCACGAACAAATCAGAGCAGCGATTGGCTGCGCGGCAACAGCACCCGACCACAAAAAACTGCGGCCTTGGCGTTTTATCGTGAGCGAAGGTGAAGCGCGTCAGCAGCTAGGACAAGCATTACTTGAGGCAGCAGAAGCGCAGGCGGCGAGAGCAGGCGTGACGCTATCGGATAAGACCCGAATAAAGACCGCCAATCTGCCAATGCGAGCGCCAGTGATTATTACGGTCGTCACCAAGATGCAAGAGCATAAAAAAGTTCCGCCCTTTGAGCAGATGCTTAGTGCTGGGTCAGCGGTGCAAAACCTACTATTAGCGTTGATGGCCCAAGGCTTCGGCACCGTATGGCGCACGGGTCTGCTATGTAACGAGCCTGCGGTTAAAGCTTATTTTGATGTTGCTGATGATGACTATGTGGTCGCCTTTATTTATACTGGCACGAGTCCAAAAGCAAAACCTCGCAGAAAACCTATGGACATAGAGCCGCTGCTGCGTTTTGAGTCTTAAAGACTTATTGCGGCTAAGAGTAATGATAGTTGCCCTAGATTTGCGCCAAAAGATTTGCGCCAAAACATTTTTGATGAAGAAGTATAAAGTGCATGATAGCTACTCGATTCATCCTTTAAGCACTGACAATATGGATATAAGTATATGACAAGCTCCTCAGATACAGATAGGCAAGATAAAAATGCTGATAACGCAGAGCTCGAAAATAATCAAGCTAAAGAAACTGCAGGCCGCGACAATCTTAAAAATAACGACAATAGCAATGAAAACAAACCTACTGGCCTGATAGCTAGTATCCTTGATCGAGCTACTAAATCAGGATTTGGTCGCAAAAAATTAAACCCTAATAAAGTTGAGGCGGCGGTAGCCAAACAAATGGATCAAATACATAAAAACCCAGAAAAGATACGTCTGACAGTATTGGGCGGCGGTAGTTTCGGTACCGCAATGGCAAACCTAGCAGCGCGAAACGGCTGTGACACCACACTTTGGGTACGTAATAAGCGCACCGTCAAGTCTATGGCAAAAACGCAGATGAATAAAAAGTATCTGCCCGGGTATAAGCTAGACAATCGCTTAAAGTATAGCTACGACTTAGAAGCTGCGGTGAAAAATAAAGATATTATCTTTTTAGCAGTACCCAGCTCAGCCTTTCGCGAGACTCTCAAGAACATCAAACCATTTATCAGTGGCCAATCGATTGTTTCGCTTACGAAGGGCATGGAAAAAGACACCTTTGCAATGATGAGCGATATCATTAAAGATGAGTTGCCGGAGGTGAACTTTGGGGTAATGTCAGGGCCAAACTTGGCGGTTGAAATCATGAAAAATATGCCGTCAGCGACGGTGATCGCCAGTGAGTCAGAGCCGCTACGGCATGCCGTACAAGCGGCGTTACACAGCGCTTTTTTCCGAGTATTTGCTAGTGATGATATTCGTGGTGTTGAGCTTGGCGGCGCGCTTAAGAATATTTATGCTATCGCTATGGGCATGGCCGCTGCCTACGATGTTGGTGAAAATACCAAAGCGATGCTTTTGACGCGCTCACTGGCTGAGATGAGCCGCTTTGGCGTAGAAGAAGGCGCGAATCCGCTTACTTTCTTAGGTTTATCTGGCGTAGGCGACCTTTATGCTACTTGTAATTCAGAGCTGAGTCGAAACTTTCGAATTGGCAACATGCTCGGACGCGGTATGAATATCGATGCGGCGGTCAAAAAGTTAGGGCAAACCGCTGAAGGGGTCAATACTATTCAGCAAGTACACGAAAAAGCCAGTAAGCAAGGTATCTATATGCCCATCACGCATGCTCTGCACGCTGTCATCTACGAAGACAAGGCGGCGTTAGGAGTCGCGCTACATTTGATGGAAGCAGGCTTTCGCAGTGATGTAGAGTTTGTCATGCCGCATGACCATAGTAATGCGTCGCTTACCGCGCAGATGAATGCTGCTAGCAGTACTAACGACAGTGGCGAGGATAGTCGCGACAACAGCATTGACAACAATGACAGTAATAACGACAAAAATAAATAATTATTATTAAAAGTAAATCAAATAATGATTAGCAAAGGGAGTGCTATGAAGATTATACTTATGCGCCATGGACAAGCTGAAGACTATCCGCATCCAAGCAGTACTCATCCAGAGGATAATCGATCCGACAGCACTCGGCAGTTGACCGAATACGGTCGTCAGCAAGCAGCGCAGACGGCTGATTATATTATGGAACATTATCGTCCTGACTATTTTGTGGTCAGTCCGTACGATAGGGCGCAGCAGACGCTAGCTGAGCTCCAAGCGCGTGCGACCGATGTGCCAGCTAGTATACAAGATAATATTACGCCCTCAGACGATGCTCATGCAGCACTGATAGAACTTGGACATATTGAAGCAAACTGTCTGGTAGTAGTTTGTCATATGTCTATTATAGCTCATATTGCCAGCTTACTAACCGGCGCTAGCCCTGAGGCGTTTTCATTAGCTGAAGCGCGAGTGTTTGAGATGGAGTTTGTGATGTCAGGAATGGCCAAAGAGAGTGACCGTTTTGTGCCTATGCAGCTTTAGTCAGCACTAATAAATCATGCCTTCTCAAAAATAGTCAACTTCAACCGCTAAATATCAAAGGACACCTCTATTGTTACATGTTTGGTTAAGAGAGCAGCATAGCCCACTCGCAGTTTGGCAAGCAGAGGCTAAGCAGTGGCAGCTAGTAGATAACTGGCAGCAGCTGCAAGAGCGTTATAACAGCTATAAAGGTGGTAACGCCAAGCGGTTATGTCTGTATTTTCCTTCTAGACATGTGCTACAAGTGGATACTGAGCTAAGTGCTAATCAGCTTAAGCAGTTAGGCGATACTGGCAAGCAGTACTTATTTGAAGAGACCTCAATCACACCAGTCGAGCAGCTGATGGTGCGTCAGCAAAGTTACGCGAGTCATCATCATCTCTATGCGCTAGCGAAAGAAGATATTGACTCATGGCAACAAAGCGCGATACTGGCAGGGTTTAGTATTGGCGCGCTGCTGCCTGATTTTTTGTTGTTACCGGTTCCAGAGGAAGGTGCAGGTCAGCAGGTAGTGCTGTATGAAGATAAACACACCACTTTACTGCGTCAGTCGTTGCAGCAGGGCATGGCAGTCAGCTACCTGCCACTGATGGTTGAGCGCTTGCCTCATCTCAGTGAGCTATGCCTAGTAAGCGCTGTCGATGACTCTGTAGCGAGTATAGAGTTGTCACAATTCGCCGCCCAGCAATTACTATTAACTCAGATTGCTGCTCAGCCTGAGCCCGTCGATATACCCGATCGTCACGCTTTGAACTTTTTTATAAAAACCTCAGACACTAAACTATCCCCTTATTTACGGGTGGCTGCTATGGTGGCGCTATCAGCACTGGTATTACAAATGGCTGCAGATGGTTTACAAGCCTATCGCTATAACCAAGCAAGTGTGGCAACCCAAAGCGCTATCGGCAAACAATTTCAGTCTTGGTTTCCAGAAGATCGCCTTAATTCGCGTACGCTACTACAGACGCAAATGGAAGCAAAATTGCGCAGAGATAGCCAAGCTCAGTCTTCCCACATAGCAACTCTAGCGCGTATATCGCCTCTCATTAAACAGTCTTCATTAACTGCGCAAAGCCTAGTTATGCAGCCAAGCTCTCTTAGTTTTACGCTTATTGCGCCGAATCGCAATAGCCTTGATGAGTTTGCTAATACGCTAGTCACTCAAGGAATAGCGGCCAGCTTGCAAAGCGTCAATGGCAATGAGCAAGGCGAGTTCAGTGGCCAGATAATGGTAAATATAGGGGATAATAACGTTGAAACTGGCAAATTATCAGCCTCTTAATCTAGTTGTTCAGTGCCATACGATATGTCATTTTTAATTATTTATAACTTATTATCATTTAGGTAAAATAAGGTTCAGTGATGAATAGACCGCATCGCCGTAATAGCACTAACTCTTCAAATGCTTCAAATATGGCGACTAGCAGTAGTGGCTCTAGTCATACTTTTTCTGAGCGTTTAAGTCGCTACCAATCGATATTATGGACACGCTGGCAAGCGCTTTCTCCACGCGACCAGTTGGCTTTAGGAATCTTGTCGCTATTTTTATTGCTGTTTATTGGCGGTTATGGCGGCTATAGTGTCAATCAAGCTGCGAAAGATAGTAAGGCGCAGTACCAGCGGCAAGTGGCTGATTATTTTTGGTTGCGCGCGCAAGCGAGCAATATCGACAACAACGCGCTCAATGCTAATACTGATGGCGCGATAGTTGCCCCTGCGACGACGGTCAGTTCTCTGTTAACCAATGCGGGTATTGCTAATGCTCAGGTTGCTGCGGTTGGCGATACGGTGCAATTAAGCTTTACCAACCCGAGCCAAGCGCTTGTCAGTAGCGCGCTTGGTAAGCTTAGTGAGCAAGGTTGGCAGTTCACTCAGCTCGAGATGCAGCAAGATATCAATACCAAGCAAATTCAAGTACAAGCCACGCTTGCTTCTTAACGGTTAGGTTGGCCTGCAATCTTGAAAATCGTTTTAATAGCCGCAATATCAGATAGGTAGGCGCTACTGAGTATTCAAGCTTTATTATTAAAGCTATAACTTGGTTTTATGATTATGCGCCTTAATTTTTTGTCATCATTACGGTCAAGCGTGATAGGGATACTTATTATGACCTCACCTTCTAATCCTAATTCTGATAACTCTGATGATTTTGCATCTCAGCCAACCTTAGAGAAGTCAGGGTCTCGCTTTGAAAATAACATTGATGCTGAAGAGACCCATGACCTCACACGCTCAAGACAAAATACTACTCTCAATGATAAGCAGCAGCGCTCGTTAATCACTTATAATCATCTCACCTATCTACTTTATGTCATCAGTTATCTAACGGCAGGGCTGCTATGGATTGTGCCTATTGCTATGAATTATGCTAAGCGTCACGATGCTGATGGCACTTGGCTGGCCACGCATTTTGATTGGCAAATCAAGACTTTTTGGTATAGTATCGTCTGGTTCGTTATCGGTCTTATCATAACGCTAATGGCAGTTGGCGGCTTAGGTATCAGTGTGCTAGCCGAAAGCAATAACCTAGCTATTGGCTCAGGGTTATTTACCGGGTTAGGAATCTTGATTATCTTATTTACGATCATTTGGCATTTATATAGAATTGCTCGTGGCTGGATAGCTTTGAGCGATAAGCGGCCAGTGCCTTGATGGCTGCTGTGTTTGATAAGTAATGTTGAATAACGCTCAGTCTATCTAACTATCAAGTCGTCAGTAGCTACAAATTTATAGAATAATATTTAGGGTTATTTTGGCTAAGCCTAAAGCAAGCTGATATAATCGCAGCGCTCTACGGCAAGCATTTTGCCTTTTTATTCACTCTTTGATCAGGGTTTATTGTCACTATGTCCTACGCCTTACTTCGTCCGTTTTTGTTTAAGATGGATCCTGAGCGCGCTCATGATATGACGCTGTCTTTATTAGACAAAGCGCACAAAGCTCGCACCTTAGGCTTAGTTTATGGTCAGCCGATGCAGCCCACCACTTGTATGGGTCTACAATTTGCCAACCCAGTAGGACTAGCCGCAGGTTTGGATAAAAATGGCGATTATATCGACGCTTTAGCCGAATTAGGTTTTGGTTTTATTGAAGTTGGCACGGTGACGCCGCGTCCGCAAGAGGGTAATGACAAACCGCGCTTGTTTCGGCTCAGACAGGCTGATGCTATTATCAACCGTATGGGGTTTAACAACCAAGGCGTGGATTATTTAATTGATAATGTCAAACGCTGCAAGTATAAAGGCAATATCGGTATCAATATCGGTAAAAATGCTAGCACGCCTGTTGAGCAAGCCGCTGATGATTATGTGTATTGCTTAGAGCGCGTCTATCCCTATGCTTCTTATATTACTGTCAATATTTCCTCACCTAATACCGCCAATCTGCGCGATTTACAAAGCGGTGAAGCGTTGACCCAGCTACTAGATACTATCAAAAATCGTCATAGCCAACTGGCTACTGAATACGGCTTTTATGTGCCGTTAGTGCTAAAAGTCGCTCCTGATCTGGAGCCGCCGCAAGTCGATTATATCTCGCAGCAGCTTATAGATTTTGATATTGATGGCTTGATTGCGACTAATACCACCTTGAGCCGAGTCGGGGTAGAGGACTTGCGCGATGGCGATCAAGCGGGCGGGTTATCTGGTCGTCCGGTGAGTCATACGAGTACCCAAATCTTACAGCAATTCTCTGATCAGCTAGAGGATAAGGTTGCACTGATTGGCGTTGGCGGTATCGATAGTGGTGATAAAGCAGTCAAAAAGATCAAAGCTGGCGCTGAACTAGTGCAACTTTATACTGGCCTTATCTATCGCGGACCAGGATTAGTACAGTCTTGTATTCAAGCTATCGGTGGTTATTACGATACTATTTATGATACTCCCTATCATACTACGCAAGAGTGATTAGTAGGGTCTGTTGCACATCCGGCCTTGGTACTGATAGAGGCTAACCGTTTATCTATGTATTTGACTGATATACTTAGCGATAGATATGGATAAAAATACTTTTATACCTTTCCCTAAACGAATGAGGCAGTAGAGATGAGTGGTCTAGATATTATCATTGCTATCGTAGTACTCATTGGTCTATGGCGCGGCTTTCAGGTAGGTTTGATCAAAACGGCGGTGGGATTAATGGGCTGGTTTGTCGCTCTGATTGCCGCCACTCGACTAGCAACGTCAATTGCTCCGCAGTTATCAAGTCTAGTTGAAAATCCGGTACTGCAGACCGCTTTGGCTTTTTTGATAGTAGTGATCGTCATTTTAGCTATTATGCATGCACTAGCGTTTATCTTCTCAAGCGCGCTTAAAACATTAAATCTTAGCGTGCTCGATAAGATGGCAGGTGGCGTATTAGGAGCGGCCAAGAACGTCTTGATGGTCTTAGTAGTACTCAGTATCAGTGCGCCTTTATTGGTACAGTTGCCGCAGTGGCAGACCTCAGTACTCGCTCCTGAGCTGATGCCCTATGCTCCAATGGGCAAAGAGCTGGCTACCGACATGCTAGGCGTGGCTTGGGGCCAGATTAACCAATCTTAGTAAATTTATATTAGCTGCAGATCAAGTTCATTTTTAATCTCATTATTCTCTACTCATGGTTAGAGAATACGGTGCTATTTAGTCTTCAGCATAGTGATTTTATGGAATTAAACTAAAACATATCTTACGAACTTGCGTTATTACGGTAAGATTCACTCTTTAATTTTAGACGTTTCAACATCATATAGCCGTTGCATTATTTCTAAATTTTCTCGTTACTAATCTTTGCTCTAAAATAGGACATAACTATGTGTGGAGTCGTTGGGGTTGCAGCTCATGAGCCCGTTAACCAAATTCTTTATGATGGCTTGACTATGCTTCAGCATCGTGGTCAGGATGCAGCAGGTATCGTCACTTTACAAGATGGGCGTTTATTTTTGCGTAAAGAAAATGGCATGGTGCGCGATGTGTTTATGAACCGTCATATGATCAAGTTGGTTGGCGAATATGGTATCGGTCACGTACGCTATCCGACAGCCGGAACTTCTAGCAGCGCTGAGGCGCAGCCCTTCTATGTCAACTCACCTTACGGTATTACGCTTGCGCATAATGGTAATTTGACGAACGCTGAGAGCCTGGCGAAAGAGCTGTATAAAGAGGACCGTCGCCATTTAAATACTGACTCAGACTCTGAGGTTCTATTAAACGTACTTGCGCATGAGATGCAAAACTTAGGCAAAAATCATCCTAGCGCTGATGATATATTTGAGGCAGTAAAAGCGGTCTATAAGCGTTGTGAAGGGGCTTACGGCGTGGTGGCTTTGATTACCGGTCATGGCTTATTAGCCTTTCGTGATCCTAACGGTATCCGTCCGCTGGTGTTCGGTGAACGCTTGGCCGCTAACGGCGGTACAGAATATATGGTGGCCTCAGAGTCAGTAGCTCTAACAGGCTCAGGGTTTACGATCATTCGTGATGTGAAACCAGGCGAGGCGATTTTTATCGATTTAGATCATAATCTGCACACCCATCAGTGCGTTGAGCAACAAGAATATACGCCTTGTATCTTCGAGTACGTCTATTTTGCGCGTCCCGATTCAATTATGGATAATATCTCAGTCTATAAGTCGCGTCTGCGTATGGGCGAAAAACTAGGCGATAAAATTCTGGCTGAGTGGGGCGAAGATCATGATATCGATGTAGTCATTCCTATTCCTGATACTTCGCGTACCTCAGCGATGGAACTGGCGCTGAAGATGAATATTAAATACCGTGAAGGCTTTATGAAAAACCGTTACATCGGTCGCACTTTTATTATGCCAGGTCAACAGCAACGCAAAAAATCAGTACGGCAAAAGCTCAGTGCCGTGCCGTTAGAGTTTAAAGGTAAAAACGTGTTATTGGTGGATGACTCTATCGTGCGCGGTACCACTTGTCATGAAATCATTCAAATGGCGCGTGACGCTGGCGCGCGTAAAGTTTTCTTCGCTAGCGCCGCGCCGCCGGTGAAATATCCCAATGTCTACGGTATCGATATGCCAGTGCGTAGTGAGCTTATCGCCTCTGGTCATAGCGTGGAAGAAGTACGCAAAATTATCGGCGCGGATCGTCTAATATTCCAAGATTTAGATGACTTGATTGATGCGGTAAAAGATACTAAGCACAGTAAGGTGGAAGGCTTTGATTGTGCAGTATTCAATGGCTGTTATATCACCGGACAAATTAACGAAGCTTATCTTGATCATCTGCAGGCTCAGCGTAATGATACCGCGAAGACTGGTAAGAAAGGCGTACAAATTGTCGCTGATACACCAGTCGATATGATGGGTATTGAGGAGATATAATCCTTATGTTTATATCATAGTCAATGCTTGTCGTACTCAAAAAAAGCGAGCTTCTCTACTTAAATTGGAGAAGCTCGTTTTTTTATGGTGATATTTAATTGCTTGATGTTTGAGTATCCGCTTTTAAGGACGCTGTTAATGAGTAGCGTTCAAATCAAGAACTGAGCAAACACCCACAGAAAACCATTTAGAGCTGCTATACCGACTATCATACTTACTAGCAGCTGTTTACTGAAATGATAAATTAAAAATACCAGGGCTAATGCGCCAATCTGAGCTAACAACAGTTGCACTTCAGGACTGGCTAAACTGTGACTCAGCGACAAGTCTTGATAAGCTAAACTAGTCAAAATAAGCAGCACCATCACCGATAAGGGTAAGCTCTCATTAAGCCTGTGTAGCCAAGGCGTATCTAGGATTTTTTTAGGAATTAAAGCGGGGACAGCTCGGGTAATAAAAGTCACTGCTGCCATAGCGAGAGTGGCTATGATTAGATATTGGCTAGTCATCAGAGCTCTCTCCCAATACATGGTACTGCAACCAAAAACCTCGCGCTAAGATAAGTAGCATACAAAAGCTAATAGCGACTAATAACAGCCAATCATTGGTGAATAAGGAAGCCAATACAAGACCAATAACCGCTATAACGATAGGAAAGAGCCGCTTAACATTTTGAAACTGCTCGTAGGCCAAAATCGCAAATAAACAAACTAAGGCAAAGTCTAAATGCGGCACTAAATCATTAAGAGCGCTACCTATAATTACCCCAATGAGAGACGCTAGTACCCACCAGCTTTGATTAAATAGACTGATAGGCAGAATTAACGCTTGGCGTTCCTCGACGGGTAAGCTCGTCATTACCGAAAAGGTCTCATCGGTCAGCGCGAATAAGCAATACGTCTTAGCAAGCTTTTGGGTGGGCATCGTTTGCAACAGCGGCATAGCATAGAAGACATGACGCAAGTTGATCGCGGCAATGTTGGTTGCGATACTACCCACAGGCAGACCAGCGCTTAGCATGGGCAAGCAAGCATACTGCGCCGCGCCTGCATAAAGAAATAAGCTAAGCATCAAAGTCGCCCAAATAGGAATGCCAGCCACTTGTGCGAGGACGCCAAAGGCAATACCAGCAGGCAAATAGCCCATTGCCACAGCCAAGCTTTTCTTGAAGCCATCTGCCCACCGGTAGGAGACTTGTGTTTGTTGTTTGGAATAAGAAGCTGTCACGTTAGGTCCTAAGTTTTTCAATATTTTTATATATTAGATGCGGCCTGTATTTACAAGGTTTAGTGCTTTTAGTAACGTTACATTTGCGGCTACAACTCTATTTTTTAGCTTATTCTAATTTTTAATTAGGTTGCAGCTGCTCATAATTGCCTGTCCGATAAGCACGATATAAAAACCCACCGAGAATGACCAAGCGCAGTGCTAATAAACACCAAACACTGAGCCAAATACCGGTCATATCATAGCGCTGATAGAGTAGCCAGCTGATAGGGAAGAAGACTACTGCTAAGAGTAGGGATGCATTACGAATCACGCTACCCGCAGTTAAACCAAAAAATATACCATCGAGCCAATAAGCACCTACGCCTATCAGCGGCAGTAGTATCGCATAGTTCTGATACTGGCGGGTGAGTGTGAGTACCGGTTCGATATTGGTCATCGTCTGTAGATAAGTGGGCATGGCCAGTAACCAAAGCAGGCTGAGCAAGAGTGCCAAAGCGTAGCTGACGATACCTGTCCGCTTGACAATAATAGCAAAGCGTCGCCAATCGCGTCGTCCGGCGGCTTGTCCGGCGAGTGTTTCTGCAGACACAGCTACGCCATCTAAAGCAAAGGCTGAAATACTGAGAACTTGTAGAAGAATAGCGTTAGCGGCCAAAACAAGGTCGCCACTTTGCGCTGATAGCCGAGTCACCCAAGCAAAGCTCAAAGTCAAAATAAGCGTACGAATAAAGATATCTTTATTTAAAGAAAATAGCCTAAGCATTTTCGAGCGAGTAAAATGCTCTGCATCGGTAGTGAATAATGCATGCCATGACAGCTGCAAATGCTGACGACTCAGCCAAAGCGCTAATACTACCCCTGACCAAAAAGCGATGGTTGTCCCTAACGCGACACCGGCTAATCCTAGACCCATACCATAGACAAAGAATAGCGTCAGTATAATGTTTAATAGCGCAATAAAGCCTTGCTGATAGAGCATGTAACGCGTCTTGCCTTGCCCTGCGAACCAGCCAATAAAAGCAAAATTCATCAGCTCAGCAATGACTCCCCAAAAGCGTACGTCTAAATAAGTTTTGGCAGCGATCTCGCTCGCTGGGTTAGCCGATAACGCTCGTAGACCATACTCGATGAGCCAAGGTTTCGCTAATAATAATAGCGCTCCGATAATAAAAGCTAATACCAAAGCTCGCTGTAAAATAGACAATAAGGCCGAAGCCATTTGCTTCGAGCTTGAGCTATTATTTAAGCTATTAGCTGTTGCGCCGCTAGATGAGTTACTAGTACTGAGCTGACCCAAAGCTTGAGCCGATAGGCCAGAGGAGGCGTATTGTAAAAAGTTAAAACTAACTAATAATAAAGATAATAGCTGTATCGCAAGCCCCATACCGGCAAGATTTGCCGCCTCATTCATATTACCAACGACTGCAGTATCGATGAGGCTTTGTAGCGGCATAGCCAAGTTGGCCAACATCACAGGCACGGCGATAGAGATGATATGCCGATAGCGGGTATCGATAGGTTGTGTCGTTGCTGCTGAGGTTATGGTCATATCATATCACTACTTTTTAGATGTTTTATTTTTTGAGTAATCAAGAACCATACAAAAATAAAAGCACCCAACACTCATCAGTAATGAGTCAGGTGCTTTTATAAAAACCGTCTAGCTGCTAATTATTGTTGATCATTAGCAGCTAAAAAAAATGGCAAGAGTCAATCCACTATAAAAAATACAGTGCTACTGGGATGAATGTTGTGCAGCCTCTAGGAACACAGCACGCAAATAAAATTTATACCAGTAGCACGCTGTCGTAGCTGTAAAATTTTGATTAAGGATTCATTATACAAAAGTTATTCAAACATTTTTGGATCATTGAAGCTGACGATTTCTTCTTCAAATTCAGGTTTTACTTTTACCACAAAATCATCGCGCGACAGACCCATGGCTAGTGGAATAGAGCTGGCGATATAAGTAGAAGAATAAGTACCAGCAAGCAGACCGATAAATAACGCCACTGAGAACCAGTATAAGCCATCACCGCCTAAGAACATCATAGCCAGCACCACTAGTAACACTGTTGAGATGGTCATGATCGTACGGCGCAAGGTCTCTGTTAATGACAAGTCGATAGTCTGACGCGGAGTGATACCGCGAACCCGGCGGAAATTCTCCCGGATACGGTCATAAACAACGATAGTATCATTCAGTGAGTAACCGATCAGCGCGAGTACCGCTGCCAACACTGTCAGATCAAATGGGAAACCAAAGAGCGCAAAGACCCCGATAGTAACAATAGCATCATGAAATAACGATAATACTGCGCCTAATGATAGCTTAAACTGAAAGCGTAGCGCGACGTAACCTAGCATACTGACTAAAGCTAAGGCCAGCGCCATGACTGAGTTGAGATAGACTTCATTACCCACTTGGCTACCGATAATATTGACATTACTAATGCTAGCCGGATTATTAGGTAAGTCCAATGCGGTGTCTAGGCTAGTATTGAGACCATCGATATTATCAGATTGCGGCGGCAACCGTACTAGCAGCTCTTTGTTAGTACCTAAGTACTGAACGACAGCGTCATCGAAACCGTTATCGGCCAAAGCCTCAACCACAGCTACCTGCTCGACGGATTGCTCGTAGCTGACATCAGCTGAGACCCCGCCGGTGAAATCAAGTCCTAGGTTCAAGCCATTAACGGCAATGGCAATAATACTAGCGATAACCATAAAGATAGAGAGTAAGCCCATAGGCTTTTCTAACTTCATAAAAGGAATAATGCGCTGATTGCCAATGGCTTTTATGCCGCCTTCAGCTAGTGCTGCAGCGTCGTCAGCGGCATCGCCTTCAAATCGACTAGGATCTAAAGCATTGGCAGGCTCTAGTGCTTGTGAGTCTTTAGCGCTGTCACGCTTACTCCCTTTGGACGTTTTATTTAAGGTATTGGTTTGAGTATTGCTACCTTTACCATCACGGCGCGGCTTATTACGGCGGCGACGCTTGTTGCCTTTTTGATTGTTATCTGAGCCACTGCTACCTGACTGATTGCCTGAGCTATTTGAGGTTGGCAGGTTGTCTTTATTGTTCGGATTATTCTGATCGATCGCCATAGTAGTCTCCTAACCGATGCTCAAACGTTTAATAGATTTGCGCTTACCGTAAGCGATTTGTACTAGCGCTCGCGTCACCAAAATAGCGGTGAACAGTGAGCTGACAATACCAATCGCTAAAGTAATAGCAAAGCCTTTGATCGGACCGGTACCGATAGCGAATAAGATAAAAGCCACCAACAGCGTGGTAATGTTGGCATCAAAAATACTACTAAAAGCACGATCAAAGCCAGCCACGATAGCGGTTTTTGGCCTTACTCCATTTGCTAATTCCTCGCGTATACGTTCAAATATCAGTACGTTGGCATCGACCGCCATACCGATAGTCAAGACGATACCCGCAATACCGGGTAGGGTCAGCGACGAGCCTAATATTGACATAATAGAGATAATGATAATTACGTTAATAGCCAAAGCGACGTTAGCAATTATACCGAACAAACGATAGAAAATAATCATAAAGACGAATACTAATAGATAGCCAACTTGCGTTGAGAACAGACCTTTATCGATATTTTCTTGACCGAGTGAGGGGCCAATAGTACGCTCTTCTACAAAATACATCGGCGCAGCTAGAGCACCTGAGCGTAGCAGTAGAGCAAGCTCAGCAGCTTCAGCGCTACTATCTAAGCCTGTAATACGGAACGACGAGCCAAGTACCGCTTGAATATTGGCACGATTAATCACTTTAGTTTCAGCGTATGGTGTACGAACTTCAGTCGTCTCCCCAGTCGCCGGATCTTCTTCATAAGTGATGCGCTGTTTATTTTCAATAAACAGCACCGCCATTTGCTCGCCAACTGAGGTGCGAGTGGCGTTTTGCATGAGTCTACCGCCAGCACTATCTAAGGTAATGTTTACCTCAGGCGTGCCGCTCTCATCGACGCCTGTCTGCGCATTAGTGACTTTGTCACCGGTGACAATAGCTTGACGCTCTAAGAGTACTGGTGGGCCATCTAGCGATTGAAAAGGGAAGGCTTCAGTGCCAGCAGGAGGAATGCCGCCGGTATAATTTTCGGCATCTTTAGCGACCATGCGAAACTCAAGGTTTGCGGTACGACCGAGTACCCGTTTGGCTTCAGCTGTATCTTGTACGCCCGGTAACTCCACTACGATGCGGCTAGCGCCTTGCGACTGTACTAATGCCTCCGCTACCCCAAGCTCAGCAATCCGGTTACGCAAAGTCGTTAAGTTTTGATTGACGGCATAACTGTTAATCTCATCGACCATCGCATCGTTATAGGACATAACCAGCGCAGGACCCTGATCGTCGATAGTCGACTGTAGCGTAAAGTCATTACCCATGGACGCTTGTAAAATATTCTGTGCGCGCCCGCGGGCTTCGGTGTCAGAGAAGTGTAGAACGATGCTTTGACCTTCGGTCTTGATACCGGTTACTGCGACTCGTTCAGCACGCAAATCTCGGCGCACATCACGGCTGGCGCTGCTAAGACGCTGCTCTAGTGCCTTATCCATATCCACTTCTAGCACGAAGCGTACCCCGCCGCGAAGATCCAAACCAAGCTTCATAGGCTTAGCACCAATATCGCGTAACCATTGCGGCGTCGTTTGTGCTAAGTTCAGCGCGACGACGTAATCATCGCCCAAGTTTTGGCGTAAGACTTCCTGAGCTTTTAGCTGCGCATCTGGAGTATCTAAGCGTACTAAGGCGCTGTTGCCCTCAAAGCTACCATCGTGAAAGTCGATATTGGCTTCGTTAAGCAGACGTTCAGACTCGGTTAACACTCCCTCAGACAGCTGAGTACCTGCCGCAGCACTTGTAATCTGCACCGCAGGCTCATCAGGATAAAGGTTAGGAGCCGCGTAAAGACCTGCCACGATAAGCACGACAATGATAACTAGGTATTTCCATGCGGGATATTGCATAATGACTTCTTTATATTGATAAAAGACTGGTGATGCAGACCATAAGTGTGTAGATAACAGGGTAGCTAATAGCCAAAAATGACCGTAATCAGTGAACGGTCATTACAATATAAGTGACTACAAAAACCGATTATAATCTAGCTTATATTATCAAGCAGCACCGAGCTGAGACTTAAACGCTCTCAATAGTGCCTGCAGGAAGTACTGAGATCACAGATGCACGCTGCACTTTTACATCGGTGTTATTGTTTAAACTCACAACGGCGTAGTCGCCTTCGATTTGCTTGATGCGGCCCATCAAGCCACCGGCGAATATAACTTCGCTGCCTACCGTTAGCGAGCTGACCATAGCGCGATGCTCTTTGGTACGCTTAGACTGCGGACGAATAACCAAAAAATAAAAGATGGCAAAAAAAGCGACGGGCAATAATAACTGACCAAATAGTGACGCACCACCGACGGCGCTACCAGCTGCTTCAGCGGCATGGGCTGACTGGATAAAAAAGCTCATAATTTCTCTCAATAAGTGATGTACAATAATAAAATTAGACGCATAGTAACAAAAAATCTGAGACTTAGTAACTGTTAATCATAGCATGAGCGTATTTTTCTTAGACTGATAACGGGCGTAGCGCTTGTGAAAGCGACTAGAACAGTGAGTATCAGCGCAGATAAGTGCTTCTAAATGCTAGTTTTAGACCTAAATTGAGACTAGACATAAACAGCGCAAAGTAGGTTAGGGTTCGTATAATTATAAACCGCATACTAGAAATATAATATAAATACAGTATAAAAACTAAGTTACCCAACTTAATAAATTACTCAGCTCAATAAATACGGCTACAAGTGTCAGTATACCGATAAAAATGCTGCCAGGTCTGCTAAATTCAAGGCTGTATCGTCCGTAGCTCTATCGCGATCGCGTGAAGACAAAATATTGTGAAACCCGAGTATCAATGATAATATCGAATGCTTATAAAAGTGTTGGCTTTATAGCGGCGCTTTATTTTTTCGCTTTACCCTTTCTTAAATCATTATTTAGGTTACCCGACTTGCTGCTTACCTCTTTGGTTACTTCTCGTTTATATCGTTCGCGCGCTTGTCGTCAACAAGCTTCAGCGGAGCCTCCCCCTATAAAAAATTCAAGCTGTTATAAATGGTTGCTATCGGTTTGTACTGCTATATTTAGTAGTTTATTGCTTTTGCTGCCGACTTCTGTACTAGCAGCGAGCTCAGCTGCAGCGGTAGACGTCGCAGCACAAGCGACTACGAGCAGTGTGCTACTACTAGTGCTATTTGTATTGCTAGCGATTGGTATCTCGTTTGTCTGCTCCCTTGCAGAGTCAGCACTACTGACTATGACTCCTTCTTATATCGCTGATGTACAAGAGACGAACCCTAACAAAGCTTTGATGCTTAAACGACTTAAAGTCGATAATATTGATCAGTCGCTTGCGGCTATCTTAACTTTGAATACGGTAGCGCATACGGTTGGGTCTATCGGCGCCGGCGCGCAAGCGACAATCGTTTTTGGTAGCGCTTGGTTTGGCGTGTTCTCAGCATTTATGACGTTGGCTATTTTATTCTTATCTGAGATTATTCCCAAAACGCTAGGAACGGTTTATTGGCGTCAGCTCAGTGGTATGGTTGCTTATTTTGTTCGCGGTATTATTGTGCTTTTATATCCGCTGATATGGGTATCAGAGCGCCTCACTAAACTGCTGGTAAGAAGCAAAGAGAGCGATGTCTTTAGTCGCCGTGAGTTTGCCGCACTTGCAAGCATAGGTGAGGAAGCCGGTCAGATTGACCCGCTAGAATCTCGTATTATTCGTAATCTTCTAGCATTTGGCGCCATAAAAGTCGAAGATATTATGACTCCGCGCTCAGTGATGCTAGCTTTTGAACAAAACAAAACCGTTACTGAGCTGCTAGCGGATCGGCCCAAACTGACTTTTTCACGGCTGCCTATTTATGATGGCGACTTGGATAATATTACCGGTTTTGTGCTAAAAACAGATATATTATTAGCAAAAGTTAATCATGCTACCCATAAGCCTTTAACTCAGTTTCAACGAGAAATAACCTTTGTTTTCTCCAAGATGAAATTGTTTGACTTACTGGAGCTGATGCTAAAAAATCGAATTCATATTGCTATTACCGTCGGTGAGTACGGTGAAGTCAAGGGACTAGTGACTTTAGAAGATGTGTTTGAGACCTTATTAGGCCTTGAGATTGTCGATGAGATCGACCGAGTCGAGGATATGCAAGCATTAGCTCGGCAAATGATGGATCGCCGCGTTGAACGTTTAGGAATGAAGCTCAGTGACGACGAGCATGAGAATTATTCTGGAGCGGGTGAGTATCATAATACTGACAAAAGTACTGACAAATCTAAGCCCTAGTGATTCAAATAGGGGTGATAGGCAAGATAGGCTAGCGCTTTAGACATGCAATTATCACACAGGGTGTTACATGACTGTGAGAAATTAGTGATAGGCTAAAACTTTCAAGATAACCGCTGAGGATGAAGATGAAACGATTAAGCAGTAAGGGTCTACTGGCTTTATTGATTAAGAGTGCAAGTGTTACTACCATTACGGCTCTAGCTAGTATGGTCGCTATTAGTGCACAAGCCGCTACGATGAGTCAAAGCTTAGTACAAAACTATGCCAGCTCTATGAAGACTGCGGCTAATAACAAAAATATTAGCCAAGTGTCGCGTTTGGTGTCTGACGATGCGCTTATCTCTTTATCCAGAAAAGGTAAATCAACCAGCCTTGATAAAGATGCATATCTAAAATTATTACAAAACAGTTGGAACCAGACCTCTAACTACCGCTACGACATTAATATCGATAATATTGTCATTACCGGAGACCAAGCCAAAGCCAATGTCAACACTACGGAGAGCTGGGTTAAGGATGGCAATAATGTCTCATTCGTGACTACCTCAAGGGTGACGTTAACCTTATCAACGGGCAATGCTGTACTATTAAGAGCAGTATCACAAGTGACTATTAATTAATAAGTCGTAACTAATTAGTCATGACGAATAAGCTGTAACTGCTGAACGATAAGTCGTGAATGATAACTAATGAATTGATATGATTTATTGAATCATTTGCTAAAGCTTTCGATACGGTTACTAAGGTATAAAACGCCACTTTAAACTTATCGAAGTAAGCGAAAAGACACATGACAGTTATACGCTTAGCCAGCAATTATCTGTGCGATAGTTATGGTTTTTGTCTTATGTTGCGTACTATACTATCTGCTAAAAGCTAACTTTGTTAAAAGCTATACTATGCTTTATTAGAGCTTACTCTTATCTAAGTCTTGAGGATTCATCTTAAGTCAGCTTTTTTTATCTATTCTCAATTTTATCTATTCTTGTTGCTAGGAAGCCGCCATTATCATGTCTATTGTGCCGTCAAACTCCCGTTCGTTCATCGCATTGCCCTTGACTCTTGCCGTGTCAGCTCTACTTATTAGTGCCTGTAGTAACACCTCAGCAGTAAAAAACACGGGCGCTAAAAACCAAACCCCTGTCGTTGTTAAACGGCCAACTGTGGCGTCGAAAACAACAGCTAGCGATGATTATTCAACGGCTTATTTGGATGCCGAAAGCTTAGATGAGCTGGCAGATCTATTAGAAGCCAGCGACATGACTATGGTTGAGGGTAATAAACTTGCTATTCAACAGTACGGTGATTTGTGGAACCGTCTGCGCGCCGGTTATCGCATGAATGCTGGACGCCCTATCTATAATCAACGCATTGAAGGGCAGAAAGGCTGGTTTACGAGTAGACAAGACTACTTAAACCGTTTGACCGCGCGCGCCAGTCGCTATTTATATCATACGGTGCGCGAGGCGGAGCGTCGCAACATTCCTACCGAGTTGGCATTGTTGCCAGTTATCGAGAGCTCGTATGATCCTAGTGGTACTAGTAGTGCCGCCGCCGCAGGCTTATGGCAGTTTATCCCAAGTACGGGCCGTATCTATGGCCTGAACCAAAGCAGTACTTATGACGGTCGCCGTGATGTTATCGAATCGACGCGGGCTGCTTATGACTTTTTGACCGCGCTGCATAATCAGTTCGGTAGTTGGGAGCTAGCTTTGGCGGCTTATAACGCAGGTCCTGGACGCGTACAAAAAGCCATTGATGCCAATGCTGCACAGGGATTACCAACAGATTATTGGTCACTAAGATTACCGACTGAGACGATGAACTATGTGCCGCGGTTCTTAGCAGTCGCTGAAATCGTCGCAAATCCATCACAGTTTGGGGTTTATCTGCCTGCCATCGCTAATCGTCAGCATTTTCGCAGTGTTCCTGCCAACTATGGCGTCAGTTTGGCTGAAGTCTCACAAATCACTGGTGTCAGCTACGATGAGCTTGAAAGATTAAACACCGCACTTACTTCTGGCCGTATTGATGGCTCAGGCCCACAGCGAGTCATTATCCCTAACGATGTCGATGTCAATATCGACGCAAAACTAAGTGCACTACGAGGTAATGGCAGTAGTAATGTCATAGCTTCAAGTACCGCTGCTACGCCAAGTACCTCAGGATCGACTATTTATAACAGCAAGCCTTATAGCAGCGGATCACTGCCTTCAACGGGAGGCGGACTGGCTGAATATGCTGCTAGCGCCAGCGTACCGCAGCAAACGACCAGTTATATCTCGCCGGCTGCTACGCCTTCGAGTAGCTCAGTATACAGCAGTACTAGCAATACCAGAACTGAGCCGCCAATCACTAGCAGTGAAACCCAAAAAATCAACGCCGAGCTAAAAAGCAGCAACAGCTTACCGACGACTTCAGCGCAGATAACAAGTAACAATACTATCGTGCAAGAGCCGCCGCTTAGCCAAGAAGAGCGCGACTTTATTGCCAAGCAGATTCAATTACAAACCCCAGATCAGCGTGAGGTGGTCAGCGCGGTTGATGGTAATATTAAACTGTCTGCCGTACAGACTCAGCAATCTGTGTTAGAGGCTAGTGGTAAAGAGAAACGGCTTAGTTTTGCAACCAGCGCTAACAGTAAAGCAAAGCCACAAGGCAAACGTAGCACTTATACCGTAAAACGTGGTGATACCTTGTCTAATATTGCAAGCCGTGCAGGGGTGAGCTGGCGTGATATTGCCGAGTGGAATCAAATAGACTCTAAGGCTAACTTACTCTCTGGCAGTACTCTATACTTATATAATGCCAAACCTATCGAGCCTTTAAGCAGTGTTAATACGCCAGCTCAACCTGAAAGTTATGTGGTGCAAGGCGGCGATACACTGATAGGTACAGCGAATCGCTTTGGCTTATCAGTCACTCAGTTAGCGACTTATAATAATCTAAGTAGCCGCGCTGATTTGCTGCGGGGTCAAAAGCTTTGGTTAGTACCAGGTAAAGTAACCGCGCCTGCTGTTACTCCTGCTGCTCCTTCACGTAACCGGGCAAAATCGACTACCGAGACCAAGAGCTATAGAGTTAAATCAGGCGACGGGCTTATAGCACTTGCTAAGCAGTTTGGTATCTCAACTCAAGCTTTAGCTGATCTCAATGGTCTAGGCAGTACAGATTCGCTATATGTGGGTCAAACGTTAAAGATACCGGCAGACGCGGATACGACAGCGCCAAGTAGTAGTACCGCTAGTGCTAGCAGCTCGGTGGCAACCAGTAATTATAAGGTAAAATCTGGGGAGACGCTCATAGGTATTGCTAATAGTTTGGGTGTTAGTGCGGCGCAAGTAGCAGCCGTTAACAGTAGCTTTGATGAAAGAGCTCGATTGCAACGCGGTCAAACTATTAAAGTACCAGTAACAGCATCACAAGTGGATAATAAGCTCAATGATAAACCTATTAGCTATAAGATTCGCTCGGGTGATACCTTAATTGGCGTAGCCAACCGCTATAAAATTGGCGTTAGTGATTTGGCCGCCGCCAATAATTTAAGCACCACCTCAAACCTTATATTAGGGCGCAGTTTGACGATTCCAGCTGCGGGCAGTCGCTCTAATACTACGACAAGCGCTGCTAGTAGCGTTTCATCGACTAGTAAGGCCAGTACGGGTAAAAGTCTGAATAATACTGAGAACTACAAAGTACAATCAGGCGATGGCTTGATAGCTTTGGCAGCACGCTTTGGGGTACCAGTTGCCGATCTCGCTGCTACCAATAACTTAGCCACAAACGCGCAACTGCAGCGCGGGCAGACGATTAAAGTGCCAAAGATGACTGTTAGCTACACCGTGGGTTCTGGTGATAGTTTGATTGGACTGGCGCGTAAATATGGCGTCTCTACCAAAGAGCTGGCTGATATGAATAATATCGCCCCTGATACGATGCTACAACGTGGTCAGCGTCTAACCGTACCTAATCACTAGTCGTGCCTCAAGTTGGTTCTATATTAATGAGCTCATTAATATAGAATAAAAAAAGCTGCTCTTAATAATAAGAGCAGCTTTTTATTGCTAAATACTTTTTATAAAGTAAGCTTTATAAATTAAGCATCCTATCTATTACACGCTATAGGTCTTGATCGTTTCAAGATAACTTCTGATATTACTGACATAATGCATGGCTTGACCGTAACGGCTGTTGGAAGCTCTGTTATCTGATAAGTAGGCATATACGTTTGCCCAGCTTTTATCATCGATACCTTGCTCACGCAGCTTACGCTGAATACGTTTGACTGCATTAGGCCCCATATTGTAGCCGGCAAGCGCAAACCAGATCCGATCTGATTCTGGTACATCAGCAAAGTCAGCTTTTACTTGCTCTAAGTAGCGAGCGCCGCCGCCAATGCTTTGATACGGATCGACGCGATCAGAGACGCCCATAGCTTTTGCGGTGCTATTGGTCAGCATCATGATACCGCGTACTCCAGTGGGGGAGACGGCGTTAGCATCTAGATGTGACTCTTGATAGCCCATCGCTACTAGTAGCTCCCAGTCATGATTATAGTTCTGTGCTTGCTGCTCGAACTGAGTCTGATAATCAGGTAGCTTCTCCGTCAAGGTCTGCTGGAAGTGATTTTGACTATAAGCGTCTTTGAGCAGTTTTTGGTTATAAAAAGCGGCGAGTTTCTGTGTGTTATTGATCTTGATATTATCACACAGATAACTACTAGCCGTTTGTGATAACAAATCACTAGCATCGTTGAACGTCCAGCTTACCTTTGGATTTAGACCGTTATTAGTCAAGCTAGTATCATAACCACAGCTTAGATTCACTGAAGCAAGATTAAGCTGATTGGTTAGCTGAGTACTAGCGGTAGTCAAGGCCATATCGGCCTCACCATTCTTTAATGCCGCAAGCGCCGTCTCTTCTGTCGCATAAGCTTTTAGATCGACAGTGACGCCAAGCTCGTCAGCATAACTGCGGACCAGATCATAACCAAAACCATGCTGAAAACCATCAGTAGCAAAGTAGGTGCTATCCCCAGGTACAGCGGCTATGGTTAAAGTTTTATCTAGCATGACCTGATCATAGGTCGGTACTGGCACCTCCATAGTAGTAAGGCTTCTAGCGGGTAAAGACAATAACGCAATACTAGATACTTGAGCGATTTTTTTGGATTTGGCAAAACGAGTTACTTTAGCCGATGGAACGATCTTACTTTTGGTGCTAAGTGTACGGCTAGCTGGACGTAATATATATGAAATACGACGTCTAGCACCTTGCGCGGATACTTTTACACGATAAGTAATACGCTGCATGGATGTCTCCTAATTGTAGCCATCCTACTTACCCTTAGACTGAAATATATACTCAAACCTTCGTCTTCGTATAAATTTAGGTCTTCAACACTTTTAAACTCATCGCTAAGGCAATAGCTTAATTATAGTAGTCTAATAAGCAAAGTGTCACTTGGCACCTCTATAAGATAGTCGACTGAACGAGCTTGTCAAACCTGCTGGTTAGAGCAGCACTATCGATAGCCTCTAACATCCATAAGCTTAAGGACGCAATAGGATTAATGAAGAGAGTAACTAGGTATAGTTTCTTCACTAGACGTTAGGACTATAAGGTACTAAGGTAAGGCCATGAAAAAGTTATTGCATAAAAGCAGAAGCAATAGACCTGATCAAAGGTAAGATAGTAAACAAACCTTTAACAGTACTTCCTTCTACAAATAGCGAGCCGTTAATAGTATTACGACTGCCACTCATAAGCTCTTATCCAGCGCTAATGCTAGCCTTTCGATGACAATGATCTACCGAAGTAGGATGCCTTGAAAGGACTAACATCTCATGCAACATTGAAGTGAACACCCAGATAACTATGAAAATCATCACAACTAAAAACTAAACGGTACTCAATCAAGGTCATAACCGGAGGCTTTATTAATGGAAAGTCTCATGGCAAAACATTCTCTTACAATTATACTTTATGAGGAATATATAGCAATTATTCAAGCTACGTTAACAAAGCAGTAATAAAACTTAACGGTCATGCAGGGTTGACAATATCGACAAAAGTCACAGGCAAATCAAACTGTTTCGCAACTAATTCTCCTAGCGCTTGTATACCGCTGCGTTCGGTCGCATGATGACCACAAGCAAAGTAATCAATGCCCAATTCGCGAGCACTGTGCGTGGTACGCTCAGATATTTCTCCTGAAATATAAGCGTCGCAATTCATAAGAGCAGCTTGTTCAATCATATCTTGCGCGCCCCCAGTACATATGGCGATACGCTCAATATACTTGGGCGTTGTTTTTGCTGAAGGGGTAGCACTGGTTTTATTGTTTCTTATGTTTGGGGCAAGTGACTGATCAGTGTTGCCGCAAGCGAGCGAAAAGTCACTTGCAATGTGCAAAGGTTTACGCTTTAGAGTCTGGGTAATCGTCTCAACCAAATCTGCTGCACTTTGCGGCTTACCAGTTGCTATATTACCAACGGGATGGGTCTCATGAGGGTAGAGCGCACCAGTGATGGTCAGTCCTAGACTTTCGGCAAGCTTGGCGTTATTGCCTACGACCGGATGCGCGTCAAGCGGTAGATGATAAGCGATCAGTGAGATGCCATGCTGCATCAGTTTACGAATACGCTTGCCTTTCATGCCTGTGATAGGCTCAGGCTCGCCTTTCCAAAAATAGCCATGATGCACCATAATGGCATCAGCGTCAGCTTCGATGGCCGCATCTATAAGAGCTTCACAAGCGGTTACGCCAGTGATAATACGCTGAATAGGACGCCCGCCATCGACTTGTAGACCATTGGGGCAGTAGTCTTTAAACGCATTGGCGTCTAGATAATCATCACAGAATTTGGCCAAGACCTGTGCGCTTATCGATGGTACTTCGCTCTTGCTGGTGTTACTAGCATTCGGGCTAGTAGATTCTAAATTATGCTTTTGGTTCATAAGTTCTCCTGGCTGTTTTAATTATGACTTTCATTGTTTGACGGCTTTCATTTCCTAGATAAGTAGGACAAATAAATAAGTAGTAAAAAGGTTTTGCGTTGCAGCTGAAATGAAGCACTTAAATGGAGTCTAGTTTAACATATCGCTATTAAGTCAATTCATTATGCTTATTTGAAGCGGATATAGTCCATCCACTATAAAATTTATACCAGTAGCACGCCGTAAAAGCTGTACTCTTTTTATTTAGCATTCACTATAGCTGGTACCGTTAGACCGAGAGTCATTGTATTGAGTGCTACTAATCAGTTTAGACTCTCATAAAATTACCTTTGAGCATAATAACTGAAAGGCTACACGATGCCTCACTACTGTATAATAAGCGAAGCTATAATTGGTGAGCGTAGCTATTGCATATAGTCTCTTTCATTTAGCTTTTGCCTTTAAAAAAGCTTATCGTAGCCCTATCTAAACTATAATATTTATCAGCGTTTTATTCATTAGCATAACATTTACAGAGGTTCTCTATGTCGTCTTCCCCAAAGCCTAACAGCCAGGTATCGCTTTTGAAGTGGTTACCTTGGGCTTTATTATTAATAGTAATTGCAGCGTTTGTTTGGCTATTTATGAGTATGAAGACGCCCTCGAAGGCAACGTGGGAGCCACCAAGAACGACACCTACTGAACAAGAAGCCTCAGCGCCAGTCGCTGATACGCCAGCGCCAATCTCCTCTTATCATAATGCCGTGGCGCGTGCTTCGCAGTCGGTGGTCAATATCTATACCACGCAAGCGATGGCAGAGCATCCTTATATTGATGATCCAGTATTGCGCCGATTCTTTGAAAACCATGGTGACCAGCAACAAGGCCCAGGACCTACTAACTTAGGCTCGGGCGTTATCGTCTCTGAAGATGGTTATATTGTCACTAATGCGCACGTGGTCGAAAAAGCCGATGAGATTACCGTTGCCTTTAGCGATGGTCGTAAGAGCCGTGCTAAAGTCATCGGTACCGATCCAGATAGCGATCTAGCAGTGATTCGCGTCGATATGACCGGGCTGACACCATTAGGGTTTCGTGAAGAGCCTATTCGCGTCGGTGATCTTGCGCTAGCGATTGGTAATCCCTTTGGCGTTGGTCAAACGGTGACGCAAGGCATTATCTCAGCCACTGGTCGTACAGGACTTGGTGTCAATAAGTTTGAGGACTTCATCCAAACGGACGCCGCTATTAACCCAGGTAACTCAGGTGGGGCACTTGTTGATGCACACGGTGAGCTGGTCGGTATTAACACCGTTATCTTTTCGCGATCAGGCGGCTCGATGGGTATCGGCTTTGCTATTCCAACCGCGCTGGTTGAGCAAGTGATGAACGCGCTGATCAAAGATGGCCGCGTCAGCCGAGGTTGGCTCGGTATTGAGATTCAGTCGCAGCTGCGCGATCCGACTCAGCTTGAGACCTCAACAGGCGTCGAAGTGCTCAACGTCGTACCGCAAGGGCCTGCCGCGCTCAGTGGTTTAGAGACTGGTGATATTATTTTGACTATCGATGGCGTTGAGATGACTGATGCCAATACGCTAATTCAGTATGTCGCGCGTAAACCGCCTAATACGATACTAAATACGCAAATTTTACGTAATGGCAAAAACGCTAGTATCGATGTGACTCTAGCAGAACGGCCTACACAAGAAGTGGTACAGCGTCCTGTCATTATGGAAGGTGGCCCTGAAGAGAATTATCACAGTGAGTCACAGGAGCGTCCGATGATGACTGAGGAGGAGCGTGACCGTATGCGCGAGGAGCTGATGAAGCTATTCGAAAACGAAGGCGCCCCTCAATAATGGTTTAAGTTGCCTAAGCACTCCTGTTTAAGCAAGATTAATTATCTAAGTAATACTAATAGACGTCCATAAAAAACGCCCTGTCTGATGAGATAGGGCGTTTTTCGATTTACTGGATTGTTTGCAGGCCATGCTGATTATGAGTATTTTTACAGGAAGTAAATAAAACAGGCAAGAAATAAAGGGACGGTTACCAGCTAAAATAGATTCTTAGTCCTTTATCGTTTCATGATCGATATAGATAACCCCTTGTACGCGGCAGCAGCAGGGCAATATCTCATTGTCCTCAATCATTGCCAGTGGCGGGAAGGGGTAATCGACCACATGCGAGCTGGCGATACGACGTACGCGGCAGCTACCACAATAGCCCTCACGGCATTGAAAATTAACCTCATGGCCAGTACGCAAAAGCCCATCCAAGAGACTCTCGTCATCATGTAAATAGAACTGCTGCTTACTGGTCATTACCCATGTCATAATTCACCTAACATTATTCATTTAGCATTATTCACCTAGCATTATAAATAATGCGTCATTAGTTCATAATAAAGCCTAAACTTGGCTGCGAGTATAAAACCTAAATCAAAACTCTTTATAGCTCAAAATCTTATAACTCACAATCTTATAATTCAAAGTCATCGAAGTCGCTATCCGATAAGTCGGAATCAATCTGACCGACCAGATATGAGCTGATCTCAGTCTCTTGCGGTGCCACTTGCACGTTGTCAGACGACAGCCAAGTATTGATCCAAGGAATCGGGTTGGACTTCGAATTTGGAAAGGCGGAGGGTAGACCGACCGCTTCCATACGCAAGTTAGTGATGTACTCAATGTACTGGCAAAGGATATCTTTATTGAGTCCGATCATTGAGCCATCTTTGAACAAATATCCCGCCCATTCTTTTTCTTGCTCAGCAGCCTTCCGGAAGATCTCAATGCCTTGCTCATGGCACTCAGCGGCAATCTCCACCATCTCTGGATCATCTTTACCATTACGCATAAGATTGAGCATGTGCTGCGTACCGGTCAGATGTAGCGCCTCATCACGAGCAATTAATTTAATAATTTTGGCATTGCCTTCCATCAGCTTACGTTCAGCAAAGGCAAAGGAGCAAGCGAACGACACATAAAAACGAATCGCCTCGAGCACGTTGACCGCCATAATGCACAGATATAATTGCTTCTTTAATGAGCGTAAATCAACGCTGATCTCTTTGCCATTGACGTTATGCGTGCCGGCACCGTATAAGCTATAAAGCTGCGAGTTGCGATACAGCTCATCATAGTAGCCTGCGATGTCGGAGGCGCGCTCTAAGATATGCTCGTTCTGCATAATATCGTCGAACACCACGCCCGGATCATTGACGATATTACGAATGATATGGGTATAACTGCGCGAGTGAATGGTCTCAGAGAAGGACCAGGTCTCAATCCACGTCTCAAGCTCCGGTATCGACACCAGTGGCAGCAGTACGATGTTAGGGCTACGACCTTGAATCGAGTCAAGCAGAGTCTGATATTTGAGATTACTGATAAAGATATGCTGCTCATGCGAGGACAGATTGCTATAATCGATACGGTCTTTTGAGACATCGACTTCTTCAGGACGCCAAAAAAACGACAGCTGCTTTTCAATCAATTGCTCAAAGATAGGGTGCTTTTGTTGGTCATAGCGGGCGACGTTAACCGGCTGACCAAAAAACATCGGTTCTTTCATCGCATCATTTGCGGTTTGATTAAAGATTGAATAAGTCATGAAACTGCCTTTATAGGTTATACGGTTGTTAGTTGGTGTAGGCTGAGGCTTTAGCCCAGCAAAAATAAAAGTGTTCGTTATACAATTATAAATCGTCTAAAGTTACTCGTACTGGTAGTTGCTCGTCATCTATACGAGCTTCTATTATTGCAATTAATTCTACATCGCTCAGCTTTTCACAATTCCCCAAATCCTGCGCTGATTGTGATACGTTTTGCTTCTTATTATCTACATCAGTCATCGTCTGCGCCTTTATAGAAGGTTGTTCAATATCGTTTAATTATAGCAACTTCCTATAGCTATTTGAGTTTGATATAGATTGCATACCCTACAAGTTCTCCAAAGATATCTGCCCTTCGTTGACATAAGCTTTGAGCATCTCGCTGAGCTCACCATCATCTAAGGCTTCCAATTCATCGATAGCGCTTTTACGCTGTGGGCTTAATCCTTCGTCTTGAGGCTGTTTTGCCGCTGTTTTCTTAGTGACACGCTTTGCTGGTTTCTTTGGTGCTTTCGTCACTTCTTTTTTTATGCCTTCTTGGTTTAAGGCAACGCTTGGGTCTAATTGCTCGCGTGCGGCTTCGATGTCCACTTCTATTTGCACAATGTGCGAGCTACCATCATTAATCTCTGAAAATACGTTAGGGATAAACAAACCACCGTCTTTGATAATTGCGGTATAGTGCACGTCTATGACCTCCGTTTTTGTTTTGTCTGTATGTTCCAATTATGGTTTTCGTGTCGCAAGACTGTCGTATACTTTATTATTTTCTCTTTTACCTACGGCTAGCACATAAACGACCACTACATCATCTTTGACGATATACACCAGACGATAGCCTATGGTGCGTAGTTTGATTTTATAGGCATCTGTATGTCCTGAAAGTTTTGACGCAGGAACACGAGGGTTTGATAAGCGCTGCTGCAGCTTCTTCTTAAACTGCTGCTGAATACTGGGCGCGAGCTTTTTCCATTCTTTTAATGCGAGAGGATGAAACTCAAGACTATAAGTCATCCAATGTAACCTTTATAGGTACTTGCCCATCATTCGTTCGTGCGCTAACGGTTTGGCTAAGTGCCATATCGTCCATGGCTTCCATCATACGCTCATACATATCGGTTGACACTAAATATGCCACGGGTTTATTGTGATTTAAAATAGCAACGGATTCACCATCCGACTGTTTAATCAGTGCCGAAGGGTTGGTCTTGAGCTCTGAGATGCTAGCTGTCTGTGTCGCAAATATCGGTTGCATGATTCATTCTCCACTAATATTGTGTCCTAAATATAGGGCTAATTTTAGCACGAAAATTAGGTCTTATTTGTTAATCTATTAAACTTAACTATTTAAGTAGCCAATCCCGCCTTCCGCTTGTATCTGCCTAGCCGCTGGCGTGCAGTCTATCGTGTCTGGCCGCATTCCTGTTGCCTCGATACTACGTCCAGCCACAGACTGCATCGCCATCGTCGTTGGCAGGATACCGCTACAGTCGGGGCTAAACGATCGTGTTAAGACGTCTTTCTTTTTTCTTAATGACTCTTCCTTCCGTTTGGGCATAGTTTATAGGGTGCACCTCGCGAACTTCTAAACACAATTTCCATATCATTGGTGTCCTAGGCTAACCCTATAACTAAGAAAGATTCGCTTGACCTAGGCTTATTAGCTTTCAAAACAATGATTTAAAAACCTTTTTAATTTTCTATGCTTTTTGCTACTTATCAAAGGCGTAAATTGTCTCATATTATCTGCACTAAATAACTTAAAGCCATCCGTAATAATACTATGAGCTTCACGAACACTATCGTTTAATTTTTCATTCTCTTTGATCATTTTGCTAAGTTCTTTGAGAGTTGTCTTGTCCTCGTCAAAATCATTTAAACGATCAAGAGTTGTTTTGTTGTTTAGAATGATGGTCTTAATTTTGATTCTATCAGTAAGATAGTTTAGACCTTTCAAGTCACCTAAGTTATCAGAAATATAGAAAGGGTCTTGAACATCTTTTCCTGTTCTAACCTCTTCAATCTCAATCTCAGATTTTGTAGCTCTACGCTGTATTGCAATAATAGAGCTCTTACTATGTTCCATTTGTTCTAACTGGTCGTATAGCCTATCAAGACCTTCAGATTTTATAGCTCTATAAACGCTTTCAATATTCTTCCAATCAGCTTCTATTGCATTTAATTTTCTATAATTTTCAGCAATATTCAATTTAGCTAATTTTATATTCTCGATTTTGTTTGAGTAATCAATCTCTTTGCTAAGTTTGTTACTCAAAGACGTAAAGTTTTCTCCAAAATACTTCTTGCCACAGTCATTTCCTAAATTAGTCAACCTACCAGATTCAGTTTCAACAATACATCCAATATTGTGAGGTGTGCGACAATTTGATAAACCGCATCTACCCTTGTTTGGAAGTTCATATTTATTAATAACTTGCTTTAATTTTTCCTTCTTAGGATCTAATGAGTCAGTATATCCACTCATTTTATAAATATCATCCCAAGTAGTAATTCTCAAAAAATGTTTTTTACTAACTGAAATATTCAAATTCTTATCCCTCTTAGCAACTTATACTTAATAGTGCTAAGGTGTCGAAGCACCCTAACACTAAACCATTAAGGTCATACCAAATACCTATGCTATTTTTCTAGCATAAGTATGTTTAGCGTTTAAGTTTATGTATCTGTTAAGCCCATTTCCCATTCTAGCCAGTCTTACCATATTATTGACATGGTGAGAGCCAGTTGTGAAATAGTTATACAGATACGTACCACCTTTCGTAAAACGTACAATTATAAAGTCGGTACCGACTTCAAACGCGCTTACGCCAGAATCACTATCGGTATCACAATAAATCTCCATACTCATTACTCCTGAGTTGAAATATTTGTGACCATCACTTCACGGTTTGTCTTGGACAAGAGATAAGTTTTGAATTAGAATAGCTGCCTTACAATGGAAAGTTATTCTGTTTTCTTACCACTTGTGGAAGTCGATAGTCTTAACTCCCTGATATTAGATACGCCAATATTTAATATCTCCAATGGCAAAGATGAGAAATCGTCTTTGCCATTTTTATTGCTTGATACTTGTCATATCAAACAAATTTTAAAACTTTCCAACTATATGTTAGTTATAGATAACGGACTTAACTCCAAAAGCCAAGCCCGCAATTCAAGTAAATCTAAATCTTACAAGCCCCGCCAGCACAATCATCTTCCATATCCGCTTGCGCATCATTGGCACCATCACGCGTGTTGTGATAATACAGCGTCTTCACGCCTAGCTTATATGCGTTGAGCAAGTCTTTGAGCAAGATTTTCATTGGTACACGGCCGCCTTCATAACGAACCGGATCGTAGTTAGTATTGGCCGAGATACTTTGATCGACGAATTTTTGCATGATAGCGATAAGCTTGAGGTAGCCATCGTTATTTGGCATTTGCCACAGAAGCTCGTATTGACCACGCAATTTCTCAATATCTGGTACCACTTGCTTAAGGATGCCGTCTTTTGAGGCCTTGATAGAGACCAGACCACGTGGGGGCTCGATACCGTTAGTGGCGTTAGCGATTTGGCTTGAAGTCTCAGACGGCATCAGCGCGGTGAGGGTAGAGTTACGTAGACCATGCTCAGTAATCTCGCCACGAAGCGTTTCCCAATCGAGATGCAATGGCTCTTGGCAGATGTTATCCAAGTCTTTCTTATAAGTATCAATCGGCAAGATACCTTGCGAGTAAGTGGTCTCGTTAAAGGCTGGGCACGCGCCTTGCTCTTTAGCGAGTTTGTTTGACGCTTTGAGTAAATAGTACTGCAGTGCTTCAAAGGTTTGATGGGTCAGGCCTAGTGCTGAATCATCTGAATAGCGCACGCCATTCTTCGCAAGATAATAAGCGTAGTTGATGACGCCAACGCCAAGGGTACGGCGGCGCATACTGCCATTTTCAGCGGCTTTGACTGGATAGTCTTGATAGTCGAGGAGAGCATCGAGGGCGCGCACGATCAGCTCAGCTGGCTCTTCGATATCGCTGACGCTCTCGACTTTACCTAGATTAACCGCCGATAGCGTACAAAGCGCGATTTCGCCGGTTTCGTCATTGATGTTATCAAGCGGTTTCGTCGGTAGCGCGATTTCCATACATAGATTAGACTGACGAATCGGCGCGATGCTGGCATCAAACGGGCTATGGGTGTTGCAATGGTCGACGTTTTGGATGTAGATACGGCCAGTGCTAGCGCGCTCTTGCATCATGAGACTAAATAGATCCGCCGCTGGTATTTGGCGCTGACGTACGGACTCGTCACCTTCGTACTTGGTATATAGCTCTTCAAATTTGTCTTGATCTTCAAAAAAGGCATCATAGAGACCAGGGGTGTCATCAGGCGAGAATAGGGTGATGTCTTGGCCTTTAATCAAGCGCGTGTACAAGGTTTTATTAATCTGTACGCCGTAATCCATGTGACGTACTCGGTTGTCCTCGACGCCGCGATTGTTTTTTAGCACTAGTAGCGACTCAACTTCTAAATGCCATAGCGGATAGAAGAGGGTGGCCGCGCCGCCGCGTACCCCGCCTTGTGAGCAGCATTTTACTGCGGTTTGGAATAGCTTATAAAAAGGGATACAACCGGTATGCTGAGCTTCGCCGCCACGGATTGGGCTACCAAGGGCACGGATACGACCGGCATTAATACCAATGCCGGCGCGCTGCGACACATAACGGACGATAGCGCTAGTGGTAGCGTTAATAGAGTCAAGGCTATCACCGCACTCAATGAGTACGCACGAGCTAAACTGGCGCGATGGTGTACGTACGCCCGACATGATCGGCGTCGGCAGTGAGATTTTAAATTGTGAGGTCGCATCGTAGAATCGTTTGACATAGCTCATGCGCTCAGCTTTATCGTAATTGGCAAATAGACACATGCCAACGAGCATATAAAGGAACTGCGGGCTCTCGTAGACAGTTTTAGAGACGCGGTCTTGCACGAGATATTTACCTGCCATTTGCTCAACGGCAGCATAAGCAAGATTCATATCGCGCCAGTGATCGAGGTAGGCTTCTAACTCATCAAATTCCGCGCGGCTGTAATCTTTTAGGATATGTTCGTCGTACTTGCCTGCTTCGGTTAAGGTGGTGACATGGTCGAATAGATGCGGCGGCTCGAACTGGTTATAAGCGATCTTACGTAGGTGGAAGATTGCGAGGCGCGCGGCTAGATACTGATAGTCGGGCGTCTCTTCTGAGATCAAATCAGCGGCTGACTTGATGATAGTCTCGTGGATATCACGGGTTTTGATGCCTTCATAGAACTGAATGTGCGATTTGAGCTCTACTTGTGAGACTGACACATTATTTAAATCGTGAGCGGCCCATTCGATCACCTTATGGATTTTGTCCAAATCTATTGGCTCTAGGCGTCCGTCGCGTTTGGTTACTTGGATATTATCAATATGTGTCATACCGCCCTCATAAATTATCAATTGTTAGTCGTGTTACCCAGTCAAAAACTGGCCTATAGTGTTATCGACTTCTTTTATTAAGCAAGCTATAACCAGAAAGCTTCCGTGCTTTTTTTAGGCAAAAGAATACCGAAGGCTCTAGTAAGGTACAAAACCTCTGAGCACTACATATAGCGTATTTGTTAGTAAGTAGACACAATATAGCGGGAATATTTTGAAAATGCTATATTGATTTTAGATTGAATTTATGTTGTTGAGGCGCTGAATTTAAGCAAAGAGCGATGGTATAAGGCTTAGAAGATATGTAAAGATTAATAAAATTTTTTATAAAAAATAGCTTGCTTGTTATTTTTGCTAATTTGATATCTCTGACACAGATAACAGCAGTGCGAAGAGCAAAATAGCGGCAGAGATTGTACCCGATAAGCCCAGTCAATGCCATAAAAAATCGTCACCTAAACAGTGACGATTTTCGATGTGCTTTTCGATATACAAAGAGGTATGACTCACCAAATAACGGCTTAGCTTAGATAGCTCGGTAACTCGTTTTGGCAGCAGCTCGCAAGAGACTTGCTTTTTATACCACCATACGTACCGTTTGGGCGTTATCGAGCGCCGCGTAAAGCTCATTAACTTGCTCAACGCTAGTCAGATACAAATTGACCCGCGCTGAATGAAAGCGATTCGTCTTTGAAGGTTTGACTTCGATAGAAGCTAAATCAAAATCAGGGAACTGACTGCCTAAAATAAGTTTAAGCTCATTAAGTAGAGTCTCATGCTCGCCCTCATGACCGATCACACTCATCGGATAGTTCATGGGAAATTCCCACAGCTCTGGGTTTTGAATGTCCGTTTTTTTACCTTTTAAGATGCCGTCATTGGCCACTAATTCGGTGACTTTGACGTCTCTTTTGTTGGCTTGCTGATTGTCAGGATTGTTTTTTGGATCGTTACTCATAATGAAACCCTTATTGTTTTTGAAGATTAATATCTTTTAGCTGCACACAAAAAAGCTGAGACTCGCTCAGCTTTTTTACTTTTGCTTGCTACTGTCTTGCCTTCTTTATAAGGCTTCAACAGCGCTTTTTCAAGAACCTATGTTAGTCATTTTCAAGGAATGAACGTAGGTGCTCAGAGCGAGAAGGGTGGCGCAGCTTACGTAGCGCTTTGGCTTCGATCTGACGAATACGCTCACGAGTAACGTCAAACTGCTTACCGACTTCCTCTAGAGTGTGATCGGTCGGCATATCGATACCGAAACGCATTTTGAGCACGCGTGCTTCACGCTCGGTCAAGTTACCTAGTACATCACGAGTGGCTTCACGTAAACCCGCTGAGGTTGCGTCATCAACAGGGCTTGAGATAGTACCATCTTCGATAAAGTCACCTAAATGCGAGTCTTCATCGTCACCGATAGGTGTCTCCATAGAGATCGGCTCTTTGGCGATTTTCAGTACTTTACGGACTTTAACTTCGTCCATCTCGAGACGTTCGCCTAATTCCTCAGGCGTGGGCTCGCGGCCCATTTCTTGCAAGAGCTGACGCGAGACGCGGTTGATTTTGTTGATCGTCTCAATCATATGCACCGGGATACGAATGGTGCGCGCTTGGTCGGCGATTGAGCGGGTAATCGCCTGACGGATCCACCAAGTGGCATAGGTCGAGAACTTATAACCGCGGCGATATTCAAACTTATCGACCGCTTTCATCAGGCCAATGTTACCTTCTTGAATGAGATCCAAGAACTGTAGACCACGGTTAGTGTACTTTTTGGCGATCGAGATGACTAGGCGTAAGTTAGCCTCTACCATCTCTTTTTTGGCGCGGCGTGCTTTGGCTTCACCAACCGCCATACGGCGTGCAACATCTTTCATGTCGTGAATTTCCATATCGAGCTGCTGCTCATAATCACGGATTTTACGCTGTAAAAGAATCACATCGTCAGTGACTTTCTCTAAAGTCTCAGCAAAGGCAGGCTTACCTTTGAGGCGCTCTGTAAGCCAGTCGACGTTGGTCTCATTACTTGGGAAGGTCTTACGGAACTCGCTACGCGGCATACGTCCACGGCGAATGACCAGACGCATGATCTGACGCTCTTGCTTACGCACATCATCATAGACATCGTGCATAATCGCCATGACTTGATCAGACATGCGATTGTTCAGCTTGAGCATCATAAAGCGTTCAGCAAGTAAGGCATAAGCTGCTTTTGCTTGCTCGCTACCTCGGCCATATTCGATCAAGGCTTTTTTGGCAGTGATAAATAAACCTTCGATCTCCTCAACACGTAGGCGGACGGCTTCTGGGTCGATACCGCCGCTTTCTTCCTCTTCTGCTTCTTCTTCCTCGACGTCGTCTTCATCTTCGTCTTCGTCGTCATCGAGTTTGCTCTTATCTTTGGCTTTGATGACAGGCGCTTTTTCTTTCTCTTCGCGGGCTTTTTCTTTTTCTTCCTTAACGCGATCTTTTTCTTCTTTTGCTGCCAGGCGATCTTCTTCGGTCTCAGGATCTAAAAAGCCGGTGATCACATCAGAGAGTTTTTTCTCACCCTCTTGAACCTTTTGATATTCATCAAGCACGAACTGTACCGTGCCTGGCCAGTAGGCCATCGCATGTTGCACATCGCGGATCCCTTCTTCGATACGTTTAGCGATAGCAATCTCGCCTTCACGAGTCAGTAGATCGACGGTGCCCATCTCACGCATATACATACGTACAGGGTCGGTGGTGCGTCCAGGTTCTGTCTCCACAGAAGCAAGTACAGCTGCTGCTTCATCCGCTGCCATATCATCATCGCTTGAATCATCACTCATCAAGATATCATCAGCATCAGGGGCAGATTCAAAGATTTTGATCCCGACGTCCGTCAGCATTTGTACGATATCTTCGATCTGATCGCTTTCGGTAATAGAGTCTGGAAGTTGATCATTCACCTCAGCATAGGTGAGATAGCCTTGCTCTTTACCCATTTGGATTAAGGTAGCTAGCTGGGAGGTGGAATTAGATAAGGACTTATCGTTCATAATTACTCGCTTGCATCGGGCATTGTCATAAAAAAATATAAAGGCTAAACGCTTGGATTGACCAGTGAGCTTAGCGATTAATCGTCATCTGTTATGACAATGAGTTGATATGAATAAGGGCTCAAAAACATCAATACTGTAAATAAACTATAAATAAAAATAGCAAAAACAAAATAATAAAAAATTGGTTCAAATCGCTCAAATCAAGCTGATAACGGCGTAGTTTAACACAGACCTATGAAAACAGAATACGGCTAATCAGCGCAGACGCTAGAATCTATAGTTTTTTAACCGCTGATCTTGAAAGCTTGTTGAGCATTATCATAGATGATGGGGTCAGCCTCTAGGGTTTTAAAGGGCTTCGCTAAGATAAAAAGTAAATTAAACCCGTCCTAGCTAATCTATAGCGATAGGCAAGTCGCAGAAATCTACTCAGCTGCCGATCATTTGCGCGGATTGTTCGGCCTGCTGCGCCCGCATCCAATCATTGAGGTGCTGGGTTTGTTTTCTGACGATGGCTAATTTGACATGATTGGGGTTTTTTATCAGCTCTTGGGTCTTTTTTTGCATATGTAGCTGCAGTAGTTGCATGACTAGAGTCTCAATCAGCGCGTCCAAGCTCAAAATGTTTCTGGTATTTAAGGTTTTATAAAAAGGACCCCAGCTGCGGCTTAGTGACTCTTGAGTGCTAGCTGCAAGATTGGATAATATAAAATGCGCCGCAGCGTTGGCATCTTTTGGCAAATAATTCATACAGCGCTTAATCGTACTAACCACATCTATGAGAGGGGCATCTTGCAAATCCTCCCAAACCAAAGCTCGCATGGCGTCATTCGAAGCTTTTTGCTGAATGTGGGCAGGCAAGTGTAAGCTATTGAGCCCTGCTTGCTGCCAAATCATCTCAATAGGATCTTCACTCAAGGCTAGAGGCTGGAATAAAAAACACAGTTGCAGCTGTTGGCTGATGGTCATATCGCCATCAAAGTCTAACAGGGCATCCTTAGCTTCGCTGTTTTGACTGCGTTTGCCTCCCAATTTTTGATAGATATCGTTGTTAAGCAAATAGCGAAAGCTACTGCCTTTTGGCAAGGATGCCGTCAGTGTTCGCACTTGCGACATGAGCTTCGCTTTGCCTTCTGCTAAGCTCATGTCATAACGCTCGCTTAAGTAAGCAAAGATATATTGCGACAGCGGCATGGCGTTTTTGATTTGCTCGCGCATAGCTTCATTGCCATGAGCTTTAATAAAGGTGTCGGGATCATGGTTATTCGGCAAGGTCAAAAACCTAAGCTCTTTGTCATCGGCGAGTACCGGTAGCGCCACCTCGAGCGTACGCCAAGCGGCTTTTTGTCCGGCGCTATCGCCATCGAAGCTTAAGGTGAGTGTCGGATTTAAGGTCAAAAGTCTCGATATTTGACTCTCGTTGATCGCCGTACCCATAGAGGCCACCGCGCCATAAATGCCCGCTTGATATAGCGCGATGACATCCATATAGCCTTCAACGACGAGCCAATCATTAGCCCGCTGCTGGCGCGACTCATAATAACCATAGAGCACATGCTGCTTATGAAAGACTGGCGAATCTGAGGAATTAATATACTTAGGCTTGACCTCATCATCGAGAGCGCGACCACCAAAACCAATCGTCCGCCCTTGATTGTCACGAATCGGGAAGATGACGCGATCACGCAATAGATTATAATCACGACCTGACTCCGACTGGCGCACCAGTCCTAAAGCCTTTAGCCCTGCTATGTCTTGTGGAAATTCATGTTCAAGATGCTGCCAGCCAAAAGGCGCGTAGCCTAAGCCAAAATCCTCAACACTCTGCTCAGTGATACCGCGGGCGCTAAAGTAATGCTTGGCGTGCGGATGCGTGCGCAAATTACGCTGATAAAACTGCTGAATCTGAGTCAACAGCTCATATAAGTTACCGTCTTGTTCATTGACGCTATTATCTACAAGCGTCACCGAATAATCATCAGCCATAAGCCAATCAGGCGGCTGTTGATCATCGATAGGGTTATAATCTGTAGGGTAAGCTATAGCTGCGGACATGTCGCTAGTATAGCTATCAGAATAATCACTATTTTCACGGTTATCATAGAACGCGTAATCGCTATGATAGTCAGGTGCAATATCAGAAGTTTGCTGAACCGGCGCAGATATATTTTCTACCGCTTTATGAGACGAGGGTTGAGCAATGGGCTTAGGCTTAATGCGCTGGTAGCTGACGTTTTTTTGCTCGTCTTTTGGGACTTCGATGCCCGTCTGCTTAGACAGCTCGTTCACTGCCTCCATAAAGGTGAGGTTTTCATAATCGCGCAAAAAACTAATCGCATTGCCGCCGACGCTACAACCAAAGCAGTGATAGATGTTTTTTTGTGGATTGACGTAGAAGGAAGGCGATTTTTCACCATGAAAAGGGCAGCAGCCTTTGTACTCAGAGCCCGCCCGTTTGAGCGTAGTATGCCGACCAATAATGCTGATCAAGTCAGCTTGGCTATTTAATTGCTCGAGAATATGGTTAGGAATACTCATAAGGATAATTATTTTAGCACAGAGTCCGAGCGAGATTATGCTCAGCAGTTGGTTTTGATGAAATATTTAGGGATAACTTTACCCATATTTCATAATGAAGCTCGCTAATATTAGCTCAAAATAAATAAGGCCAACGATAGCGTTGACCTTATATTTATCCACTTACGTCATAATTTAATACAATATTAGTCAGCAGACTATTCAGCGTCTTCTTCAACGACATCAGTATCTGCTGGCGTGAGCTGAATACGCTCGCTAGTATTATCATCAGGTAGCGTAGAGCGGCGCACAGGGTTAGTGGTTTGCGGATTGACAATAGCGGATCTGGCAGTAGAGCCGGTGCTCGCTTGGTCGGTGATGCGCTCGCTTTCATTTTCAGGCAGACCTAGACCGATATTGACACCGCGATTTCCGCCTGTAGCAAGGTTACTTATAGAGGCATTGGCATCGCTAGTTGCTGCTGCATTGTCGCTTGGCAAGCGTAGCTGAGTGGCACTACGAACGATCTGCTCTTTGGTCGCGCCAGTATATTGGTCCGTTGCTATAGACGACTCGCTAATACCGGAACGACCAAGCTTGCCAAAGGTCAGCTTATTTATCCAAGAGCTATCACGTTTGGTATTGATTTTAACCCGGCCATCATTAGTTAACCAGCTTGGATAGTTGATCTGTAGTAGCGTTTGGTACTCTTGCGCAAGATCAGTAATACCAAGCTTTTGATGCGCGTAAGTTAAGATAGCTAGCGCTTCAGGAACGGACTCACTCAGCGGGTAATACTGTACGACCCATTTGGCACGGTTGACGGCAGCGACATAAGCTTCGCGCTCGATATACCAGTTAGCCGCCGTCAGCTCGCTTTGTGCAAACTGATTGTAGATAAAGGTCATACGTTGAGCGGCGTCAGGAGAATAAGGGCTATTAGGGTACTTATTGACCAGCTCTTGGAAGTTGGCAAAGGCAAGACGTAAATAAGCCGTATCACGCTCCGCTTGATTGACTTTGAAGATTTTTAAGCCATCAGATGAGCCTTCCATATTAGCTACTCCGCGTACGTAATAGGCGTAACTGACTTGCGGATTAGAAGGATAAAGACGAATGAACTGTTCGGCGCTGGCGGCAGCGAGCTCATAGCTACCATTAGCGTACTGAGCGTACATCACATCAAGCAGTGCTTGCTCTGCGTAAGGCCCAGTAGGATAAAAAGTACGCAAGTTATTCAAGTCATCGATGGCTTGGTTATAACGGCCTTTGTCGATTTGTGCAATGGCATCGTTATAATAAGCTTGTTCAGACTTTTCAGCCGTTTCGACGGCATCTACATCATCGCCTGTTAGGTTTTTGAAAGTCTGGCAGCCGGCCAAGCTTACACTTAAGGTAAGCAAGGTTATTGAAGATAGTTTGATAAACGTGTTGCCTACAGGGCGCATACTTCTCTCCGCACAAAAGGCATAATAGCAGCGACGCTACTATGCAACATAACAGGTTAATGATAAAAGTCAGTAGTAGCACCAATCGATAGGCTACTAGCAAAAGTTCTGCCTACTTTATAGAATAATGCAAGCTTCGTCTATTTTTTCACAGTTTATTTTCGCAAGCTTAGCGATTTTACCTAACATAATTTCCAACACCTAACATTGTGCCTAACTTAGTATACTCAACTGAATATATAGCCGAACCCAAATAAACTAGAGTAAGACGGTTATCAATTATATCATTAAGCCTAAGTTAAATAAGCGCTACTGAATGAAGGTAAATAAAGCCCAAAACCGCTACGGCAACAGTTTAGCATGAGCGGCATCAATGAGCGATAATGAAAAGAGCAACTGGGGGTAAATATACAGGAAGTTACTACGATGTTATATTCCAGAGATATGAGCGCGTCTATTTTGGGCAGACTTTGGTAGCCAGATTTATAGAGAGCGTTCTAACTAGGCAATAAATGCATGTGAACTACTTAACCGCCCTAATAACAGATAACTTAATGACGCTGTAGGGTCTGAGCGTTTGCCATGCTACAATATAGCATTAATTAACGGGTATTTTATTTTGATAGTTAGTGATTTTAATTATCAAATAATTATCTACATTTCTATAAAGTGCACTATGGTGACTTTACGACGACTGAATATGCTATGAATGATAATGCCACAAATACAACCCTAAATGCTGATGATGACCTGATCGAAAATGAAACAGTGTTAGCAGACTTTGAAGATGACTCTCTTGCTGATGATGGTCTTATTGATGAAGAGATAGAAGACGATGAAGAATCGGGCGATGAGCAGCAAGGCTCTCAGCTAGCGGGTCAACGCGTATTAGAAGTCATTGATGTAACGCATACAGTGACTGAGAAAGAGTCAGGCCTACGCATCGATAAGCTCGCCTCACAAGTCTTTACTGATTTCTCGCGCGGGCAGCTTCAAGGATGGATCACTGACGGTAGTTTGCTGTGCAATGGCAATGTAGAAAGACCCAAATATCGGGTAAAGGATGCTGACGTTTTACATTTATCCACGACGCTACAGCAGCATAGTGAAGATCAGCCAGAAAATATCGCTATCGAAGTCGTCTATGAGGATGAAGCGGTACTCGTCATCAATAAGCCAGTTGGCATGGTGGTGCATCCTGGCGCCGGCAATCAAACAGGCACGCTGGTTAATGCGCTATTATATCACTATCCGCAGCAGCACCATTTGCCGCGCGCAGGTTTGGTGCATCGTATTGATAAAGACACCTCAGGACTGCTATTGATCGGTAAAACGAAACCGGCGCAAATGGCGCTGATGGAGCAACTTAAAGATAAGAGTGTATATCGTCATTATCAGTGTGTGGTGGCCGGGGATCAGGCCAGTTTGAGACGGCATCAAAGGATCGATGCGCCTATCGGTCGCCACCGCAATCAGCGCACCAAAATGACGGTTATGACTGCTGGACGCGAAGCAGTCACCCATCTATTGAAGATCACCCCTTTGAATGAAAACTACTGTTTATTAGATGTCGCGCTTGAGACCGGACGCACGCATCAAATCCGAGTGCACTTGAGTCATATCAGCCATCCTATCGTTGGTGATCGGGTCTATGGCGGTCGTCGTCAGTTGCGTGCTGGCTTAAGCGAGGAGCAGCGCCAAACTATCGGTAGTTTTCCGCGTCAAGCTTTGCATGCTTACGCTTTAGGGTTTGTGCATCCGTTTACTGGTGAGGACATCGAGGTCACCGTGCCGATCCCAGAAGATATGCAGCAGCTTATAGCGGTGTTGAGCGATGATTATGATTCAGAATAACCGTTGGTAAGCTAAGCTTTTAAGACAGCTTGTTAAGCCAATTTAAATCTATATGAAGCGTAGAATATGACAGACAAGACAACCGCTTTAGGCAAGCCCCCAGTGCGATTAATCGCTCAGCGCGAAGGCGTTTATGTTTTTCAGACAACAGCGCTTGCAAAGACTGCTGATGATAATGACCTGCTCGCGGCCAAAAGCGAGCAATTGCAAAAAGCCCAGGCAAGCTACGGGGAGTTTAATCTAGGCTTACATGTCAATGACGCTAGTCTGGCCGTATTGATGAACCGTATGCGCTTATTAGGTACAATCAATAAGCAACTAAGCGTGCATCACTCAAGCGCGCAACCACCAATAATTGATAGCTTACACTGGGTCAATCAAGTGCATGGCAAGCAGGTTTATGATATTGATAACAGCGCTGATGATGCACTTCATAACGTCAAGCTGAGCATGCGCCCAGTAGATGCTGACGCGATGATTAGCCGGCAAGCTGGTACGGCTTTAGCGATTATGACTGCAGATTGCGTGCCTATTGTATTGTACCAGCCGGCGACTAAGCAGATTGCAGCGATTCACGCTGGCTGGCAAGGTTTAGCGTACGGAATTATCAAAGCGACTACTGAGCGTTTCGATAGCAGTGCACCTATCATAGCTTGGATAGGGGCTTGTATTAGCCAAGCCAATTATGAAGTAGGTCGCCAAGTGTTAGCAAAATTATTAGCTGGCTGCACTGATAATCAGTTACTAGACTCGAGAACTCTCAATAATTTTGCCTCTTTTTTTAGTAGCTCCACTTTGACGGAAGCAGAGATGAGCGATGACAGTCATCTTGATAATAGAATCAATAGTAGTGATTTACATAAGCGTATTGCTAAATTATCAAATCGCGCTACCCTAAGCACAGATAAAAACTCTATCGATAAAATTAAGCTCAACTTACCGAAGTTAGCTGCCGCACAACTAGAGTATTCAGGGGTACAAATAGCGAATGATGCCGCTATTGATTGTAGCTATGAAGATATTCATTATTACTCTTATCGCCGGCAGACCCATTTACAACAGCCAGCTACTGGGCGCATGGCTTTAATTATTGTCCGCGGCTACTAATTGCCACTTATTCCATAAACCAATTCATTATTCGAGCTCGTATGACCACATCTATAGCCGCGACGGCAAATCATCTTGATAGAACCTCTAACTTATCCATAGCTGTTGTTTATCACAGTAATTATGGCCATACCAAACGTGTTGCAGAAGCTATCGCTACAGGCGCTCGTCAGCAGTTGGCAGATACACAAGTAAAAGCTATCGATGTCCATGAGGTCGATTGGGATTTTTTGGATCAAGCCGATCTGATTGTGCTTGGCAGTGCGGTATATATGGGCAGCTTAACGGCGGGACTTAAGATCTTTATGGAGGAGACCTCAAAGCGTTGGTTCCATCGCAAGTGGGAAGGCAAGTGGGCGGCAGCCTTTGCGAACTCAGGGGGGCTGAGCGGCGATAAGCTCGCGGTACTACAACAAATCAATCTGTATTGTATGCAGCACGGGATGAATTGGATTGGTTTGCCACTTATGCCAACGGGACACGGTGAGAATGATCTAAACCGGCTATCGAGCTATTTGGGCTTAATGACGCAATCTGCTGATGGGCCGCCAGAGGAAACTCCTGGCAAAGGCGATATAGATACTGCGATATGGTTTGGTAATCATTTAGCCAAGACGATTATCAAGCATCAGCCAATAAACGATTGATAGTTTATAAAAAACCACTAAGTAGCTAGCCGTGCAAAAGGGCAGATATCATCTAGATACTTGCCTTTTTTTATGCGTTTTTACTTATTGAGACTCGTTTTGAGTGGTGGGATGAGATTATAGTCTGACTTTCTAGACGAGTATTACGGCTGAGCATAAACGTTATAAGAGATAACAGGAATAGGGCTAGCACCAAACTGCATAGACTGACAACCGCTTTGCAGCGTTGCAGACATAATGACAGCGCTGAGGATAAGCGCGCGTATAACAGGAATTTTAAATATTGTTTTCAAAATAATAAGTCTCTTAACGTACATAAAAAATGGATAGTTGAAGTATACCTGATGCGAGCAGCCGCGAGTTGTTAGCTATTAAAACAAAACGTTTGTACAGAGGTGAACCATATAAACTAGTCTAATTTTTGTAAAGTATTTGAAGGAATACGTTAATAAACTAGCAATACTTTAGAAATAATATAAAGTTGACTTAATAAGATATTAAATGACGTTGATAGGGCGCAGTATTCAGTATAAAGGTGTTATAGCTTTTCAGAACACTAAGTTAAGAGTATTGTTAAAAGTACTATGTTAGTTAAGAAGTTAAGAACACTGTGCAACCCAGTCAACGCAAAACAACAAATTAAAAATCAAGCTGCTAGCTATACGAGGATATTATGAAGCCACTTTATCTGATGCTATCGATGTTTGCTATCGGTCTCACCTCTACTGCTGCATTAGCAGAAGCTGCAAGTCTACCTGATGCTGCAAGCCTACCTAATGTTAGCCCTGCCAACAGTGATCTTGTCAATCGCGGTGCTTATATTGCTCGCGCTGCTGACTGCATGGCCTGTCATGGCGATGACTACACCGGCGGTAATGCTATCGAAACGCCTATGGGCGATATTTATTCAACAAATATTACTCCCTCCAAACAATACGGCATCGGTAAATATACTGAAAAAGATCTGAAAAATGCGCTGAAGAAAGGGCGGGCGCCTAATCATATGATTTATCCCGCTATGCCATATCCCTCTTATAGCGGCATGACTGATGAAGACATCAGCGCCTTGTTTGCTTATCTACAAACGGTACCGGCTTATGACGAAGCTCCTGATTATAAGACCAGTTTGCCATTTCCCTTTAACTTTCGCTTCTTAATGCTAGGCTGGAATGTGCTCAACGTACCTTCTACTGAAAATCGCGAAGGTCTAAGCGCAACTCAGCAGCGCGGCGAATATTTAGTGAATAACCTTGGCCATTGCGGTACTTGTCATACGCCGCGTAACAGTACCATGGGTTTTGATAAAGACAAATACTTATCAGGGGCCGAGCTTGGCAACTGGTATGCGCCTAACATTACCCCTGATGAGTCGAGCGGTATCGGTAGCTGGAGTGAAGAAGATATCGTCACCTATCTGCGCACTGGCCAGCTTGATCAACGCGCTTATGCTGGCGGGCCCATGGCGGAAGCGGTGGCCCACAGTACTCGTTATTTGAAAGATGAAGATTTAGGGGCTATTGCTTCTTATCTAAAAGTAGTACCTGTCGTACAAACTGAAGATAAAGTGAGCCCGGTAGACGCCTCGCGTTTGCCAAGCCCAATCAATGAGTCTATTACTCATGATCTGCTAGCTCAGGATGATTATCTTACCCAAGCTAAAGCGCAAGTCACTGGCGGTAGTAACTCTCCTGAAGCGTTATATTTAGCAGAATGTGCAAGCTGTCATGGCGTTAACGGTTATGCCCAGCCTGATGCCCGCTACGCACCTATCGTAGGTCTAAGCAGCATCCGCAGTGATAATCCTAATGCTTTAATCAATGTCATCGTTCACGGCGCAGAAGGCGCGACCGATACCACGCCTAAGATGCCAGGATTTGAAGAAGAGCTGAGTAGCGAGCAGATTGCTAATATTGCCAACTATGTCAGAGTTAAATTTGGTAGCTTGCCTAGCAGTAATTTGACTGCGGATGATGTTGATCAAGTGATAACAGCTGAACCTGCGCAGCCCTTTTTAATAAAATATGCCGGTTGGTTGGCCGCTCTTGGTATCATCGTTGCTATCGTGATTATATTCTTTATTATTCGAGCCATTATACGCCCAAGACGTGATAGCTAAGATGGACTTTTATGCTCAATAATGGGTTTTATTGAGCCGCTTAGGACAAGTTATGACTAAGCTTAGCAATAGTTAGCGTATGAATTATCGCAAGACTACTCAGAGTAATACTAGCGATATGCAAACCAAAAACATCGTATTTAAAACAATAATAGGGTAAATGACCAAGTAATAATAACTGATTTAGATAAACTCATTTGATCTCTCATCCACACTCACAACTTCGAGATCATTGAGCTCATAGAGAAATAGCATCAATCAGATATTAGGTAGTATGACCGTCATACCAAAAGGACAACATCATGAAAGATATGCTTCAATCACCAACACGTCGACAACTGCTCTCAATGATCGGCAAGACTGCTGGAGCCACGGCTATGTATCAAGCCATGACTACTTTAGGATTTGCCTCAGAGTCTAGCTTCAAAGAAACCGTGGATCTTAAAGGCGCTCCTCCAGGTGCTAGTATCGTCATCCTTGGCGCCGGTCTTGGTGGACTAACCGCAGCTTATGAGCTACGCAAAGCCGGTTATGATGTCAAAGTGCTCGAATATCAAAATCGCGGCGGTGGCCGGAGTTGGACGCTGCATAGTGGTGATAAATATACTGAGCTTGGCGGCGAAGAGGTGACTTGTGATTTTGCAGAGGGTAATTATTTCAATGGTGGACCTTGGCGTTTGCCCAGTCATCACTATGCCGTCTTTCATTATTGCAAAGAGTTTGGCGTTGAGATGCAGCCTTTTATTCAGACCAATGATCGCGCTTATCTACATCGTAGCACTCACTTTAATGGTGTACCGCAGCGTTTGGGTGATGTAAAAAACGATATTCAGGGTAATTTAGCAGAGTTGCTGTCAAAGTCAGTGAACGTTGGTGGCCTTGACCGTTCGGTTAATAAAGAGGATAAAGAGAAGCTGCTTGAAGGCTTAAAGGGTTGGGGTGTACTTGATAAAGACTATCGCTACCGTTCCAGCAATGCTACTAGTAAACATCGCGGTTATAGCGTTTTTCCGGGTGGTGGTTTGATGCCAGATGAGCAGCCCTCTAAGCCTTTACCTATTAGTGAGATATTAGACTCAGGCATGTGGGCAGATATTTATGGCAACCATATGACTTACGCCCATCAACCGACTATGTTTCAGCCGGTTGGCGGTATGGGTAAGATCGGCGATGCCTTTACTCGTGAATGCCGTGAGATGATCGAGTTTAATGCTAAAGTAACTAAAATTAATCAAGACGATACTGGGGTTACGGTAGATTACGTCGACAGCAATAGTCCTGATGGTGCAACTAAATCAGTACGTGCGGACTGGTGCATCTGCAACATACCACTTACGGTATTGACTCAAATCGATATCAATGTTTCACAACCAATGAAGCAAGCGATGGCGGCAGTACCTTATGAGACTTCTTATAAGGTTGGTTTAGAGTTTAATCGCCGCTTTTGGGAGGAGGATGAGTGGATCTATGGTGGTCTCACTTATACTGATATGCCTATTGCGCAGATTGCCTATCCTTCAGAAGATATGTTCAATGATGGTCCTGGGGTATTATTAGGAGCTTATGGTTATGGTCCAACCTCTTATAAATTCAATAGTTTAACCCCAAAAGAGCGTATCAACGTCGCGTTAGCCTACGGCAAATATATTCATCCCCAGTATCCTGAAGAGTTTAAAGCAGGGACATCAGTCGTTTGGCACCGTATACCGTGGACATTAGGGTGCTATGGTATTTGGAATGAATCGACTCGTCGTCAACATTACGATACCTTGTGCAGTATTGATAACCGTATTGTACTAACAGGCGAGCATTGCTCACATATCCCAGCATGGCAAGAAGGCGCTATTTTATCTGGTATGGATGCAGCGAAGCGTCTCCATAAAAAAGCAAAATTGTTAGGTTAAAGACTAGGTTAATGTGAACAACTATAAAAATTCAGAGGCAATCATGGACAATGCAATCGTGAAAAAATTAATCATGAAAAACATGACACCTAAGCTGCTGACTGTGATGTTGCTGAGTGCGATGGGCAGTACAGCACTTTTAGGCTGTAGCCAACAGTCAGACGATGTAGAGACTGTAGCTAGTATACAAGAGCAAGACTCGATAACGACAAATGACTATCAAGCGAGCCGTAACACAGGGGCTTGGGGCGGTGTCTACATGAGCCGTGAAGAGCTGGCAGCACCTGCTGTCAATATCGTCGATGACAGCTCGCTCCCTGATATGGAAAACGACCCTAGTATTGCTGAATGGGAGGTAAAGTTTGAGGGGAAAAATGCTTTTGTGACAACGGATGGCAAAAAGCTGTATCATGATTCTTGTGCTGCTTGTCATATGCACAAAGGCGAGGGAGCTTACGGTGCAGGCTACTATCCTCCATTAGCTGATAACAGTAAGATGCAATCAAAATATTATATTATCGATATTTTGATTAATGGTTTCCGGGGCATGCCGTCATTTCATGGAATGATGAACGATGAGCAAATGGCGGCAGTGACTCAGTATGTGGTCAGTGATTTAAATGGTTTTAACGATACCGTCACTGCTGAAGATGTCGCGCAGCTGAGACATGCTAAGCCACCAGCGGGTGATCCAAGCGATGAGTAAGTGTCTAATCAATTAATTAACACCTTTTAAGCTTTTAGTATATTTTCTATTATCAGAAATCTCTAATTGCAGTAAGCTGAAACCAAAAGCGCCTAATGATTTATTAGGCGCTTTGTTGTATTTAAAGTGCTATGAAACTGCAGAACTGAGGCTAATCCGCTATTTAGGACTGGCTGACCAAACAGGCGAGCGCACTGTGCCACTGCTAGGTACATTTATAGCGTTACCACCAGTTAAAGACTTAATAGTTAAGACCCCTTTGCCACCTTGTCTTGAAGCATACACAACGCGTTTACCATTAGGTGAGAAGCTGGGCGCTTCATCAATACCGGTATTCCCCAAATTTGCAGTTACCCCGCCGTTACTATTCATAACAGCTGCTGAGCTGCCGTTCAAAAAGGCAATCTGCGTACCATCACTACTGAACTGCGGGCTTGTGGCATAGCTGCTATTGGATACTTTAGTGGTGCGCCCTGAGCCAAACTCATAACGATAGATTTGCGGCCTATTAAAGCCCGCTTTATCAGAGACAAAAACGAAGGATTGGCCGTCAGGCGCATAGTTTGGCTGTACTTCGCTACTTGGCCAGCTGATGAGCTTACGTAGATTACCACCATTAGTATTTATCTGATAGATATCAGCGCTACCCTCAAAGCTGCTAGAGAATAAAATCTTGTTGCCATCAGGAGAGAAGGAAGGACTTAAGTTGCTGCCTTGATAATTGGCTATAGCCGTTGCTCCGCCGCCACTGACATTTTGAATGTAGATGACTGGATAGGACTTTTCGCGCTGCACCGAATAAGCGATACGGTTACCATCAGGAGACCAAGCAGGCGAGAAGATAGAGCCTTGTACCTCTGTCATCGTTCTTGCATTCTCGCCATCAGCGTCCATCACCTTTAAGCGTGAGACTTTATTTTTACCGGCTCCAGTTTCCTCAATATAAGCGATACGACCCGAAAAATCACCTGGCGTACCAGTGATGAGCTCGTAGATCTTATCTGCTATCACATGACCGGCATAGCGCATACTTTGGGCATCATTCTTAGCAGTTAGGCTTTGTTTGCCTTGAATGATACGACCAGATTTGACATCGATTACCTCATAATCTGTAGTCACTTGACCGCGATTGCTGCGAGTGCTACCGACGACTAAGTAGGGGATGCCCATACTTTGCCAAACTGGCAGAGTACCTGCAAGCTCACTACTACTACGCGGCTGCTGCGGCAGACCCTGGCTGGTGACCTTTAACTCAGTTCGGCTCAAATCGTTTAAAATAATAGAAGATAAAACACTGTCACCTGCAAAGGGTACAAAGGCGACTTGGTTTTGTTGTCTCGGCGCTACGACGGTGACATCGATCTCCATAGGCGCAGCATTAGCAGAATATAGAGGAGCAAACATCAATGGCGTTATCAACAACGAAGCTGACGCTATGTTTAGAGCTGAGAAGGCTGCTAGCTTTGGGGTTGTTAGCTTTAAAAGTAATAATTTCATAGGTTAGTGCCCTAGGTTAATAATAGTTCTAAAATAATCGGCGGCGAGAGACAAATGTCAAAAGGCTCTAATTTAGTCATCTTCAACACTATGTTCAAATATGCCCAAAGTCATGTATACCTTAATCTATTGAACCACAACGTTGATATTTAAAGCCGCGAAGCTGGCAGGGTTGGCTAAATCAATTGGTAAGGGGCTTGCGGCAAAAGCGGCTTTTTCTGCGGCATTATTAACCGCGCTATTGGAGCCAGTGGCTTCGGCGGATAACACGTTACCTTGATTATCTAACCTTAAAGCCACTTTAGCAGTAATACCTTGGGTTTCAAGCGGCGCTTTTAAATTTCTCTGAATTTTAGCTGCTATGCTTTTTTTAAAATCACCAGTAGAACGTGAAGCGCTACTATTATTATTAGCTGATCTGCTATCAGCCGTTGATTGACCTTCTGATAAATCAAAGGTTTTGCCCGCGCTGCTCGGAAGCCCCGTTTCTATCTCTATATTACGATCAGATTTGCTAGGGCGATTGATTCTAGGGTTTGTCGTGTTTCTTTGTTTATTACGATACTCTTTGAGTCGTTCGCGCTCTTCTTCACTATCTTCTTGCTTACGCTGTTCGACTTGCTCGAGCCGCTCGCTCGCTAATGCCTCGGACTGAGCATTCCATTCCGCTAGATTGCGCTCATAATCTGCTGATTGTTCAGCCAGTCGCTGTTGCTGATCTTCGCTCATGAGTATAGGCTCATCAGCCGCGTCATCAGAGCGCATAAATACGGGCACTCTTTGTGAGCTTGATGGCGCAGAGTCTGAGGGATCTGCAGAAGAATTGCTAGCAGCACTCTCAAAGGTTTCAGCTGATAAAGCACTATTGGCTTGACTAGCCGCTTCAGCAGCTGCGCGATTGCTCAATATTTGAGACTGCATCTCAGCTAATTGCTCAGGCGACACCATCGTTGTCTCAATCGCGCCGCTCGTCTCTAAACTTGGCTGCTGATAGGTGTAGATCAGGAGACCGAGCACTATACCGTGCGCGAGCAAGCTTAGCAGCGTAGGCATCGTTAGCCCATCACTTTCAGGCTGAGTGGGGATATAGACTAGGGGCGCATTATTCATAAGTATGAGGGGGCATTTAAGTTAAAGGGCATGGATAGCATTTTTTATTGTGGCATAGGCAGAGGTGGGCCTGTCAGTAGTCCGACTTTTTCAATACCGGCTTGTTGCAAGTTTGCCATCAGCGAAACGATAGCGCCGTATTGATTGTTTTGATCAGCATTGATCATAATTTGTAATGGCTGTCCTGTTTCATTATTACTTTGCGTTTGTAGATTGAATAGAGTGTTAATCAGCTCAGGCTCACTGATGGGCACATCTATATTATCCTCATAACTCATAAAAATCTCACCACTATCGGTCAAAGAGACAATAATCGGCAGCTGGTTTTGGCTCATGCTTGCCGCTTGCTCTTTGGGCAAGTCTACTTCTACGCCAGTTGTCAGCATCGGCGCGGTTACCATAAAAATCACTAACAGTACCAGCATCACGTCGATATAAGGCACGACATTCATCTCGCTATTGAGCGTGGCTTTTTGACGCTTATAAGGACTTGGCTTCATAGACCAGCACCTTGAGCGCTCTTCATAACCTGAGTGGTAGCCGTTGGGTTTTCAATACTGGTTTCGCGCTGAAGCATGCCGGTCATCTCATCGCAGAACAAGGCGCGCGACTCATAAAGCCGTGCTGACTTAGCCGTGAAGTGATTGTAAGCTAAGACAGCAGGAATAGCAGCAAATAGCCCCATAGCGGTAGCGATTAGCGCCTCAGCGATACCGGGTGCGACAGAGGCGAGGGTGGCCTGATCGGTTTGTGATAAGCCCAAAAAAGCATTCATAATGCCCCAAACCGTACCGAATAGACCAACATAAGGAGCGACTGACCCTATACTTGCCAGCGTAGTCAGACCTGACTCTAACAACTGCTGCTGACGGCCAAGACCAACGCGCAGCTTACGCTCAACGCCGTCGATAATATCGTCTTTAGGTTGGCGCTTTTTGTGCATTCTTAGATATTCAGAGAACCCAACATAAAAAATCTGTTCAAGACCTTGTCGATCAGGTGAGCCTTGTACGCCTTGATAGAGCTTCGCTAAGTCTTCACCTGACCAAAACCAAGTCTCAAACTGCTCATCGAAGCTTTTGGCACTACCTAAACGCGCGCTGAGCCGAAAGATAACCACCCAACTAAGCAGTGAGGCTAATAATAATAAGGCCATTACGATTTGTACTAGCAGGCTCGCTTGGGTAATAAGGCCGATAATATTTAAAGATTCAGGCATCTAGTGGACTCACAATAATTAACGATAACTAGCAATAGCTAAAATAGACAGCATACTCAGACCCAATTAAAGGGCGTAAAAGCAAGTGAGTAACTGAATGATTATAAATCAATATTGCTGACAATATTAGGTGTTATAAAATAACAGAGCAAAAAAGAGATTGAGTATTTAAATGCTTCTAGGTCATATGAACTCGTTAGTGTACGTCTAAATGATAAAAAGGTCATTATTAATGTATTAAGTAATTACTAATAATTGATTTCGCTAAATAACGGATGACAACACGTCGTAAATATAATATGGTTTAGCTTGCAGGTTGAATTGTAGTTTTAACTTACTTAATTGTCACAAAGTATATTTTTTTATATACTACGCCTTGAGGCAAGTTATCACTAATTTTAAATGTGTTTATTCTACAAAGCACCACTGCTGATAGCGACAACCTTGTCAAAGCTGAGGCAATGTAAAACGCAAAATCAGACCTTGTTATCATAACTGATTTTGTTACGGAGAATGAGATGATAATGACGTCAACTTTATCTTAAAGACGGAGGCGAGACTTCTAAAGACGTTACGTTATAAACTCATTCGGCTAGAATGACTAAACTAGATAAGCTTCTTCTCGTATCGCTTAAAAACCATTCTACATCACATCATGAGCTAGTAGCATGATGATAAAACATGTTTAAAAATATACTCATTGAGCTAAAAACGCCAAGTTAATTTTGGTATGGATAGCTTTTTGATCGACCTGTTAAACAATGAGGTTTTAGTTTGGAAGCGATACTTAATTAATGCAACTTGGAAGCGACACTATGAACGCAATTGAACGATATTATGGGATTACTGGTGAAAACACCACCATAAAAACAGAACTTCTCGCCGGTTTAACAACCTTTTTGACCATGGCCTACATTATCTTTGTCAACCCGAACGTCTTAGGTGATGCGGGTATGGATAAAGGCGCGGTCTTTGTCGCTACTTGCTTAGCTGCGGCGATTGGTTGTTTTATTATGGGTATTTATGCCAAGCTGCCAGTCGCACTAGCGCCTGGGATGGGGCTTAACGCCTTCTTTACTTACGGCGTTGTTTTGGGTATGGGCTATACTTGGCAGGTTGCACTTGGAGCGGTCTTCTTATCTGGGTGTATCTTTGTACTTTTGAGTCTATTTAAGATACGCGAAATTATTATTAACTCTATACCCAACTCACTAAAGCAAGGGGTTGTGGCCGGTATTGGTGCTTTTTTGGCTTTTATTGCACTCCAAAGTGCTGGCGTCATCGTCAATAACGATGCCACTTTGGTCGGCCTAGGGGATATGACGACCTTCTCTCCTGCTATGGCAGCTTTTGGCTTTATCGTTATTATTGCTTTAGCTTATAAAAAAGTACCTGGCGCTGTGACTATCGGTATATTACTCGTTGCGCTCATCAGTTTGTTAACAGGTAATACCCAATTTACAGGGATTATTTCAGCGCCGCCTTCTATGGCACCGACTTTCATGCAGGTTGATATTGCAGGCGCTCTAAATGTCGGCATGATCAGTGTTATCTTTGCTTTCTTATTCGTTGATTTATTCGATACCGCAGGGACTCTAATTGCGACCACTAAGCAGGCAGGTTTAGTCGATAAAGATGGTAATATACCTAATATGGGTAAAGCGCTATTAGCTGATTCTACTGCAACTGTCGCAGGTACTGTTTTGGGTACTTCATCAACGACTAGTTATGTTGAGAGTGTCTCTGGTATTGCGGCTGGTGGTCGTACAGGCTTAGTCGCGGTGACAGTCGGGGTGCTATTTTTACTGAGTACGTTCTTTGCACCACTTGCTGGCATGATTCCCGCTTATGCTACTGCTGGCGCTATCTTTTATGTCGCAGTACTGATGCTAGCCACGCTAAAAGATGTGGAATGGTTTGACTTAACTGAAGCCGGCCCAGTCGTCGTTGTGCTACTATTTACGCCTTTAACGTATTCTATCGCTGATGGTATCGCACTTGGATTTATCACTTATACTGCTGCTAAAGCATTAACAGGTAAGTTTGCCGATATTAGTATAGCGGTTTGGATACTGACGATAGTACTGCTTGGCAAAATCATATTTGTCTAAAGCCGGGTTATAAGTTTACGAAAGAGTCACTCCAATCTAACCCTTCTTATCACTCCTAGATAAGAAGGGTTTTTTATGAGCTTTTATAGCTTTTTTAGGAGGTTTTGAATGGATAGAACGCACTCTTTTATTGAGTGCTGCTATCGTTTGTTAACCGTTAATTATCATATTATAAGCGTGGATATAGCCATAAAGTCGACAAAGAGTAAACAAAAAAAGATATCTTGAGCGTCAATAGCAAGATGAATATGGTATCTAATTGTTTTTAAAGGTAATAGTAGTTGAAAATAAATCTCGGCTAACCATAGTTTGATTATTTTTTTCATGATAATATGACCGAGTTAAGCGCATCACCTCAAGCAACGCCGTAGAGGTTTTTCTTACAGTGAATTTGCAACACCCTGATCATATATTAACCGCTATCAGAACCATCAGCTCAGACTATGATCGCACTCCTTCACTACCGACAAGAAGAAGGCACTAATGCCGCTTAACATTATTTTGCCTTTGTATTGTTAACGTAGTCCGTTTAACACGCAACGATCTACTTAACCGTATCCAGCTTTTGCTGGATGTGCTCGTTTTGTGATAGCGCCGTCTGGTCTTTTATAATTTGGTTTTTGTCTTTATCTATAGCTACTTTAGAGATCGCATTTAGAGAATTATTTCTATCTTAGATATCTCTCTATAAGTGAATGATTATATTTTTCATCGCTCTAAATACCTAATAACATCAGTATAAAGATATGAGATTATAAAAATCTTGACGCTCTATTTATCATAGTTTTTTAAACGATAATTATGGAGTTGGTATGCACCCAATAGATCAGTTTACCCCACAAGAGCCAATACTATTTAAGCCAACAGAGCTGCTTTCGCCTGATTATATTAAACAGTCAAGTGATGAGCTGTATGCGCGTATCTCACCATTATACAGTGTCGATGAGGAGCGCTGGCTGTCAGAGCTATTGCCTTTGGCTAAGCCAACCGACGCAGAGCGCGACGCGGCAAGTGAGCAGACGCGCAAGCTCGTTGAGTATGTGCGCCGTGATAATAAATCAGTCAAAATGGTAGACTCGCTACTATTAGAGTACAGCTTGGATACGCAAGAAGGCATCCTACTGATGAGCTTGGCTGAGGCTTTGATTCGCGTACCAGACAACTATACGGCTGACGCGCTTATTCGTGACAAGATGAGTGTTGCCGATTGGAAAAAACATCTCAAAGATGATAATGGATTTATGGTCAATGCCTCCACTTGGGGCATGATGATGACCGGGCGGGTGGTTAGTATTGATAGCAGTACGACGGCGTCAGGATTTTTGGATCGCATGACCAAAAAAATGGGCGAACCTATGATCCGTAGTGCGATGCAAAAAGCTATGCGGGTAATGGGTCATCAGTTTGTCTTGGGCGAGACCATTGAAGGCGCCAATAAAAACAGCCAGCCATATCGCAATAAAGGCTATACCTATTCATTCGATATGCTAGGTGAAGCGGCTATCACTAACCGCGATGCTGAGAAATACTTCAATGATTATCTGCATGCGATTAAGTCTACGGCTACTATTAAAGTAAAGGAAAGTATGCCCAAACCTTCAGTCTCCATCAAGCTATCAGCGCTACATCCGCGTTATGAGGCGACCCAAGAGTCGCAGGTACTTGGACTATTGCGTCAGCGCTGCGTGCTACTCATTGAGGCTGCCCGCGAAGTCAACGTCGATCTAAGTATCGATGCCGAAGAAGCCGATCGCTTAGAGATCTCTTTAAAGCTATTTGAATCATTATATCGCGATCCTATTACTGCTGGCTGGGATGGTTTGGGTCTTGTGGTACAAGGCTACTCTAAGCGCGCCATCGCGATCTTTGCTTGGCTTGCACGCTTAGCGACTGAGGTTGGCGACCGTATTCCACTGCGTTTGGTCAAAGGTGCGTATTGGGATACTGAGATTAAGCTGGCTCAGCAAAAGGGCTTGTCAGGCTATCCGGTATGGACACGTAAAGAAGGCACTGATACCGCATATCTAGCCTGCGCGCGTTTCTTACTCTCAGATCATCTGCGTGGTCTGATTTGGCCACAGTTTGCCACTCATAATGCGCATACTTTGGCATCTGTCATGACCATGAGTAGTCACAGAGATTTTGAGTTTCAGCGTCTACACGGTATGGGCGACGCGCTCTACGATCATATTTTGCAAACCTATCAGATACCAGTACGTATTTATGCCCCAGTTGGCGCGCATCAAGACTTGCTGCCGTATTTGGTGAGACGTTTACTAGAAAACGGCGCGAATAGCTCATTTGTGCATCAGTTGTTAGATAAGTCTTATCCTATCGATAAGCTCACCGTGCATCCTTATGACAAGCTAGTGGCGAATGAGTATCTGCATAATCCAGAGATTTCATTGCCATTAGAAATATACGGCGAGCGTAAGGCGAGCTATGGTCCTAATATCTTTGTTGAGTCACAGTGGCAACCTTTCGAAGCGGCGATTGCAGAGCAGCGCAAAAAAACTTGGTCGGCGACCTCAATCATCGATGGTCAAGCGATCAGTGAGTATACAAAAGATGGCAGCACCCATCAGCTCGATAGCCAAACTATCCGTGCGCCCTGGAATCATGATGTTAAAGCTGGCGACGTCAAATACGCTAATGCCGATATTGCTAACCAAGCCATTGATGCGGCAGTAGCGGGCCAACAAGCATGGCAAGCGGTTCCTGCTGCGAGGCGCGCTGAGATACTACGTAAAACGGCAGACTTGTATGAGGAAAACTACGCCGAGCTGATGGCGCTTTGTCAGCTCGAAGCGGGTAAAACCATGCAAGATAGTATTGATGAGATCAAAGAAGCGGTGGACTTCTGCCGGTTTTATGCTGATGAAGCGGAGCGCTTAGCGGCTGAGGTTCATGAGTTGACTGATTTATCTGGCAAGCCGCTGCGTCAAGTGTATAACGCACGTGGCACCTTTGTCTGCATTAGCCCATGGAACTTTCCTTTAGCGATTTATACCGGTCAGATTGTCGCCGCGCTCGCTGCTGGTAATACGGTAGTGGCAAAACCTGCTGAACAAACCAGCTTGATCGCTCATTTTGGCGCGCAGCTCATGTATCAAGCGGGCGTACCCGCTGAGGCACTACAGTTCGTAGTTGGCGCAGGGGAGGTGGGCGGTGCTCTGACTGCCTCTGATAAGATCGCAGGCGTCATCTTTACCGGCTCAACGCAAACTGCTCAGCGTATCAACCAAAGTTTGAATAATCATGCGCAGACAAGTGGTGAGCTGCCGATATTGATCGCTGAGACGGGAGGCCAAAACGCGATGATCGTCGACTCAACTGCATTGCCTGAGCAAGTAGTCACCGATGCCGTGTTATCCGCGTTTGGCTCAGCAGGTCAGCGCTGCTCAGCTTGTCGTATCCTTTGTGTACAAGAAGATATTGCCGATGGCATCATCGAGCTACTACAAGGTCATATGGCAGAGCTGGTAGTGGGCAATCCGACTTATGTTTCAACTGATGTTGGCCCTGTCATTGATAGTGATGCCAAAAAAGGCTTAGAGGCGCATATTGCACGGATGCAAGACGAGTCGACCGCGACTATTTTGGGACAAACCCCTATGAGCGCAAGCTCAGTCGTTAGCGAAGACGAAGCGACCTTTGTATTGCCTACCGCGATTGAGGTGAATAGTATCGATGTCATCGGTGGTGAGCATTTTGGTCCGATATTGCATGTACTACGCTACCAAGCGCGTGACCTCGATAAGCTAATAGATGCGATCAACGGTACGGGCTTTGGTTTAACTTTAGGCATTCATAGCCGTATAGAAAACATCGCTGAGCATATCGAGCGCCGTGTGCTAGTCGGTAATACTTACATTAACCGTAACCAAATCGGTGCGGTGGTCAATGTCCAGCCTTTTGGTGGTACTGGTCTATCTGGTACGGGACCCAAAGCTGGCGGACCGCATTATGTCGCGCGTTTAATGAAGCTCAGCGCTGAGCAAAGCGCCGCTGACGACAATGCACATAGTATAAACAATCAATCATCCACGCAAACAGAGCTCGCATAAGGAGTAGCAAGATGGCAAATGAATTCAAAAAAAATCATGCTGGGGTCTGTGAAGCTTGGCGATTATTAGGTGCCGTCAAACGTTCGGCGTACTTGGAAGCAGCGATACCTAAGCTTGCTTTGCTTACTGGCGATGCCAATAAGGCGCGGCGTCTATTTCAGCATTTACTAAGCGCAGCTCCAAAGCTTGATGAAGTTCAGCGGATGACTGGCGCTACGGGCGAGTCCAACGATCTATATGTCACCGCTCGCGGCAAAACTATGGTCATCGGCGGTGAGTCTGCTAGAGCGATGGCGGTCTTGGGTCAGCTCATTGCCGCACTGCTAACAGGCAATGAGGTGATTTTGCATTGTCCAAGCCAAATCGATATGTGCGAAGAAGCGGCGAAGATACTTTATAATGTGGGGATCAGCGATGATGTGCTTAGTGTCGCTAATGACTCACAAACGATCACCCTGTTATACATTGATCGCCTTGCGCAGGTGGCAGTAGCAGGTAGCCAAGCAGAAGTGCAAAGCATCAGTCAAGAGCTTGCTAATACAGATGGTATCTTGACGCAGGTGATTGCGGTAACTGATATGGACGGCTTCTCTGAGATGCTAAGTCTTGATTATCTGCACCGCTTCGTCACTGAGCGTGTTATCACCATCAATACTACAGCTATCGGCGGTAATGCCAGCTTACTTGAGCTCGGTAATGATTAACCGTTCAAGATAAATCCTATAAGTTTAAACATCACAAGTTTAAATACCGTAGCCAGCGTTTGTTCATTAGTTATTTTGATAAATGAACGCTGGCTTTTTTGTGCGGCTAGAAACAATAGATGATAACCAGTAACTTTAAACTTATTGAAATTATTTAGTATAAATACTGTCTTTGAGTTGTAAAATAATTAAATATAATGCTAGTATTATAATGTTAACCAAATAGTCAGCTTCAAAGCAGAGGTTTGGCTAGTTAAATAAAATACGGAATATTGATTGGCGAGAAGCTAAAATAAATGGACGTTTTTTTCAATCTTCGTAACTATGATAAGCGCTTAAAAAAGCTTGGATAGATACCGAAGCTCCATCCTAAATAAAGATTAAGTCTGAACCAGTCAGCAGTCTCATAGGCAGTCAGCTTATTCAATACCTGTATAACTATCAGTATTGATGTAGGTATGATGATCGTCGTATAAATTTTATTACTATAATAATTGAATACTACCTTATGGCAGTGTCGCTGTATGCGCCTGACCTTTGATATATTGATTGTTAACATATTATTATCCGATTAAAGATAAAAGTTTACTTTTTATCTTCCTTTTATCCAGACAGCCGAGTATAGCTATGATTCGTTTTTATCTTAATGGCAAGCCGCATCAAGTGCGTGATATCAACCCTAATACTACCGTGCTTGAGTATTTACGTTTGCATGAGCGTCAGACTGATGCTAAGGAAGGCTGTGGTAGTGGCGATTGCGGGGCGTGCACGATTATGGCTCAGCGCCTACCTCCGCAAGATACTACCGATAGTGCCCCTTTCTATACCTTCAACTCTTGCATTACACTACTGTCACTGATGGATGGTCATCATTTATTGACGGCTTCTTATCTAGCGGATAATCCTAGCAACCACCCCGACCGGGCATTATTGCATCCCGCGCAGCAAGCGATGGTTGAGTGTCACGGCTCGCAGTGTGGGTTTTGTACGCCGGGCTTTGTGATGTCATTGGCTAATCTATACGAAAACAGACGCCTGCAAACAGATCGTGATTCAAACGCAAACGCCGACGATACAGCCTTTAACTACGATGAGATCGTTGCTTCTATATCAGGCAATTTATGCCGCTGTACCGGCTATCGACCTATCATTGATGCAGGTTTAAAGATGCAGCAAATCGGTCAACAGCTTGACAGTGCCAACACGCCATCGAAAGTGCTAAGTTTGGCGACAAATGCTATGGCCAATAATGTTTCTCAGACAAGCTCCGATAATCAGGCTGAGTCAAACTCTCAATTCGACACTATAGAGCCTGCCTTGATTGATGGCTCAAAGCAGCTATTTATACCGCGCTCTATCAGTGAGCTTAATCAATTACTAGCCGTGTATCCCACTGCCACGATCTGGGCAGGAGGCACTGATTTAGGACTGACCATTACTCAGCGTTTGATGGATCATGAAGTTATTATCCAGCTCTCAGCGCTCGATGAGCTACAGCAATGGTCGCTATCAGAATCTGCTGATATGCAAGAGTTGAGCTTTGGCGCGGGCATGACCTATCAGCAGATGCTTCCGATTCTAGAGCAACATTTTCCTGCTTTTGCTGACTTATTCGCAAGAACAGCCTCACCGCAGATCCGTAATATGGGCACGCTTGGCGGCAATATAGCCAATGCTTCACCGATTGGTGATCTGCCGCCTGTATTGTTAGCATTAGAGGCGCGAGTGCATTTACGTCATTGTGATGCCATTGGTAAAGAGACTGTCGCTAAAGAAGCTAGCGCTGAGCAAAATAGTAAAAAATCATTTGAAGTCTCTGATGAAACCATCTCTTTAGCTGAGTTTTTCTTAGAGTATAAAAAAACCAAATTGCGTCCAGGCAGTTATGTGGTAGCGGTGCATATTCCTTTGATGCAAGCGCATCAGCACTTATTTATTCACAAAATTAGTAAGCGTTACGAAGATGATATCTCAGCCTGTTTGCTAGCGGCGAGAATTGATTTGTCTGCAGATACTACGACTATTGCTAATGCAAAAATTGGCTTAGGCGGTATGGCGGCGATTCCTTTATTAGCGCAGCATTGTCAGCAGACTTTGATAGGACAAAAAGTTGATATCGCTAGTTTTAAAACAGCAGCTAACGCCCTATCTTTAGATGTGTCGCCTATGACTGATGTGAGAGCGAGTCGTGAGTACCGTATGCACGTGGTGCAGCGCTTATTGGTTAAATGTGCCAAGCAATTAATAGTGGATATACAAACGCAGGGAGCAGCATAATGAGTCATCATTCAAGCCTTTTTGATAGCTACAACATTCGCCGTGTGCGTCCACCCAAAAACAAAATTGGCACCTCCGCCAAGCATGATAGCGCCATTAGTCATGTGATGGGGACCGCGACCTATGCCGATGATATCCTAAAACCGCAGGACACACTGCATTTGGCAATCGGTAAAAGCACTCATGCTCACGCGCGCCTTGTCAGTATGGACTTAGAGGCAGTGAGAGCGGCAGAAGGAGTGATTGACGTTTTTACCTTTAAAGATTTACCTGCGGCAACGGATATCGGACCGGTGTTCGATGGTGATCCTTTGATGGTCGATACCATTACAGAGTATGTCGGTCAGACACTGTTTGCAGTAGTAGCCACAACCCACCGCGCAGCCAAAAAAGCCGTTTTAAAAGCTAAGGTCGAATATGAGCCGTTGCCAGCGATAGTAACGGTTGAGGCCGCTTTAGAGCAAGAGCAGTTTGTGCGTCCTAGCCATTTTATGCAGCGCGGCGATAGTGAAAACGCCTTGAGTAGTGCTCCTAAACGCCTGCAAGGTCATATCCATATGTTAGGGCAAGAGCACTTTTACCTTGAAGGTCAAGTGTCTTATGTGGTGCCTTGTGATGATGGCGGCCTTGAAGTTTATACTTCCTCTCAACATCCTAGTGAAGTGCAGCAATTAGTCGCTGAAGTAGTCGATCTGCCTTTTCATGCGGTCAGCACTGTAGTGCGTAGAATGGGTGGCGGCTTCGGCGGTAAAGAAACCCAAGCTGCGGCATGGGCTTGTCTGAGTGCTATCGTTGCCAAGCGCTACAATGTGCCTGTGAGTATGCGCTTAGATCGTCAAGATGACATGGTGGTCACTGGTAAACGTCATGAATTCTCCAACCGCTATGAAGTCGGTATTGATGAGTCTGGACACATTTTAGGCGTCGATATGCAATTATCAGGGCTGTGTGGTTATTCACCTGATCTATCTGACGCTATTGTCGATCGTGCGATGTTCCACTGTGATAATGCTTACTATTATCCTGCGGCAAAAGTTGCCGGTCATCGCTGTAAGACGCATACGGTCTCAAACACGGCTTATCGCGGATTTGGTGGGCCGCAAGGTCTGATGACTGCTGAATATATGATGGATCATATTGCTTATACTTTAGGTAAAGATCCGCTAGAGGTGCGCCTAAATAACCTTTATCAAGACGGTCAAACGACCCATTATGGTCAACCGATTGAGCATTTTGATTTGGCCACTTTGATGGACACTCTAGCCAAAGACTGTGATTATGATGCTCGCCGTCAACAGACGATCGAATTTAATAAAAAGGCTGAGGCTGAAGGTAGCGATAAACGTCTAGGTTTAGCCTTAACGCCTGTCAAGTTCGGCATCTCGTTTACCGTGCAGCATCTAAACCAAGCTGGCGCGTTAGTGCATATCTACACCGATGGTACCATTCAGATTAATCATGGTGGCACGGAGATGGGACAGGGCTTATATATTAAGATCGCCCAGATCGTCGCTAATGAGTTTGAAGTGGACTTAGATACGGTTAAAGTCACTGCGACGCGTACCGATAAAGTGCCCAATACTTCACCGACCGCCGCCTCTTCCGGTACCGATATCAACGGTAAAGCCGCGCAAAATGCTTGTCTTACTGTCAAGCAGCGTTTAGTTGAGTTTGCCGCTGAGCATTTTGAGGTGTCGTCCACTGCGATAAAGTTTGAAAACAACCACGTGCAGATTGGCGATAAAGAGACTTTAACTTTTGCAGAGCTGGTATTACTGGCCTATCAGCACCGCATTAGCCTCTCTGCTACTGGTTACTACAAGACCCCAAAGATATTTTATGATCGCTCCAAAGCTTGGGGCCGTCCTTTCTTTTACTTCGCCTTAGGAGCTGCCTGCGCTGAGGTTGAGATCGATACTTTGACGGGGGAGTATAAGGTGCTGCGCTGCGATATTTTGCATGATGTTGGGCAGTCGATCAACCCAGCTATCGATATTGGGCAGATCGAAGGCGGCTTTGTACAAGGCATGGGTTGGCTAACCACAGAAGAGCTCACATGGGACGATAAAGGCACGCTTGCTTCCAACAGTCCGGCCAATTACAAAATCCCAACTTCGCATGATTTACCCAAACAGTGGCGCGTTAAGCTGTTCGATCGCAAAAACGAAGAGCAGACCATTTATAATTCCAAAGCGGTGGGCGAGCCGCCCTTTATGCTAGCTGCTAGTGTTTGGTGCGCTATCAATAATGCGGTGGCAAGCTTAGCTGATTATAAAGTCAATCCTGATCTGACTATGCCAGCGACTAGTGAGGCCGTGCTAAAAGCAGTGATGCGCTTGCAAGGGGAGGAGTGGCAGATACCTGCAAGCAAAAATCATACTGATGACATAAATACTGATAACCTCCCAAAAGTAGAAGAGCAGTTCAGCGCCGATGGTAAGGTGAAGATGGATAATAAAGATAAAGCGCAGTCGGTGCCACACGCTGAGGACAGCAATCCCCCTAAATCGGCAGGCGAGCAAGTCGATGAGCAGCCAGAGGCAATAAAAGATCCTAATGTCTCGGTCGCTAGAGGTCCGGCGCACAGTGAGTAATCTCTCTGCGCTGCCGCCTGAGCGTTGGTATGAGGCGCTAGCACGTTGCCAGCAGCGGGGAGTGGCGCATGTTATGGCGACTGTGGTCGCTATCAATGGCTCAGCCCCGCGCGCGCTGCAAGCGAAAATGGTCGTAACGCTCGATGATTTTAGCGATACCTTGGGCGGCGGCGGTTTAGAGCATGATGTGATAGCAACGGCAAGGCAATTACTAAAGGGGGAGATTGATGTTAAGGAGCAAAAGCTTAATAACAAACTCTCCAAATCCCTAAAAGTTAAAAACGCTGATACAGCTGCAGAGCAAACGGCTAATGACTCAGCCCCCTCAAGCTCATCAAAATCAAAGTCGGTGCGCCGTGATAGTGTCTATACTAAGCATTATCCGCTAGGGGCTAAGCTTGCTCAGTGCTGCGGTGGTAGCGTCACGGTGATGTTTGAGTGCTTCAATGTGACGCCGCCACTCTCGTTATTGGTTTTTGGTGCTGGGCATGTGGCCGCGGCGCTGATGACCATACTAGCCGAGCTTCCTTGTCAGGTAGATTGGGTCGATAGTCGGCCTGAGATGTTTGAGCGTTACTTGACTGCCTCAAACAGTAATGACTCGCCATCTTATACCTTGCCAAAGCATATCCGCGTGCATATCGATGATGATCCTATCGATTTTGTTCGCCCCTTTATAGAGCAAGGTGGCAAACGCTTTATGTTAGTCATGACCCACGATCATAGTGTTGATTTTGAGTTAGTGCGAGAGGCGTTAGAGGTGCTCAGAGCTGAAGAGAGCTCAGTTAATACAGATAACTTTGCAGCACCCGCTGCTTATATAGGCTGTATTAGCTCTGCTACCAAAGCCAAACGTTTCAAAGATCGCCTGCTACAGCGTGGTTATAATCAGCGGTTAGTCGATCAGTTGACTATGCCTATAGGCTTGCCGCTAGGGGGTAAGGAGCCAATGGCGGTAGCCGTATCTATTGCCGCGCAAGTCATGCAGCAGCACTATTTACAGCCCTAAGCTATCACTACCAACTAGTACTATAAAAAGATAAAGCACTGTACCTAAGCGTCATTAACTATCCAATACTTAGCGGTAGTTTAGCTACCTAAACTACTTGCTACTGACTATCCTCACTGAGCTATCTGTAAGTGCCGATGAAGAGTACAACATAGCCATAAAAAGTAACCATTTTTACGATTTTAAGCCCTTAACCCTTTCTTATTCTATGAGCAATAGCCTATAAATATAAGCGCTATGACTTGAGATGTGAGACTTTTTTATGACTATCCATATTTACCAAGCGCAATTATTACATTATCTGACGGAAGACGAGTTTGCTAAAAGAGTAGCACGCACCAATGCTGAAAGTTCTGCTCCTCTTGATACTACCGTCGTTGAAAAAAATGTAACTTTATTACCAGTTATGGCTGGGGTGACCATCCATCCTGAGTATATCGCTAATGGTGCACTAGTTGTTGATGATGAAACGGGTCTAGTTGTTGATTATGGTCATAAAGAAGCGATCATGACCGATTATGCCAATGCTAACGAGGGCAAAGCGCCGGTACAGATTCATGATTACCAGCATAAGCTGATTATGCCAGGCTTTATCGATACGCACGTGCATTATCCGCAGATAGATATGATTGCTTCTTACGGTGAGCAATTACTCGATTGGCTCAATAACTATACTTTTGTCACAGAAGCAAACTTTGGTGACCCAAAAGTCGCACACGATGCCTCAAAGTTTTTTTTGAATCAGCTATTTGCTAATGGTACGACTACGGCAATGGTATTCGCTACTAGCCATCCTGAGTCTGTTGAGGCGTTTTTTACCGAGAGCGAAAAACTCAATACCCGTATGATTACTGGTAATGTGCTGATGGACACCAATGCGCCTGAGCACTTATGCGTGCCAACAGAGCAGGGCATTCGTGATAGTCAAAACCTTATTGATAAGTGGCATGAGCGTGGTCGTCAGCATTTTGCTATTACGCCAAGATTTGCCATTACCTCAACGCCAAAACAGCTAAAAATGACCGGCGAGCTTTATACCAGTTATGACAGCGTTTATCTACAAACCCATTTAGCCGAAAACCATGCCGAAATTGCCTTTGTGCGCGAGCTTTATCCCAATCATAAAGGCTATCTCGACGTCTATGACGATATGGGTTTTTTAGGTCGCTATACCACTTTTGCGCATGGGATTCATCTTGAAACTTCAGAGTACGAGAGATTACGGGATACAGGCACCCAAATCGCACATTGCCCAACGTCTAATCTATTCTTAGGCAGTGGTCTATTTGATTTGCCAAAGACTCTAAGCTACACCGGTGTGAGTATCGCAACCGACGTAGGCGCGGGCACTAGTCTCTCGATGTTGACCACCTTAAATGAGGCTTATAAAGTACAGCAATTACAAAGCAATCCGTTATCCGCGCATCAAGGGCTATACCAGATCACCTTAGGAAATGCGCAATCATTGGTATTGGACGATAAAATTGGTAATTTTATGCCTGATAAAGAGGCAGATTTTGTCGTTATTGACTTAGCAGGCACGGCATTGTTAGAGCGTCGTATGAGTCAGACTAAAACCTTAGAGGAACAGCTGTTTGTACTGATGATGCTCGGTGATGATCGAGTGATTGATGAGACGATCATTGCTGGGGTGAGTCGTTATAAAAAAGCTTAATGCTTAAAATGAGTTTTGAAGCTGCCGTTTTTATAGCACTATTTTTTAGTAGTCCTGTTTTTTAATGGTGACATAATTTGATATAGTCAGCGTTTATTTACTAAACAGGTCACTTTAGTAAATAAACGCTGGCTTTTTTTATCTATAAGCGGTAAATAAGTATTCTATTAGGATATGTACTTTGTCTTAAATTATACCTAATCTATTGAGTATCTATTAAATGTCAAAACGTTTAGCCAAAATAATTTTATTTTCTATATTAGCGACAGGTATTTCACTGGCTGCGCTAATAGCTGTTTATTGGGCATCTGATAAAAGCGTTGAAGCGCTTAAAAAATGGCAGCTCCCCGATAGTGAGTTTATCGAAATCAATGGGATGCAAGTTCATGTGCTGCGCTCTGCTAAATGCACTAACGTAGATAATGCAAAGACTATCGTTTTACTGCACGGCACCTCAGCAAGTTTGCATACTTGGCAAGGCTGGATAGATGAGCTTAGTGATGAGTATTGTGTGGTCAGTATGGACTTGCCAGGCTTTGGCTTGACTGGGCCTTTTGTAGATGAGACTACTCAATATACTAGCGTCAACTACGCCGCTTTTGTGATAAAAGTGTTAGATAAGCTCAAGCTAGATAAAGTGATACTAGCAGGTAATTCTTTAGGCGGTAAAATAGCTTGGCGCACCGCAGCGCTATATCCCAAGCGGGTGGATAAGCTTGTCTTAGTCGATGCGGTGGGTTATCGGACCACTCCGAAGAGTATTCCCATCGGTTTTAGACTCGCCGCCTATCCAGCATTGAAGCCTATCTTAAGCAATATTTTACCGCGCAGCTTAGTCAAAAAAAGCATTCTTAGTGTCTACGCTGATAAGAGTAAAGTCGATGACGCTTTAGTCGATCGCTATTATGAGCTGTCATTACGTACCGGTAATCGCAGCGCGTTAGCCGATCGATTGCGTGAGTTCGATAATGTTGAAGATCAGGCGCAAATTAAGCAGTTAACGCAGCCAACGCTTATTTTATGGGGCGCGCAAGATAACTTAATACCACTCGAAAATGCTGAGCTTTTTTATCGAGATATCAAAGGTAGCCAGCTAAAGATATTCGATAATTTAGGGCATGTGCCGCATGAAGAGGATCCTAAAGCGACGGTCGCTGTGGTTAAAGAATTTTTAGCGCAAACTGATTAGGATCTCACCGTTCTTTAACTTTTAGTGGTAATAAACTCCACCGTTGAGGATAGCCCTAAATTTACACATACTGATAATAATAAAGAGTATGTCATAATGAGGTGTTTGTAACCAAAGCAAGGGAATTCGTATGGCTTTAAATATGTATTATAAAAATGGTATGTTTCGTAAGACGCGCTGTCAAATCTCTGATGAGCTCGTACCTACACTTTATCAGGTTCATAACAGTGCCGACTTTCCGCAATTAACTTGGCTCATCGATACTCTATATGACAACCCACAGATTGAGCCTAACATTGCTAAGGCTCTAGCTGATGAGATGGTAGCATTTGAGAGGGTGATACTCTCCTTGCAACTGCCTTTTCCTAGAGTGCCACTACAAAAGCTGCACGACTTTTTTGCAAAAGCCGCTAGAGATGAACAGAGGATTTATACCAGTAGCGATTGATTATTTAAACGGTTCCTATACTTTTATAGAATCTAGAAAGGAGCATCTAAAAAGGTTAAGAGCAAATCTAAGCTGCCAAGCAAACACTATAACCACCTTGAATCCCGCCCAAAATACCCCCATACTCTTAGCACTTATAAACAATAAATAGCCTAAGCAAATATGTCTAACACTTTGAAGAATACGCCAAACTTAGCAGAAGATAACTCAGCGAAAAATCTAAATGATACGATTAACAATCTAGCTCAAATAAAAGATGCAGATAGCTTCACAGAACTACCTGTGCTTGCTAAGGATAGCCACTATTTAGGACGGTTAGAGCGTGAGCTGGCGCGCGCGGCTGTATCTAAAAACAAGAATTCAAATACTGATGATAAGCTAGAAAAAGCGCAAAAAGAGCTGTCTAAAAAGCGCGCGCAATACGACAAAATAAAAACCCGCTCACAGCAGACAGTGCAAGCACGTATCGACAGTATTCCGCAGGACCTTCCAGCGAAGCTCAACCTTGATCTGCCAGTAAGCCAACGTGCCGAAGATCTAGTTCAAGCGATCATCGATAACCAAGTGATTATCGTGGCGGGTGAGACAGGTTCGGGTAAAACGACACAGCTGCCGAAGCTTGCGATGTTAGCAGGTCGCGGTATTACAGGGCAGATCGGGCATACGCAGCCGCGCCGATTAGCAGCGCGCAGTGTTTCTAACCGTATTGCCGAAGAGCTTGGCGAGAAGTTAGGCAATACCGTTAGTTTTAAGATTCGCTTTAATGAGCAGGGGACGGCGCAGTCGGTTATCAAGCTGATGACCGATGGTATTTTGCTAGCTGAACTCGGTCACGACAGATTCTTAAGTAAGTACGATACTATTATTATCGATGAGGCGCATGAGCGTAGTCTTAATATTGACTTTATCATGGGCTATCTCAAAAAGCTGCTGCCTAAGCGCCCTGATCTAAAGGTGATTATTACCTCAGCGACGCTTGATACTAAGCGTTTTAGCGAATACTTTAGTCATTATGATAGTAAGCTAAAACGTAAAATCCCTGCGCCTATCTTCAACGTCGAAGGTCGTAGCTTTCCGGTTGAAGTGCGCTATCGTCCGCTGACTGATGAGCCAGTGACTAGCTCGGATGATGATAGCTATGACGACTTCGAAGAAAACTTGCCGCGTGCGGTTGTCGCAGCGGTAGAGGAATGCTTTAGTGATGCGCAGAGTAAAGGGCATGCCGATCAGGCTGATATCTTAATCTTTGCCGCGACTGAGGCTGAGATTCGTGAGCTACAAGATGTACTTATTCAGTATGGGCCCAAGCACACCGAAGTGCTACCACTCTTTGCGCGCCAGACTTATGAAGAGCAGCAGCGTATTTTTCAGCCTTCCGGTCGTGGGCGCCGTATCGTTATTGCCACTAACGTTGCCGAAACTGCACTAACCGTACCCGGTATTCGCTATGTGATTGACTTAGGCTTTGCACGTATATCGCGTTATTCCTATCGCTCGCGCGTACAGCGCCTGCCTATCGAGGCGATTTCACAAGCGGCTGCTAATCAGCGTAAAGGACGCTGTGGTCGTGTTGCCCCTGGGGTTTGTATTCGCCTTTATAGCGAAGAAGACTTTAGTGGTCGTCCTGAATTTACTGAGCCTGAGATTTTGCGGACTAATCTTGCCTCGGTTATTTTGCAAATGGCGAACCTGCGTCTAGGTAGTGTCGAGGATTTTGAATTCATCGAGCCGCCCGATAGCCGTTTGGTTACCGATGGTCATAAGCTACTCGATGAGCTTGGCGCGATTACCTCAAAAAACGACAAAGCCAATATTCCAAAGCGCAAGCAAACTTTAGATCATCTACGTCTGACCCGTATCGGGCAAAAAATGGCGCGTATGCCTATCGATCCACGGTTAGCTCGTATGTTAGTGGCGGGCAGCGATTATGATTGTATTCGCGAGATGCTGATCATTGTTGCCGCTCTAGCAGTACAAGATCCACGCGAACGCCCTGCTAATAAGCGTCAACAAGCTGATCAAAAGCACGCTGAATTTCGTCAGGATGACTCGGATTTCTTATTTTATTTGAGTTTATGGAAGGCGCTGTTTGAGACTGACGAGAATGGCAATAAGCTCTCTGGTAATCAGCGTAAAAACTTCACTAAGAAAAACTATCTTAGCTTCCCACGTGTGCGTGAGTGGAATCAAACCCATCGCCAACTGGTGCAGATGGTCACTGACTTAGACCTAACCGATGTGAAAGAAGTAAAGGGTGATGGTAAAATCAAGCAAAACAATGCTAAAAACGCTAATAGAAAACAGAATAAAAAGAACAAGACAAGCAGCGACCCCACCGTAATTGAAGATGAAGAAGTCAAAGCGGTTAAATATGCCAATTTGCATCGAGCGCTACTAACAGGATTGCTTTCTACTATCGCGCACAAGACCGAAAGCCGCGGCGAGTATCTGGCCGCGCGTCAACAAAAAGCCAAGATATTCCCAGCCAGTACCGTATTTAAGCAAATACCGCCTTGGGTCATGGCTTTTGAAGTGGTTGAAACCTCGCAAGTGTTTATGCGTACCGTTGCCAAAATTGAGCCTGAATGGATTATCGCCGAAGCGGGCAATCTGCTTAAATACCATTACTTCGAGCCGCATTGGTCAAAGAAAACCGGCCGCGTCAAAGCTTATGCACAGATTAGTCTATTTGGTTTAATTATTATCCCAAAGCAGCTCACCAACTATGAGCAAGTTAACCTCTCTGAGTCGCGCGAGATCTTTATTCGTGATGGTTTAGTGACCGGTAATCTAGGCCGGCAAGCGCCGTTCTTACAGCACAATATGGACAAGATCGCTCATGTCGAGCGTATCGAGGACAAGCTGCGTCGCCGAGATTTGCTAGTCGATGAAGAATCGCTGTATCAGTTCTATGAGAAAAAAATCCCTGAGCATGTCGCTAGCCGCAAAGCTTTTGAAGACTGGCGCGCGGAGATGGAAAAGAGCGATAGTGAGTTTTTATTCTTTACCGATGACGATGTGCTTAATAGCCAAGCACCGACTACAGGCGACTTCCCGGAGGTTTGGCAATTAGGCGATCTGCGTTTGCCGCTCCGCTACGTGTTTGATCCTGCCAGCGACGATGACGGCGTGACCATTCGTGTTCCATTGGCTGCACTGCCGCAACTAGACGCCATTGAGCTACTGTGGGGCGTCCCAGGTTGGCGCTACGAGCTAGTACTACAATTGCTCAAATCTCTACCTAAAGACATTCGCCGTCAAATTGTACCGATTCCAGATACCGCTGATAGCTTGTTCGATGAGCTCAAGCCTGAAGGCGAACAAGGTCTGCTTAAGCAGCTTTGCCATGCGCTGAGTCGTCGCGGTATTACATCGGTGACGCCTGATAAATTTGACCCTTCCTCTATTGACCGCTACTTGCAGCCGCAGATATCGGTTGTCGATGATAAAAACCGTATTATCGAAAAAGGCCGTGATCTACAAACTTTGCAAATTCGTCATGCTAGTGAAACCAGTCGAGCGGTGACCGAACAGCAAGGTGCGCATACGAGTTTCCCTGAGCACTTTACTTTTAGTAAAAATCGTCATAGCGCTGGCGTGGTGATGAAGCAGTTCTCTGCTTTGGTCGCTGACGAAGCAGGCACAGCGGTATCGATTCATCAATATACCGATGTTAATGCGGCATTAGAGGCGCATCGCACGGGCGTGTTGACGCTAATTAAAGCCAAGCTCGGCGCTAAGAAAAAGCAGTTGACGAGCCAAATCGACAAGATCTTTAAGCTTGCCTTTGCCCCCCTTGGCGATATGGAAAAGCTTAAGACTATCGTTATCGATGCGGCGCTCGATGCGACTCTTGAGGAACACTACGTATTATTCGACCATAGCACTGATTTGCCTGAGAGCGCTGATAGTATCGCGGTTGGCTTAGCTGAGGAGCTACCATTTACACTAGAGGAGTATCAGCAAACCCAAGAGGTAGTGGTCAGTAATTTCCTGCTGACGGGTCAAAGCGTTATTAAAACTCTCAAGGAAGTTTATACACGCTGGCAGCGTATTCGCCAAAGTCTACTGATGCTCGATCGTGAAGTTTTTGGTGAGTCCATTGATGATATCGAAGATCAGCTCTCAGACTTGTATCTAGCGGACTTTGTATACCGTATGGATTATAGCCATTGGCAGCAGTATCCACGCTATTTGGAGGCGCTAGAGCTAAGGATTGAGCGGCTTGAGCATAATCTTGAGTCTGATCTTGAAGGTGTCTATGCGCTCGATTTGCACATGGAGCGACTGGTCAATCGTGCCAGTGACGCCGCTATTAGCGAATACCGCTGGATGGTAGAGGAGTATCGTATTCAGCTATTTGCACAACCGATGAAAACGCGTATGGCCGTTTCACCGAAACGCCTTAAAAAGGTTTGGGATGAGATACGTTAAAAAATTACATGACAATTTTAGTGTCGCAAGTAAAAATTTCTTAAAGGGAATGTTTTGGACACGTTAAAAAATTGCATGCTGCCAGAAAATCATAGATTTTCTCTTGCGCTAGGAGCTACCTATTAAAATCAGCCCTTAAAGAAAGCTTTTTGGACGCTTTGAGAAACCGCATTAAAAAACGGTCTGTTTACTTTAAAACTTGACATGTTTTTTTTGGTTAAATTCTTACTTATAAGTTTGTTAAACAAGGTGAATAAAAATGTGGGATGAACGCTACAGTGAACCAGGCTTTGCTTATGGTACTGAGCCTAATGACTTTTTGAAAGCAGAGCATGGAAGAATACCTGCAGGCGGGCGCGTCTTATGCCTAGCAGAGGGCGAGGGCAGGAACGCGGTATTTTTAGCGGAGCAAGGTTATGAAGTCACGGCGATGGATTTATCCGAAGTTGGCTTACGTAAGGCGCAGCAATTAGCTGACGATAAAGGCGTAACGATTACTACGCAAGTGGCTGATTTAGCTGATTATGAGTTTGAACCCAACAGTTGGGACAGTATCGTCTCGATTTGGGCGCATGTTCCTGAGACCATTCGGCAGCAAATCCATACACAAATTGCTCAAGCCTTAAAGCCCAATGGCGTATATTTACTCGAAGCTTATACTTACGAGCAAACTAAAATGGATGCGGTTGGTGGGCCGCCTGCTGATCAACAAGATCGTTTCGGCTCATTGATAAACTTACGAGCAGAGCTTACAGAGTTAGAAGAAATCATAGGCATTGAGAAACAGCGCATGATATCAGAAGGCGCGCGTCATCAGGGGTTAAGCGCGGTCGTACAGTTTATCGGTAGGAAAAAATAGTCAAAAAAGATATTTTATTTAACTGATTATTTATTTAAGTAATTATATAGTAAATATTTCTGCCCTAAAAAAGGGTGATAGACTTTGAATCTATCACCCTTTTTTATTCATGAATGGTATCTTATCGATTACATAGTGCAGTTTACACTGTATTCTTTACCATTAGCGAGCTTTGCGCTGATGATGCCGTAGTCTGCTTTGGTTTGCCATTGTAGGTTCATTTTAGGATTGTCGTTATTAACATAGCGTGCGCCAGAACCAGATACCGCTTGCGTCATGATAACTTTTTGATTGCTAATACCGAATTTTGGCATAGTAATATTCAAGTTAGCAGCGCTACCGTCTGCAGCATAAGCTGCCGTGACTTTACCATTACCTTCGCAAGTATAAGAGTTGACGACTTGATTAGTAGCACCTGTTTGATCATTACCCACGAATGGATTGTTCGCACAAGCGGCTAAAGCTAAAACAGCTGGTGTTAGTACTAATAATTTTTTCATAACTTTCCTCAAGAAATTTAAGAATGAAGTGTTTAAATCCCAACGAGTATCCTACACTTTAATAAAAATATTCTCGTTATCATTTGATATCTGTCTCGTAAACATCGTGTTTCAAAGTGTATAAGTTTAAATTTTAAGCTAGCTAGATTTGAATAATTAAGCTCTAGTTATGACTCTATAATGACAGCAGAGTCTTTATAGTTATCAGGCTGCTTATTCAACACAAACACTAGTACCGCTCCCAAAATAATGATACTAGCGATAATAAAGCGTAGACTCAGAGTTTCTGATAAAAACAAAACACCTGCTAACGCTGCGATTATCGGTACACAAAGCTGCACCACCGCAGCTTGAGTATTTTTTAATAATGGCATAGCCACATACCATATACAGTAGCCGAGGCCAGAAGTAATCGCGCCTGATATGACTGCTAGCATCACCCCTTGCATACTTATCTCTACCCAATAGCTAATAGCGACTATTAATAAAAAAGGAATAGCGACTAAGCTTCTAATAAAGTTAAACCCTGTGGCTCGTAGCGGCGAGAAACAAGCTTTGCCGCGTATGCTATAGATGCCCCATGCTATACCGCTAAGCGCCATAGTCAGAGCGCCTGTAAAGGAGGGTATAGCCGCTGAAGGGAGCATCAAATATACAAAGCCAATAAGCGCGCAAGCTAGCGCTAGCCACTGCAGCACAGTCAATTGCTCCTTTTGGTAAATACCCCAACCTATCATCGTCAGTTGTACAGCGGCGAACAATATGAGCGCCCCAGTGCCTGTATCTAGATCGACATAAGCTAGCGAAAGGCAAAGCGCGTACACTACTAAGCTGATACTACTAAGCCAGCTGCCTCTATCAGCTAAAATAGCAGCAGTAGAGGCGTTGTTATTATTGTCAGTGCTAGAGGCACTGCTGAAAGAAGTAGCGGTTTGTACTTGGTGTTTTAGGCGATGTGTATGAAGGGTTATGATAAAGCCTAGACAAATAGCGCCACTCAGCAGCCGCAAAATTGTAAAGTTCCAAGGATCGATAGCATCTTCAATTAAGGCCATTCGGCATAGCAAAGAATTGGCGGCAAAGGCGAGCAGGGCGATGATAGTATAAACAGTAGCTTTCAAAATAATCCTTTAGTACTGAGCTTCATTAAGCTTCAAAAGAGGCGGTTAAACTTGGATAAAAGTTAGACCCTAAGCTAATGTCACAACACTCTAATTAGAGCGATAGCAAAAATCATAATAAAGAGGCTATCGCGCGCTTACTAGACGTAAATCTGCGATCATTTGCTCTAAATGCGCTTTGCTTTGCGCGCTCCAAACGTTATAGAAGCAGTTATTCTGCGTTATGATGATATAGGCTAGCCAATTAGCCTCAGGGTTGCCGCCTTCATGACCGTAGCTTGCCATGCTGCCATCTCGATATACCACATTGAAAGGCCAGTTATTATAAGACTCATTCGGATCAAGCGTGCCTGTATTGGCGACGCCATAAGCACTGCGTAGAGTAGGCAGGTCATAAGCCACACCCCAACCCCCAGCGAAGTTAGCTCGGCGTGCGCTGAAACCTTGCAAATGTGCTGAAGATTGTTTTGGTAGCGCTAAAATAGGACAGGTGGCTCGGCTTTCGGACTTTAGCCATTCCTGCCGGTAAACTGTATCAATTTCGCTATCACTAATAGGCACCTTACTCCAAGGCGCCTGCTTCATGGTGCTTTTATTCGCTTGATTAATAATAGTCGTACTCATGGTTGCTGGTTTATCGTCCGCTTGAGATATAGGGGTAGCTTGGCGAGCACTTAAAGTCAGCGTAAGAAAGATCGAAGATAAAATAACTGCTACAGTAGCTCTAGGTTTAGTGATAAATGCCATCGGAAGACCTCAATCAATCGTTTAGAATGTCAGTTATATTGTTAACCGCTCTTACACTTTTGTCTGTGTGTTTTGGTTATTGCTAGGCTCAAGTGGCTCTTGCTATCACAGCACTGATAGCAAGATTATAGGTATTATATTTAGCAGCCTTTAGCTAAGCGACTTTATACCAGTCAATTTTACGGGTCATAATCATGACGCAGGCGAGAAGTATAAAGCAGAATACCGCGCCTAACAGCAAATTTAAATCCTCGGTGGTGAGAATACCGTAAAAGGCGGCGTAGAGACCGGCTAATATAGTCGTAAAGATAACCGCACGTTTGACGCCGTCTAAGACATAATAAGTGTACCAACCGATCAGCCCAACGCAGCTACTGCCAGCAATAGCATAAGCTTGCCAAAAAGCGATTTGTTCAGCCAAAGGTAATAATAAGACGTAAAAGGTCAATAGCGCGCAGCCTACTAACAAATATTGAATCGGATGGATACGACTAGATTTAATCACTTCGAATAAAAAGAAAGTGCCAAATGAGATCAAAATTAAAAGTAGAGCATATTTCATGGTACGTTCTGTTTGTAAATAAACATCGTTAGGTTCTGCGAAACTGACGCCAAAGCTATTTAGACGCACGCTATTTAGGTTGCTGTGGTTGACGCTATCTATGCTACCGGAAGCTTCTTGTACGACGACTGCCGCCGCCTCATAATCAGCATAATGACCACTCTCTAAGCGCGCCGTGCTATCAACAGTGCAGCTCTTGTTTGGCGTGCTCAAGCACTGCGATAAATATTGATTATTAGCCACAGTAAGATACTGGTTTTGCCAATTAGCAGTGAAGCCCTCAGCGCTAAAGTCTTTAGTATTCGGTAAGGCTTTACCTATAAAGTTGGGCGCATGCCAGTTGCTTTGCATGCTCAAGTCAAAGTTTGAGCCGGTAGGTACAGTGTTTAGATTACTAATACCGGATAGAGGCAAATCAATATTGATCTTAATGTTTTCGTTAGCGTCAAGTCTATTGTCTGCGGTGATAGACGCAGTCGTAGCATTGGCTTTTAATTGAGCTATAACATTTCTTGGTAAGGCAACTTCTACGTAGCTCAAGCCGTTAAGCATAGACATGCTGGGATAAGTTGCCTTGATAGTTTGCTTGTCGATGGTGACGGTAGGCAAGGTGGGCACGCCGCGTAAGTCTGACACTGGAATGATAAGCTTAGCTTGATTCCAATGAGTAGTCGTCTGTCTGGCAGATGATAAGGTATTATTCGCTACAGTAGTACTCAATAGGTTGGTTTGCACATCAGTAGTCTCAATAGCTTCTGCATCTGTATTTTGGGTTATATTTAAATCAGCTGTTGCTAAGGAATTTAAAGTTTCATTGCTTGTCTGCAGCTTATAGCTTTGCTTAAAGATTATATCGCCATTATAACTAGTCGCGTGATAGATGCCGCGCTGATAAGTGTCGGTACTGACGGCAAGGTTTTGAGTAGTTGAGGTTTGCGCTGCGAATACTGTCTTTATGGTTGTGAAAGGCGGCGCGCATTTATTCGCTTTATCGGCGGCGCTTGTACATTCTGGTGTCGTTGTGACCGGAATGGCAATGAAGGGAGTAATAATCTCTTGTGGATTAACATGCTGATCGGCTATTTCTCGGACCACAGAGTTGGCATAGTACTGTCTTTCGGTAATGACAGTACTGAACATCGTCAGGCCAATAGCGAAGATCACACAGAGGCTAGCGATGATAGAGAGTTTTATAAACAGGGTTTTTTGCATGCGGATTATCCTCAAGCTGATGATTTAATTGTCGACTGAGCTAACAAGCCGATAAGATTAAATAACAGCGTAGAGGAGCTATGCTAAAAAGAAATGCAAGAAAGATGGAGAATTTATGAAAATAAATTGGCTGACTGATATTGGCAGGTTTTGACGTTGTTTTAATAGCTTAGCTTTTATAGATAGCCTAAGCAAAATTAAATTAAACTTTCTAACCAAGTTGCTACTTGTTGGACTCTCTGTTTTCTATCGCCACCGATACGTCGGAACGCTTTATGATAACCATTCAACTCATTTTCAAAGCGCGTACTAATAGCCTTACGATCGTAAGGACTATCACGCAAATCATCAGCAACCCAAGGCGTGTCTACTTCTGTTAATATAATCAAATCATAATTATGGGTTAGGGCTGCTTGGGTCAGCTCGTTTGGGCAGTCGCCATAATACCAATTGGCATAAACCATCAGCTCAAAAAGACTGGTATCACAAAATAAATAACGGTTATCGGCTATGTTATTTGTTTGCGCGACTTGCTGAGCGAGCCTGTTCTCAAGCTCAATTTGACCTTGGGCGATAGGAATTAAATCCTCCCAAGTACAAGTCGCTTGCTGCTGATTCCATTTCGCCTGCAAATAAGTACGCATATATTCAGGTACCCACAGGCTATCAAAGTGCTCGGCTAAATCACGACATAAAGTAGTTTTTCCGGTACTCTCTGCGCCCAAAATAGCCACTGTTATGACAGAATTAGGCGTATGTTGCCTCAAACGAGGACTGACTGCGGTAGCGTTGTTGCCATTCATAATAAGCCCAAATTGCGATCAAGGTGAATATCACATATTGAAATGCGGTGAAAGTAAAGCCTTTATAAAAGTACAAGGGAACGGAGATAGCGTCAGCGACTATCCACAGCAGCCAGTGCTCGATTTTTCGCCGAGCCATCAGCCACATCGCCATCAAAAACAGCGCTGTGGTGAGCATATCGGTATAATCCACCCAAGTAAATAAGGCTAGATCTAAAACGACGCCATCGAAGCTAAAGTTATTATTAATAACGGGCCTAAAATAATATACTAACGCGACAAAGGCCATAGTCGCTACTGCCAATAGCGCTAATATCGGCAGATCCTGTTTGTTAATATGCTCAACTTGTACCTCATGCTCAGAGCTGTGCTTAGTATTGTTTCCAGTATTCTGCTGAATATTGGCTTTATTCTTAGTCCAATTAAACCAGCCGTACAAGCTCATAACGGTATAATAGGCATTGATAAACATATCGCCAAACAGCTGCCATTGCCACAACAAGTAGACAAATATCGCTGTGCTAATAAGACCAATGGGAAATACTAATACATTGAGCCGACTAGCCAACAATACGCTTGCGACGCCGAAGCTGACAGCGATTAACTCTAAGCTAATAAATAGGGTGGAGTAGTCCGCATATTGACCAAATAGCCAATTAAAAAGTTCTACCATGGTAGTTTCCAGAAGTCTAATAGCGTGAGGTCAGTCATAAATCATATTCAGATTGTCTTATTATAGCTTAGCTAAGCACAACAGCGATAATCTATACAGCCAATAGGTAGTTGATAGTTATTTGTAACAAACTATTAGCAAAATTATAATAATCAGGCATAATAACAACAACCGTTTAAGTTTACAGTTATTCACTGAAAAAAGACTCTCATAACTAATGATTCTTATTTTCACAAATTTTATGCTTATCAAAGACAACACAGTAGTAGACAAGGAAGCTTATCATGACGACTTGTATCACCGGCACTGGCCTGTATATCCCTCCCTATAGCATCAGTAATGAAGAGCTAGTTGAGTCCTTTAATCAGTATGTAGAGAACTATAACCAACAACATGCTGACGATATTGCTAATGACACTGTCACCGCCCTTGAGCCTTCATCGGCTGAATTTATCGAAAAAGTCTCAGGCATTAAATCACGTTATGTGATGGAAAAAGACGGCATTCTTGACCCTGAGATTATGGCGCCCGTTATCGCTTATCGTAATCTGGGCGAAGAGCTATCGGTTATGGCCGAAATGGGTGTGGCCGCATTGAATGACGCCCTAGCGGATGCAGGGCTTGAAGCGAACGATTTAGATGGCATTATTTTAGCCTGTTCTAATTTTCAGCGCACGTATCCTGCGGTCTCCATTGAGATTCAGGACGCTATCGGTATGGTAGGCGGTTTTGCTTATGACATGAACGTCGCTTGTAGCGCCGCTACTTTCGGCTTATCGCAAGCGCATGGTTCTATCATTTCAGGACTAGCTAAGCGCGTCGCCGTCGTCAACGTCGAGATTACCTCAGCGCATCTGAACTGGCGTAACCGTGACAGCCATTTCATCTTTGGCGATGTGGCAACAGCTAGTATCGTTGAGGAGTTAGACACTCCAAAAGGCTATGAGATTCTAAACTCTAAGCTATTTACTCAGTTTTCAACCAACATCAAGAACGAATATGGCTTTATGGATCGCTCCGAGTTCTTGGCCGCTGAGACTGAGATGTATCCAGATATCAAAGATCCAGTAACGGATAAATTGTTTCTACAAAATGGTCGTAAAGTCTTCCGGGAAGTCTGTCCAAAAGTGTCGGAGATTATCACCGAGCATTTAACAGAAAACGACTTAGCAGCTGATGATGTGAAGATGATGTGGCTACACCAAGCCAATGCTAATATGCTTGATTTAATCTTGCGCACGGTGGTGGGGAAAGAAGCAGATAAGGCTATCGTGCCAAGTGTCATCGATGAGTTTGCCAATACCAGCTCGGCAAGTCCCATGATTGTTTTTCACCGTTATAAGGATGACTTACAATCAGGTGATTTGGGCGTGATTTGCTCATTTGGTGCCGGTTACTCTATTGGTTCGGTGTTGGTACGTAAGGTATAAAGCAAGTTAAAGTTCTATATTAGATTTATCTTAATAATAGCCAAGAGTACTCTTGGCTATTTTTTTGGTTTTGCATGAGCTTATACCTTTATAGATATGTAGTTTAGAGCTTAAACAAGAAGATTACTCAGTGTTTTTAATATAAGGGCAAAAATTTGCTATAATTGCTCTCTTATTTTACTTAGCTAATAAAAAGATTTTTTATGAAAGAATCCTTACGCCTGCGCTTAGATCAAATGGTAGACCGCTATGAAGAGGTCACCGCCTTGTTATCCGACCCCGGTGTCATCAGCGATAACAATAAATTTCGTGAGCTATCCGTTGAGCACAGCGACTTGATGGATATTACTACTTTGTGGCTCAATTATGGCCGTGCGGAGACCGATCAAGCCGACGCCGAAGCTATGCTTGAGGACGCATCAGACCCTGAAATGAAAGAGATGATGCAAGATGAGATTGATAGCGCTCGTGATGCTATCGTTAAGATGGAAGAAGATCTCAACGTCATGATGCTGCCAAAAGATCCTAATGATAAAGTGCCTGCTTTCCTAGAAATTCGTGCGGGTACGGGCGGTGATGAAGCTGCTATCTTCTCAGGGGACCTGTTTCGCATGTATCAAAAATACGCGCAAAATCAAGGCTGGACGATGGAAGTATTGTCTGCCAATGAAGGTGAGCATGGCGGCTATAAAGAAATCATCAGCCGTATCTCGGGCAATAGTGTCTATGGTCGTCTAAAGTTTGAGTCAGGTGCGCACCGTGTACAGCGAGTACCTGAGACCGAAAGTCAAGGCCGAGTGCATACCTCAGCGTGTACGGTAGCGGTGATGCCAGAGGTTGAGATTGATGACAGCGTCGATCTTAACCCTGCTGATATCAAGATGGATACTTTTCGCGCAAGTGGCGCTGGTGGTCAGCACGTTAACACAACGGATTCAGCGGTACGCTTAACGCATATCCCTACTGGGGTAGTAGCAGAATGTCAGCAAGAACGCAGCCAGCATAAAAACCGCGCCAAAGCGATGCAAATGCTCATCTCGCGTATTCAGCAAGCCAAAGTACAAGCGCAAGTTGATACGGCAGATGAGATGCGCCGTGACCTTGTGGGTAGCGGCGATCGTAGCGAGCGCATTCGTACTTATAACTTTCCGCAAGGGCGCATGACCGATCACCGTATTAACTTGACCCTTTATAAGCTAGATTCCATTATGGAAGGCGATTTAGATGAGCTTCTAGATGCGCTATTACGCGAACATCAGGCCGATCTGATGGCGAGTATTGGCGGTGAGTAGTCTTATCCTATTTCATAAGCTTAGCTTTCGGCGTAGGCTAGGTTTTTAGCCTAGAATCTTTTAATCTAGTATCATAGTTTTATCAGTTTCCAAAAAGAACAAACCCATCAAATTTGAGAATGTTATGTCAAAGCCCAACAATCAAAACAATCAAGACCAACAACAAGCGCCTACCGTCGAGGAAGCCAATGAGCTCATCGCACAATTGCAAGCTAAGCTTGATGATATTGCATCTTCTGGTAAAACCCCTTATCCCAACCAGTTTAAACGCACTGACTATGCGCAGGATTTGCAAGCTGCGTTTGAAGGTATCGACAAGCAAGAGATTGAAGAAAAAGCGGCCAATGGTGAGAAGACGCAAGTTAACGTCGCAGGACGAGTGATGCTCAATCGTGGCTCTTTTATTGTTATTCAAGATATGACGGGACGCATTCAGCTCTACGTCGCTCGCAAAGAGCTAGATGAAGAAACACGCGCTAGTATTAAATCGCTAGATTTGGGCGATATCGTTGGAGTATCAGGTTATATTGGGCGTTCGGGCAAAGGCGATCTTTATGTGCATATTGAAGAGTTTACGCTGTTGACTAAAGCGCTACGTCCTATGCCCAATAAATTCCATGGCTTAGCCGATATCGAAGCACGTTATCGTAATCGCCATTTAGACTTGATGACTAATGAGTCGACGCGCGATACTTTTATGATTCGTAGCCAAGTCATCAGTGGTATCCGTCAATTTATGCTGAATGAGCGCTTTATGGAAGTAGAGACACCGATGATGCATCCGATACCAGGCGGTGCCGTAGCTCGTCCGTTTGAGACTCATCACAACGCCTTGGATATGCCGTTATATTTACGTATCGCTCCAGAGCTATATCTCAAGCGCCTGGTGGTTGGCGGTTTTGAAAAAGTCTTTGAGATTAACCGCAGCTTTCGTAATGAGGGTGTATCGACTCGTCATAACCCAGAATTTACCATGATTGAGTTTTATCAAGCTTATGCTGATTATCATGACTTGATGGATCTGACCGAGCGTTTATTCCATAAGTTAGCGATTGATATTTTAGGCACTACTGAGCTGACTTATCAAGACGAAGCTATTAGTCTAAAAGCGCCGTTCGCGCGCTTATCGATGTCTGATGCGATCGCTCAGTACGCTGAGGGCTTTGATATGAAGCGCATTGACGACCGAGAGTATTTGGCAGACTACGTTGACAATACCCTTAAGCAACCCGTGAACGATGTATTTGGCGTTGGTAAACTCAAAACGATCGTCTTTGAAGAGACCGCTGAGCACCAATTGCGTCAGCCAACCTTTATCACCGAATATCCGGCAGAGACCTCGCCGCTGGCACGCCGTAATGACGATAATCCTGAGATCACCGATCGCTTTGAGCTGTTTATCGGTGGTCGTGAATTGGCTAATGGCTTTAGCGAGTTAAATGATCCTGCCGATCAAGCAGAACGTTTCCGTGGCCAAGTTGCTGAAAAAGACGCGGGTGATGACGAGGCGATGCATTTCGATGAGGATTATATCGAAGCTTTGTCTTATGGTTTACCACCAACTGCCGGCGAGGGTATCGGTATCGATCGCCTAGTGATGTTATTTACCGACTCGGCTAGTATTCGTGACGTGATATTGTTCCCGCACATGCGCCGCAAGATCGAAGACTAGTCTTCGAGGCTAATTTGGCAATTAGTTGCTTATTGGACATAAATCTACTATAACGTTTAATTGACGATATAATCATCGTCAGTTTTTGAAATAATGCTGGTGAGTAACCGTATAGGGAGAGATTCGATACTGCCCTATGCGGCTTAGTTACGAGCAACGATTTTAGAGAAGTTATTTATAGGGATATCATTTATAGGGATATTATGGAAAATTCGCAAAGCGCTTCATCTTGGCAAGCACTGATTCGTCAAAGCTTTTTATCTTTGTATGAAGTCAGTGATCAAAACGCTACTAGCAGGGATTATTTTCAAGGCTATGACTTTGTTTTTGAGTTCTCCGAAGCGGTGCTTTATGTGCTAGTGAATGAGGTCACAGCTGAGGTTAGTCAATACGATATAGATGCCTCGCAGATAAGAGTTTGGAGAAAGGATGTTGTTAATCAGCTGATGAAGCGCCATGCGCAAGTCTACTTAAGCAACGAGAGCCTCATGGATAGGCAGAGTACTCTAAATGCGGATAAAGCTGTATATTTTATCGGTTTAACGTCCCTAACGATTAAGCATTTGAATAATCAAGGCAACACTCAGAGCAATAGCTCGTTACATGACGTGCAGTACGAGTACGGTAGTCCGTTCTTTGCAGAGGACTGTGTGCTCGATTTGGATGATGAAGAAAGGATTTTACAGATATTTAGTCAGCATAATTTTAGTAAAATTTTAAAACAATTAAAAACTCCTGCCGATGTCACGGCATTTTTACAGTTTCACCGCAGCCATTTGACAGCACTTAAGTCCTTTACTGATGAGTCGACACTTTTAGAAGATTTCTTACAATCAGCAGACTTTTATCAAAAAGCGCTACAAGTGCAGCAACAGCTAGTAGAAAACAACTTGTTAGACCAGATTGAGCCGCGTTTACTGGAGATAATGCATGCTTCGACATCAGCGTCTATTGAGGGAGTATCTGCCGATATTCTTAAAAAGTCTGACATGTGGTACAAGCTTTTTAATAGCCTTGTGCAAGGTTACTATGAAGCAGGATCGCCTCTGCCAAAAGAGCAAGTTGAATTATTAGTAGATGAATCCATCTATACTTATGCCAGTTTGGTAGAGCGAATATTAGACTATAAGTATAAGGATGGACAAGCGCGTTGGAATGGTTATATCGATCATCAGCCCTCTTATAATCGCTCTGGTTGCCACTATATGCTGGTGTTTTACGCGCAATACGAAAGTAGCCCGCTTAGCGCTGATAAGGTTCGTGCCAACTATCGAGATTTATTATCAGAGCTCAATGCGCATCTCCAAGAGCCTATTAGGGAAGATTTGTTCTTAATTGGGGTAGAAAATAGAGACTCTGAGGACAGCGTAAACACTGAAATAATGATTGATATTTTTTATCAAAGTGGCGCCATTATAAATGCAGAAATGCAGCGCTTATATGAGCAATTAGCTGAGTTAAAATTACAGTCTTAGTATCTATAAGTGACTCAATTCTGTTTAAACGACATAAACAACAGATTATAAGCGTTTGCAAACGATCTATACTTTTATGACTAAAAACAGGTATTGCTAGAAATATGCATTATTAAGAATAGGTGTTGCTAGAAATAGGTATTACTAAAAGTATGATTATCAATACCTAAGCCCATCTGTTAATGATAAACCTCTATACCTCTCATTTGGCACTGCTATATTGGCAACTATTATGACGCAACAGTATCAAGTCTTAGCTCGAAAATATCGCCCAAAAAACTTTCATGAGCTCGTAGGGCAGACACACGTCTCACAAGCCTTGATTAATGCGATTGACTATAATCGTCTGCATCATGCTTATCTGTTTACCGGTACTCGCGGCGTCGGTAAAACCACTATTGCGCGTATTTTATCGAAATGCTTGAACTGTGATACGGGTATTACTAGCACGCCTTGCGGAGTATGCGATAACTGCGTGGCTATCGATCAGGGACGCTTTATTGATCTCATTGAGATCGATGCCGCCTCTCGTACCAAAGTTGAAGATACCCGCGAGCTATTAGACAATGTACCTTATGCACCAAGCCAAGGACGCTACAAGGTTTATCTCATTGATGAAGTGCATATGCTATCGACGCACAGCTTCAACGCGCTGCTCAAGACCTTAGAAGAGCCACCTGAGCACGTTAAGTTCTTACTCGCGACGACTGACCCACAAAAGCTGCCGGTTACTATTATTTCGCGCTGCTTACAGTTTGTGCTTCGGCCCTTACCGCAGACTTTACTTAGTGAGCATTTGGCAAAGGTATTAACCCAAGAGCAAGTGCATTTCACGCAGCCCGCTCTTTGGCAATTGGCGAGCGCAGCGAAGGGCTCAGTGCGCGATGCCATGTCATTGACCGACCAAGCGATTGCCTTTGGGCAAGGAGCGCTTGATGATGAGACGGTCAATGCCATGCTTGGTTTGATTGATGCTGCAGACTTAGTGCGCTTGATTACTGACATTTATCATCATGATACAGTAGCGGTAGCCGCACATATTGAGCAGATGCGCGCGCAAATGGTTGATGCTTCTAGTATGTTCGATGGACTGGCTGAGCTGCTGCATCAATTGGCGTTGACTCAGCTGTTGCCTGAGGTGGCTCTAAACGTCAATGAAGCGCAAGCACAAACGATCAATGAGTTGGCACAACGTATAAGCCCTGATGTATTGCAGCTATATTATGAGATTGTGGTGCAAGCTCGTGAAGGCATTAAGCTGGCGAGTACTCCCATGCAGGCGCTGGAGATGTGTATTTTGCGCCTGCTAGCCTTTCGTCCGCTGCCGACTGATGAGGTATTGACGTCTAGCATTGCTCGTGATGGAAAGACTACTCCTGTGGTAAGCTCTATAGTCAGCTCGCAACAGGATTCAACGTCCTATGACATCGATCATGAAAACACTTATGAGCCAAGTTATGAAGAGCAAGACTCTGAAAACGCTAGCGTTGAGAACCAGTCTGAGCATGAAGCAATGCCAGATCATAAGCAAAATATAGAGAATGAAAACGCTGAAGTTGCTAATCCACCAGTAGCAACCGTTACTGAACCTGAGTCTGTTGTTGAGCCTAAGATTGCAGTTGTTGCTGAGACTGAATCTATTGCTGAAATTGAACCTACTACTGAACTTGAACCAATACCAAATCAAGGACAAGGGATAGGTAACGAAGCAGTTGATACTCCTGATTTAACGTTAGAAACCGTTGCTGAAACGGAAATGGAAGCTACTGTCGAGCTAGAGCCTAGCGCTGATCTAGAAGCTATTATTGAGCCTGATACTACTGAAGATTTACAGCAAACTAACTCGCACAGTCATACTCAACACAACTCTCAGTTAGCCCTTGATGATCCAAGATCCCTGCTGCGCTGTGCGCCACAAGAGCTAGCAGGCGAGTGGACGCCTGAGAAGTGGGATTATTGGCTACAGACTGCACGCGAAGAGGATGTTTTGGCCTCAGATGAGCTAGCTTTAGCTCGTCAAGGGACAATGGTTGGTCTGTGCGATGGTCGCTCTACTTTTTTGACTAATATTGATAGTAAGCATTTACAAGCCACTTTTCAGCAGCTAGCCGCGAAGCTTAAACAGCAGTTTACTCAAGCAGATATCAGTTTGGAGATAGACGACAGTGCTCAGCGAACTGCAGATAAAACACCCGAAAGTCGTCAAAAGTTACGACTTGAACAAGCCGCACAAAGCGCGCAAGAGCTGCTATTAGCGTCACCAGTGATGCGTTATCTCACTGAGCGTGGCGAAGGTAAAATGGGTAAAGTGAAGCTCACCTAAATTTGGGAATCCACTTATGACTATAAATTTAAAGTTCTTATAGACAACCATATAACTTAGTCAAAGGTCATTTTATTGATATATATCATTTTATTAAAATATATGACTCATTAAGTGTACGCTTTAGATATATTAAAGATAGGTAAAGTTTTTTTTAATTAGTTATAATGGTTAAGTTATATTAAAAATTAAAAAAGAGTTTAGGTGACAATATGTTAGATAATTTACGCGGTATGGCCGTGTTCGCTAGTGTGGTCGGGCACGGCTCTTTTAGTGGCTCAGCGCGGGAGCTTGGCATTACTACTAGTGCCGTGAGCCAACAGATACGCTCATTAGAAAACGAACTAGGTGTGGTGCTTTTACATCGTTCTACTCGTAAGCTTAGCTTAACAGAAGCTGGCGAAAGTTTTTATGAAGCGGCAAAAGATGTCGTTAGTGCCGCTGAGCAAGGCCGTATAAAAGTTAATCAATTGCGTGATGAGCTGGCAGGTAGTTTACGTATTGCTACCACGCCTGAGCTTGGTGTTCATCATATATTACCAGCGTTATCGACTTGGATGGCGGCTCACGATGATTTGAGTATTACTTATCTAGCAGACAACCGTTACGTGGATATGATTGATGAGCGCATCGATATTGCTGTGCGTATGAGCCCAAGTATTGACGACTCTGCGCTTAGTAGCCATCCTTTGTCTGATGTGCGTCAGCTGCTAGTGGCCTCGCCGCAATATTTACGCCAGCATAAAAAGATAGAGAGCCCAAAAGATTTAGCTGATCATCAGCTTATTGTCATCGATATTATGCAAGATGCCAGCTATGTTGAGCTCCTAAAAACAGAAACTAGTAAAAAAACGCGTATCAAAATGGACTCGCGTATCCATACCAATAATGTCTTTATGGCGCTAACTTTGGCAAAAGAAGGTCATGGCATCATTAGAATTATGGAGATGGATGTTAAGCGTGAGCTTGAAAACGGAAATTTAGTAGAAGTTCTAACCGGTTACCAATTACCAAGCTTTGTACTTTATGCAGTGACCTTAAATCGTGAACAGCAGCCTGCTAAAATTACACGCTGTTTAGAAGTATTGAAAAAGTACTTTCACGCGAATTAAGATGTTTTGAATGGCGGGCCTCTTTACTGCTTATTGTGTTTATAGCATTTAAAAGAGTCTTTAGAGTTATTTCATCTAAAGGCTCTTTTTTGCAACTCTGTTTTTTTAGCTAATTTTTTAAACTGCATAACAAAAGCTAGAGTTAAAGTAGCGGCCTTAACAAGTTATGCAGACGCTCAACCACTTGCTTGCTTTCATTACGGCTGATGTTGAGTGGCGGCAGTAAGCGAATGACATGACCACCAGTGACATTGATGATAAGCTGCTGCTCATCACGGGCAAGATCAACCAATTGACTACAATTCATCTCTTCTGGCAAGACAATACCTATCATCATGCCCGCGCCGCGAGTCGTGATACCAAATTGCTGCAACTCGCTAGCTAGGCTATCGCGAATAAACTGGCCTTCAAAGACAGCGTTCTCCATAACGCCGCTATTGGATAACACCTCGTACACGCTATGGACGACGCGGCTTGCTAGGGGAGTGCCACCGTAAGTAGAGCCATGACTGCCTGCACCGAATAAGTCTTTAGCGCGGCCACGCACCAAACAAGCGCCTACCGGAAAGCCATTCCCTAAGCCTTTTGCTGTGGTTAATACGTCAGGACGCGCCTTACTGTGCTGATAAGCAAAATATTTACCGGTACGACCATTGCCAGTTTGTACTTCATCGAGCATAAAGAGCCAATCATGAGCGTCACAAACAGCTTGCAGCTCTTCTAAATAAGTAAAGCCATTAGCAGCGGTGTTCAAACCACCTTCACCTTGTATAGGCTCTACAAAGATAGCGCAGATATCATCGTGATCGATAGCGGCTTGCTTGATAGCGGCAATATCACCGAACGGCAAGCGGATAAAATCCTCATCTAAAGTAAAGAAGCCTGCACGCGCCTTGGGATTAGCTGTGGCAGACAAGGATAATAAAGTACGACCATGAAAGGAGTGCTCCATAACGACGACTTTGGGACGTTTAAAGCCTTTATTATGGGCATAAAGCCGCGCCATTTTCAGCGCCGCCTCATTGGCCTCAGCGCCACTATTAGCAAAAAATACGCTATCCATTTGTGCGGCTACGCATAGCGCTTCACCCGCTCGCTCTTGCCAGTCGATACCGAATAAGTTACTAGTGTGCACCAAAGTAGCGGCTTGCTGCTGAATAGCTTCGGTGACTTTTGGGTGACAATGGCCTAAACCGCAAACGGCAATACCAGTCAGTGCATCTAAATAAGGAGTGTCGTTTTTTGTATAGAGCCAACTGCCTGAGCCGCGTACAAAACTGATCGGCTGACGATTATAGGTAGGCATCAGATAAGTCGCTGACATACGGACATCCTTAAAGTATAAATATGAGAGGGTAGGTTTTAGGGTGATTTATTAAAATACATGGCTCAGCTGTTAGGCGCTGCCATACTGACCTTCAAAAACGCTAGCGTTATAATTCATCAGAAAACGGGGTGGATTCAGCTGGCAAGGTGTATTCTTCGCTAGCCCAAGCTCCTAAATCGATAAGCTTACAGCGCTCACTACAAAAAGGTTTGGATTTATTGTCTTGCCAAGCCGTTAGGGTGCCGCAGCGCGGGCAGGGGTAGCTTTTTGGTAGGGGGGTATCAGTCGTATCAGTCATAAGAACAGGCAACTTTTTTAGATTTTAATAAATAACAGCCGTTATAATAGCATGTGCTTTATAAAAGACAACGCAGACTAAGTCGCAAATACTAAAAAGAACGACAAAACCCAGAGCGAAATTCTACAAAGAGACAATATAATAGAGTTATCATAAATAGCCTAAGCAATAATATATTTACAAGATAAACCCTATATCATATAAAGAGAAATTAATGACCCACATAAAAAACTTATCACATAAACAAAAAAGACCATTCCAGCCTGCAAAATTATCAAAACCGCGTAATTTTATCCTGCCAGAGATAATAGCTAACAAACAAAAAAGTCGGTGTCCTTTAGTTGTTGAGATCGGAGCAGGGAAGGGCATGCATGCTTTAAGCTTTGCTAAGCAAAACCCTGATAAACACCTAATAGCTATTGAGCGCACTCGCAATAAGTTTGACGCTTTTTTTAAAATGACTCAGACGCAGCAGCTACCAAACCTTACTGCCGTACATGCAGACGCTATCGCTTGGATAGTACAAGCGATAGGACCGAATAGCCTCACGCGAATATACTTACTCTATCCCAATCCTGAGCAGCACAACTCTAATCAACAGTGGCTAAATATGCCATTCTTTGAGTTTTTAATATCACGTCTGCAGATCGGCGGTGAGATAATATTAGCGACTAATATTGAGGAGTATATGGACAATGCAGAACAGCAAGCTGATGCGCTCTGGTGTTTACCTGCAATAAGACAAGAGGTGCCAGTAAACAGTCAGCGTACCCATTTTGAGATCAAATATTTAGCCCGTAAAGAAAAGTGTTGGCAGCTGACTATGACTAAGCCTGAAGGGTATCAAACTAGGTTTGATGAGTGGCAAGCCAGCTAATATAGTTTAGAGTTTAATAAGGCAAAAGGCACTGATAGCGGTAAAGTAAGATTGCTACTAAAGTCTATAAATACAAAATAGCCTAAGCAGATAAAAACCAGAATAAAAAACCGCCACTAAAGGGCGGTTCAAAATTCGGCTTATATATATACTATAAAAACGGCTTCACTAATTTGTCAGAATCAGTATGGGCGTCTAACACCGTCAAAAAAGTATAAGCGCCGATAAACTTGCGACTTATAAACATAAACTCTTTTGGAGGTAGATTAAATTCAAAAGACTGCATAGCCGTGGAGGCAGCGGCAGAGATACGTGAGTGCAGCTTACTCTTAGACCAGATATAGCGCTCATTGCCATCTAAGACTTCAGCCGGAATGTCTGGATTACTAGCCGTATCACTAAAGGGTTCGGTAGCCAATAAAAATATGTTAGCAATATCGGAGCTGACTTTTTGGCTCATAGTGTCAAAAAAGTCATAGCCAGTCATAGCTTCCATCATCGCTTGATGATCATGGTGATAACCCGCCTTTAACAATCCATGAGCAATCGTTAATAACTCATAATCGAACTGGCGAATCGCCCCAAAGTCGAGTAATACTAGTTTGTCAGGCTCATCCATGCTATCACTAATGCGTACTAGATAATTACCAAAGTTGGGATCAGTTTGCATCTCGCCCCATACAAAGATCTCCTGCATCATAATCTCGATAGCTGCTTGGCCTATGGCGTTACGCCGCTCACTAGATAATTCCTGTAATAATGGTGAAGTCACTGAAACGCCGGACTCATAAGACATGCACAATAAGCGCTGACTCGAAAAATCACGATATATCTTTGGGACAGCATAGCGCGGGTCATCTTGCAGACGCCCATAAAAACGCTCAGTGGTCGCAGCCTCGATATTATAATCGACCTCAACATGTAGTAAATCCCGAATCTCTTCAAACCAAGTGTCCAAAGCGCGAGTTTGTGGTACCGCGTTACTGACTTTTAATAGACGCTTAAATAACGCTAAGTCTGAGTCGATGGCATCGGCAACGCCTGGATATTGAATCTTTAATACCACCTCTTCGCCAGTCGCTTTTATAGTAGCGCGATGCACTTGGGCGAGGGAAGCGGTACCGATAGGTACTTGATCGATATCAAGCTCATCAAACTTTTCGCCTAAAGTGTGACGTAAGGTTTGCTCTATTCCCGGCCATGTCAAGGTTGCCGTATCGTCATTTAGGGTTTGCAGCGCGCGAGTGATCTCAGGAGGTAGAATGTGCTCTCCATACAAGGCTAGCATCTGTCCAATCTTGACTACTGAACCCTTGAGTTTACCAAGCTCCTCTGCAACATAATTAGCCTGCGCTTCCATAAAAACTTGATTGCGCGCTGAACGAGCTTCTTTACCCAAAAACATGCCGGACACGCTATTACCTGCCCAGCGACGGCCAATATTTAGCGAAGTCTTAGCAATAGACATCCGACGTTCAAAACCAGAGGTTTTTAGGTTATCAATTGACTGCTTATTATTAGTAGGTTTATACACATCATTTGCCATAAATATAATCATTCACTAGGTTAATAATGATTTGTGGGTGCGTCGCCGTGAATGCAAGTGAAAAACCTTGCGAGTGCACAAGATTGTATCACAGCAGCGCCACCTTGCCGATAATAAGGGTTTGGCCGTTTCTCAGTAAAAATTCCAGATTTTTATTTTAAGCTGGCTTTAGCTTTCGCGAGCAATCGCTTGATGACCAATATCACGGCGATAATGTGCACCCTCAAAGCTGATAGCTCCTGCGACGGTCAAAGCTGCTTGCTGAGCATCTGAGATACTATCTGCAAGCGCGGTAACACAAACCACACGCCCGCCGTTAGTGACAATTTCTCTATCACTATCATTTTGAGCATTGGCGTTAATATTGGCATCTAGATTATCTGCTTCCTTAGCAAAGTCAGTACCGGCATGAAATACTTTTACAAACTGTTGATCGTCAAGCTCAGGTAGGCCTGATATTACATCGCCTTTAGACGAAGTTTCTGGATAGCCTTTAGAGGCGATCACGATACCTAGAGCAGGGCGCTTATCCCAATCAGCCTCATCAGGTAGCTGACCTGCCAGCCCCGCCGCGACTAAATCCACGATCGATGATTGCAGGCGCATCAAGATAGGCTGCGTCTCTGGATCACCAAAGCGGCAGTTGAACTCGATAACCGAAGGGTTGCCAGCGTCATCAATCATTAAGCCTGCGTATAAAAATCCTGTGTAAGGGTGACCGGCGGTTTTCATGGCATCGACAACAGGCTGAATGACCTGCGTCATAACTTTGTTATGGACATCATCGGTGACCACCGGAGCAGGAGAGTAGGCGCCCATACCACCTGTGTTCGGGCCGGTATCACCTTCAAAGGCACGCTTATGATCTTGGCTAGTGGCCATCGGCAAAATGTTGTCGCCATCAATCATACAAATAAAGCTGGCTTCTTCGCCTTGCAAAAACTGCTCAATAACCACGCGGCTACCGGCGTCGCCAAACTTATTATCAGCTAGCATATCATCAATAGCAGCATAAGCCTGCTCAGTAGTCTCGGCGACAATAACGCCTTTACCTGCGGCAAGGCCATCGGCTTTGATAACGATAGGCGCGCCTTGTTCATCGACATAAACTTTGGCACTGGCTGCATCCGTGAAGCCTTGATAAGCTGCAGTCGGGATATTGTTGTTTTGCATAAACTCTTTGGCAAAGGTTTTTGAGCCCTCTAGCTGCGCGCAATAAGCAGTCGGACCCCAAGCTTTAATACCGGCATCTCGGCAAGCATCGATGATACCCGTCACTAAAGGTGCTTCAGGGCCCACGATGACGATATCAATATCGTTATATTGACAAAACTCTATAACTGCGCTGTGTTCATTATCAGTGTTTTTATTCTCCAAAACGATATTTTGGCATTTGGGCTCTAGCGCCGTGCCTGCATTACCTGGTGCGACGTACACCTTCTCAACCTTGTCATCTTTGGCACATTGCCACGCCAATGCATGCTCACGTCCACCGGCACCTATTACCAAAACCTTCATCATACATCTCACCTTTGTATCGATTGAATCGACTATGTTGTTTATTGAGTGTTGTTATTGTCAATTTTTAATGATCATTAGCGCTAAAGCTTGTAAATCACCTGAATATACTATGGCGTATTCTAACAAATAATTTGTCTTAATTGTTACGAGTATAGGACCCATTAGATAGGTAAAAATAGAAATTGTTGGCTGACAGCTAAGAGTGTTTGTGATTAGCTAAATTGACCTTTTTGGCTGTAAGCTCAGCTGTCTCATTAGTAAAGGTTATTAACTAACGCTTAATACATGAAATTATATTGAATACTACAGCTAAGGGCATAGGTGCGTTACACTTCACTAAATGAGAGCTATGTTTAAAGCTGTAAGGTCATTACTCATATTGAGTCATTAGCCGTATTAAATAATATCGACTCAAAATACATAAAGCCGAAAACTATCATGATAAACAAAAACTTATAATAAGGACAAACGCTATGCCAAACTCTCTAAGTATCAGTAAAGAGGATATTAACCAAATCAGTGACATTGCCACGAGCTACGTGCAAAAGGATAAGTCACTTTTAGAACAGTTTATTCAAAGCTACTATCGCACCTTACATCACGAGATCGCTGATCAGATTGACAATATCGATCTAGCCGGCATGGCACTGCACCACTTTACCTTGTTAAAAGCTTACGCAGGCAACAAACCTCAATTAAAAATACTAAACCCTATCGCAGAGGAACAGCATTTTCATAGCTCCCATACCATCATTCAGATGGTTGCCTATGATCGCCCCTTTCTGGTAGATACTATCTTGATGAGTCTTGAGGCTCAAGGCATAAACGTACACCGCACCTATAACACGATTATTAGCGTAGAGCGAGATGATGACGGTCATATCACTCAAATCGATAGCGCCGCTGAGAGCGCAACCTCGCATCTGTCACTGATTCAATGCGAAATTGCTTATCAAGAAGATAGCGAATTGGCGGATCTACAACAAATGTTGCTAGAAAAAGTGGACACGCTAGATACAGTAGTCGGCGACTGGCAGCAAATGCACGAGCGCTTAACACAGATAAAAAATGAGTTATCAAAGCAGACTTTGCCTGAAGTGTTTTATTCTCAGCAAGAGATTCAAGCCTTTTTGGATTGGATATTAGAGGATAACTTTATATTTTTAGGCTACCGAGAGTATCGCTTAGAGCAAGGTGATATGAAAGAAGTCAATAATCCGGCGGCCGCTTCGTCAAGTACGCAAAATAATGATGATTTGAATCTATATTCTATTGGTAATAGTGGTCTTGGCTTATTACGCGGGAGCAGTGAAGATAGCTTGTCGGAGAGTTTTAGCCAGTTGCCAAAAGAGCTCAAGAAGCTGCTCACAGGACCACGGGTGCTTATGCTATCAAAGTCGAGTCGCGTCTCACCCATTCATCGTCCTGTCTATATGGACTTTTTGGGTATTCATAAATTCGACAGTCATGGCAAACTCATTGGTGAGTACCGCTTCATTGGTCTATTGACCTCACAGGCTTATCAGTTAACGGTCAGCAACATCCCACTACTGCGCGAAAAAGCCAATAAAATCATGGCGATGACATCTATACCCAAAGACGGTCACGCTTATCATAAGATGACTCATGTCATCAATACCTTACCACGTGATGATTTGTTTCAAGCCAGCGTTGAAGAACTGTATCCGATGGTCACAGGCATCTCGCAACTACAAGATAAAAAGAGCCTACGTCTATTTAGTCGTGTCGATCATTACCAGCGCTTTGTCTCCTGCTTGGTCTATATTCCAAGAGACAAGTTCAATACTGAGCTACGGATTAAAGTACAAAATGTGCTAAAAGAAGCTTATGGTGGCACCTCATCTGGGTTTACTACTGAGTTTAATGAATCCGATCATGCCCGCGTTCATGTGCATGTTCGCACAATCCCAGGACAAGTCAATGAGGTCAATACTAGCGATTTAGAAGCAGAGCTCACCGGATTGATGCAGTCATGGAGCGATCATTATCAAAAAATGCTACTCGATAACGTCGGTGAGCAACAAGCCAATGCGCTCATGCGCCGATTTCTAGCGTTTATACCAGCTGCTTATCAAGAACGTTTTGATGCGCGTACCGCGGTTGAGGACACCAAACGCTTGCAGCGTCTTATCAGCTCGACAGACGATGAGCCAATGATTTGGCACTTATATCAGTCAACGGGTGATGCTAGCAATCAGCTGCATCTAAAACTTTATGGTCATCAGCAGCCCGTTATTTTATCAAAAGTGTTACCCGTACTAGAGAATTTTGGCGTATCGGTGGTCTCAGCACAAACTTATGAGTTTGATCTGTCAGAGCAGCCGATATGGATGCAAGAATATGAGCTAACGCTCGAGCATGTCGATACTGTTGATATGCGCGTGGTCCGCGAGCAGTTTGAGAACAGCCTACAACAAATATGGGCGGGCAGAGTGGAGAGCGATCCCTTTAATGAGCTTGTGCTGATTACCGAATTAGATACCTATGACGTGGTTGTCCTACGAGCGTTGTCAAGCTATATGCGTCAAGCTAAAGCACCATTCTCTAGTAGCTATATTCAGCAGACCATCGTCAAATATAGCGCTATCAGCGTCGCCTTAGTCAGGCTATTCGACGCGCGTATGAACCCCAAACACAATGAGGGCACTCGCGAAGAAAAAACCGCGCAAATTCAACAAACTATCATTGAAGACCTAGCAGCAGTTGATAGTTTGGATGAAGATCGCATTCTGCGTTGGTACTTAGATTTGATTAACGCTATGGTTCGTACTAATTTTTATCAGATCGATGAAGAGGGCAGGCGTAAAGACAGAGTATCGTTTAAGTTCTTAGCGGCCGATATTCCTAATCTGCCTAAACCTAAGCCAATGTTTGAGATTTTTGTCTACTCACCAAGAGTGGAAGCGGTGCATCTACGCGGTGGCAAGGTCGCCCGTGGTGGTCTGCGCTGGTCGGATCGTATGGAGGATTTTCGTACTGAAGTGCTCGGCCTCGTCAAAGCACAAATGGTCAAAAATGCGGTTATTGTGCCAGTCGGCTCAAAAGGTGGCTTTATCGTTAAGACTAAAACTATAGCAGATGGCCGCGAAGCCTTTCAAGCCGAAGGCATCGCTTGCTACCAAACTTTCCTGCGCGGGATGCTTGATGTCACTGATAATATCGTCGATGGACAGATCGTCCCGCCAGCTAATACTGTGCGTCATGATGACGATGATCCGTATTTAGTAGTAGCAGCTGATAAAGGTACGGCAAGTTTCTCTGATATCGCTAATGCGCTGTCTAGCGAATATAACTTTTGGCTCGACGATGCTTTTGCCTCAGGCGGCTCAGTCGGTTACGATCATAAAGCCATGGGTATCACCGCACGCGGCGGCTGGGAGTCGGTCAAACGTCACTTCCGTATGCGTGGTCAAGACATTCAAAACCGTGACGACTTCACGGTAGTCGGCATCGGTGATATGAGTGGTGACGTCTTCGGTAACGGTATGCTGCAATCTAAACATACCAAGCTTGTTGCAGCCTTCAACCACCTGCATATCTTTATCGATCCAAACCCTGATACCGTAAGCTCTTATAGCGAGCGTGAGCGCTTATTTAATACGCCACGCTCCACTTGGGATGACTACGATAAGTCGCTTATAAGTACAGGCGGCGGCGTGTTCGCCCGTACCGATAAAACCATTGCCATTACCCCTGAGATGAAAGCGCTATTTGCAATTGAAGAAGATAACTTAGCGCCCAATGATTTTATAAGTGCTTTATTACGAGCACCGGTTGATCTCATCTGGAACGGTGGGATCGGTACTTATGTCAAAAGTGCTAATGAGAGCCATGCTGATGTTGGTGACCGCGCTAATGATGCCGTACGTGTCGATGGCGGTGAGCTGCGGACCGCAGTTGTCGGTGAAGGCGGTAACTTAGGTTTCACTCAGCAAGGGCGTATTGAATATGCGCAAACCGGCGGCCGCATATATACTGACGCTATCGATAACTCAGGCGGCGTCAACTGCTCGGATCATGAAGTCAATATTAAGATCTTGCTCGGTAAAGTCGTTGAACAAGGTGATATGACCTTGAAGCAGCGCAACGAGCTACTTGAGAGTATGACGGACACCGTAGCGCAGTTGGTATTGCGTCAGAACTATCTACAACCCCAAGCGCTGGAGCTCAGTCAAATACGAGCCGCTGATAATCTAAGCGATCACCAGCGCTTCATTCAGCTGCTAGAATCTGAAGGCCGTCTGGATAGAGCGATTGAATATCTACCCTCGGATGAAGAGATTGCCAAACGCCAAAAAGCCAACACCGGTCTAACTAACCCTGAGCTAGCGGTAGTTATGGCTTATGGCAAAATGTGGGTCTATGATCATCTGCTATTATCAGACCTGCCCGATGCGCCATACTTTGTAAATGAGCTGCGTAAATACTTCCCTGATGAGCTGGTCGGCCGTTTCTTTGATGAGATGACAGAACATCGTCTAAACCGCGAGATCATTAGTACCTATTTGACCAATAGCGTGGTCAATCGTCTGGGTATCGAAGCGCTGTTCCGCCTGTTTGAAGAAACAGGGCAGACGCTAGCGACTATCATTCGTGCTTATGCCATCAGCCGTGAAGTGTTTGAGGCAAAGGCAGCATGGCAATTGCTTGAGTCGCTCGATAATAAAGTCGACGCCAAGCTATTATTAGAGCTTGAGCTACGCTTACGTGACGCGTTAGAGAGTGGCGTCGTTTGGTTTATTAATGCCTTTGGACAAAATCTACAAGTGGCGGATATGATCGAGCGTTTTGGCGATAGTGTTGCACAGCTCACTAAGTCCAATGGCTTTATTGAGCAGCAGTTTGCTCAGCATCTACAAGATGATACTGCAAGGCTCACCGCTGATGGCCTCGAGGACAACGACGCGGCGCTGTTTGCTATTTTGCCTTACCACGTTGATGCCTTAGATACGGCCTTACTCGCTGAAAAATATGAGCGCTCAGTAGATGATATCGCTTCCTTGTACTTTGAGGCTTATCAAGTGCTACAGTTCGATTGGATGATGGATCATATCGCCACTCTGCCGCAGCAAGACTACTGGGATCGCCGCGCACGTCACGCGCTGGTCAATGAGCTGACGCGTAGTTTGCGTTTGCTTATGAATGCCATACTATCAGAGCCTGATGCGAAAGGAGCCTTTGACGAGTGGAAGTCGCGTCATGCGAATGCGCTTGACTCTGTCACGACTGAGATGCAAAAGCTAGATAACCATGATGACAGCGTAATTAGTCTATCCACGCTGTCAGTAATGATGAGCGAGCTTAGCAGCTTAGTCAGTAAATAATGAGTTAGTCAATAAATTGTATAGCAAAAAAGCCACCGCTCATTAAACGGTGGCTTTTTTATGGGTAATGTTTGGTTATTTAATGATAAAGGGTTGAACATGAACAAGCCACAAGATGCTACGCTTGCCATCGTCTCCTATCCATAAACAGAGACTTATAAAGAGGTGAAAATCAGCATCGTCGCTATCATGGCTAGCAGAAAAACTATAATAGGCAGCACGTAGCTAGGCATAGATAGTGGCTTAGATATCGGCTTAGACACTTGAGCAATTTTACTAATAACAATAGCCATTTTATTCTCTTATTTATTAGGAATTTGCAACGTGATAACAGCCTTGACCACTAATTTGACTGAAGCCGCCGGACAGTTTTTTGACTTGGATTTGCGTCAAAATCCGTTCTTTTAACGCTTGAACATGGGAGATCACGCCGATCAATTTACCTTCTTGTTGCAGGCTGGTCAGCGTATCTAGCGCAATATCGAGCGATTCTTCATCTAGCGTACCAAAACCTTCATCCAAAAACAATGAATCGACGCGGATGTTTTGACTAGCCATTTGCGATAATCCTAATGCTAAAGCTAAACTAATAATAAAGCCTTCGCCGCCTGAGAGGTTTTTGGTACTGCGAATCTCGCCGCCTTGATAGTTGTCTATGACGTTGAGCTCTAACGGATTACTATTATCACGCGCCAGCAAGTAACGATCACTCATCTTATGCAGCTGCGTATTAGCGTGATTGACCATAATATCAAAGGTCAGACCCTGCGCAAACGCCCGGAACTTTTTACCACTACTGGATCCTATCAGCTCATTTAACTGACGCCAAACTTGCAGATTTTGTTTTTGCTCAGCTATGGCCTTAAGCTGGGATTGTTGGTTGCCTTTTTTGGCTTCATTGTCTTTGAGCTTTTGCATCATAGCGCCGATGGACTCTATTAAACTATTAGACTTGCTTTGTGCTTGCTGCTGCTCATCTAACAAACACTCTTTGTTCTCTAAAGTTAAAGGGTGGGCTTTTTGATCCGCTAGTGCTTGTTCAGTCTGCTGTAGTAAAGATTTTGCTTGCTTCAAGTGATAGTCGATTTGCTGCCGCTGCTCGCTTAAATGATTGCGTTCATTTTGCGATAGGCGCGCGCTCACAAAATCAGCTTCAGTAGCAAAGTCAGAGCTCGCTAGCGCCTGTTGAAAGATATCATCTTGACTCTCTAGCGTGGTTTGTGCGGCTAATAATTCACTTGCAAGTCGTGTCAGCTGCTGCTCTGCTATTTGCAATAGTTGCTCAGCACTATCGGCCTGTCTTTGTACCCGAGACTGCGCAGTTTTGGCTTGTTCAACATCTAAACGTAACCGATCTTCTTCCTTATCAACCTCTTTTTCAGCAAACAGGGCTTTTCTGTCTTTCTGAAATTCAACAACAGCTTTTGTCTGTTCTGCAATAGACTGACTTAAGGCGTCAAGCTCTGTGCTCTCTTTATCCAGCTGTGCTTGTTTGGTCTCAATTTGAGTGGTCAAACGACTAAGCTCAGTCGTTAGCGTTTGCTGTTGTTGCTTTTCTTGATTATAGCTCTGTTTTAACTCCAACATATGGCTACGATACTGACGCAAAGCCGCTAACTGCTGCTCGATTTCTGTATTATCTAATACGCTTTGCTCATCGATACTGGACTTTAAAAGCTGTATTTCTGGGAAGATCCGCTCGGATTGCGAGTAACTAGCAGTATATTTATCGATAATGCTGAGCACATCAGCGATAAGCGTTTGCAGCTCGAGAAAATGAGCCTTAGTGTTATCTTGTAGTCCACCGAGTCTTTGCTGATTGAGCTTGTCATCGTTATCGAGCAGACTGATTTCGCTTGCCAGCTGATACTGATTTTTCTCAAACAGGGCTAATTCTTTTTCAAGCTTTGCTATGGACTCAGCCAATGTCTCATAATCGGTCAAAGCTGCCTTTACACGGTCTTTATGCTCGAGAAGTTGCTGTTTGGTTTGAGCTGAACTTGCAGTAATAGAGTGGATAACGTCGATAGCACTGGTGTCAATCGCATTAGTATTTAGACTCCGCTTAAGCTTTTGGGTCAATGCGCCGATGTCCTTGATAGGATTAACACGAGCCGCAACCGCTTCGTTATAGCGCTCATCTTGTCTAGTTAGAGTATCGCTCATCTGCGCAATATCATCGCTAAGCATACTCGCTTGAGTGATTAGTGGCACGAGTTGCTGCTGCTGGTGTTCTAACTGATTGGTATGAGTTGCAAAAGAAATTTTGAGTTTCGACAGCTCGTTATCTAGACTTTCAATCATGGTGTCGCTATCAGCGAGCTGCTGCTGCGTACTCAAGATTTTCGAGGGCTCAGTGGTTTCGTTGAATGATTCTTTATTAGCATTGGGATGTTCTAAAGCGCCGCAAAGCGGGCAGGGCTGACCATTTTCTAGCTCATTAATATAGTGCTCAAGACTTGCAACTTTTTGTAGTAGCGTCAATTGCATCTGCTTTTCTTGACGCTTGTCCTTGGCCTGTTGAAGACTTTTTTCGGTATTAGTGATTGATTCTTTAAGTGTTGCCAATGCCTCGTTGATACTAGGCTTCGATGATTGAAGGTTTTTTATTTGAGTCGTGAGTGTACTTAACTGCTGGTTACTATATATAAGTGGATCAATTTGACTGATTAGGTGTTCAATCTGCTGTTGTTCCGCTCGATGTTCCGCCAATGATTTGGTCGCTAGCAATTGCTGCTGTTGCTGTTGTAACTCACTAAACTGCTTTTGCGCCGCTGCAATTGAGGTTTCTTGCTCTTGTTGCTGTGATATAAGCTTGGCTTTGTCTAGCCGATATTGCTCGGTTTGCGCTACTAGAACCTTTTTTTGCTGCGCTAGAGTAGTATTATCTTGCAGTAGCGTCTTAAGCCTGCGACCATTATTCTCAAAAGTTGCTATGTCGGTATCGATATCCTTAAGCTCGCTATACTGTGCAAGGTATTGTGCGGTACTAGCCAACTGCGACTCACTGCGCGCCGCTATGGTTTGATGGGATTTTATTTCTTGCGTTAATCTCTGCACACTCGCTGATAGCGTGTCTTGACGTTGGCTGTTATCCTGTAGACGCTGACTTTGCTGCTTGATGCTCGCATCTAATTCGCGGGTTTCGGTAATCTTAGGTAAAGCCTCTTTTAACGCCAGTTGAGCCTGCTTATAGGTTTGATCCGCATGGTTAAGTTGATCCTGTGCTTGCTGCAAGTCAGACTGCTGCGTGGGTAATTTCACTGCTACTGCTTGCTGCTCATCGAACAAGCGCTTCGTAGTGTCGCGACTGCGACTCAGCTGGCCAAATTGACTCTCTAGCTCGAGCGCTTTTGTCGCAGCATCTAAGCGCTTAGCATCAGGGATAAAGTCTTGTTTTGATTGTTCAGCTTTTGATAAATCGTTTTGATAAGTGGCACGTTTGTTTTGCAACTCATCAATCGCATCTAACCACTGAATCTGTTCAGTGAATTGCTGATACTTTTGCTGCTGCTCGGTTTGGGCTAGCTGATACGTTTTTAGCTCTTCGTTAATGACCGCTTCTTCATCAACAGTCAATAGGATCAAGCCGTCCAAACCATATTGTAATTTACTAAGCACCTCTTCCTCGCTACGCTTCTTCTCAAAGACATGAGTTGAGATCGTCGCATAAATATCCGTGCCAGTAATCTTTTCTAAAATATCCGCACGCTCATCTGCTTTGGCTTTTAGAAACGCTGAAAAACTGCCTTGCGCGAGCAAAATGGAGCGCGTGAACTGATCAAAATCCATGCGCGTTAGTTCAATAATTTTCTCTTTAGTACGTGACAGCTTGCTCTCTAAAATATCATCGCCACTGTTTTCACTATCGTCAGTTTGAGCATTGATCAAGGCGACTTCATGAGTAGCGTCTTGCAAATTACCATCAGGCTTACCATAAGCGCGGCGCTGACCCCATCGGCAGCGGTACTGAGTGCCATTTAAATCAATCACCACCTCGGCAAAGCACTCCGCCGTTTGTCGCGTCATCACTTCATTACTGCTTTTGCTAATGCTATTGATACGCGGGGTTTCACCATATAGTGCCAAGCAAATCGCGTCCAAAATCGTGGTCTTGCCCGCGCCGGTCTGTCCGGTAATGGCAAAGATACCTTCGTTAATAAAAGCAGGATCAGCGAAATCGATATACCATTCGCCTTTGAGAGAGTTAAGGTTTTTGAGTCGCAGTTCGATTAGGCGCATGTTAAGATCTTTGTCGTGTTAAAAGTGAGATATAAACTAGGGTTTACAAGGTAAAAGAGGATTTATCTATTCGGCCTGGCTATCATTATGATAGATGTTGTGTAGTATTTGCTGATAAGCGTCTAACAAGGATTTTTTTTGTGAGTCTGGTATCTCATTAATGCTCAAGCAGCGCTCAAACACATCCTTCTCATTTAAGTCTTGCAGAGTCTCTGCATTTTTATCTTGACCCAGCACTTTATTATAAGTGCGTGTGTTTTTAATTTTTAATACTTCACAGGATAGACCCTCTACCATGGCAGCCACTTCTTCACGCAGCTCAGTGACAATGTTATCGCCGTCATAAATAATCTCAAGCCATACCGACTCTGTTAGATCTAAAGCTTTGATGGTATGAGCAATGGTAGTCAAATCACCTGAGATTTGCGCTAATTTTTGGAAGCAAGGGATAGCTAGGCAGACTACTTGCATCCTGTTTACATCGTTTGAGTAAAGGGTTTTGGCATCGCTAGCAGTAGGAACATTCAAAACTTGTTCATGGCTTAACGGTTGTTGGTTGCTGTCGTCTTGCTTGTCAGGCTCAATCTCCATGTCATCAAAGCCAAATAAATCATCGATTAAGTCGTTTGTATTGCTTACGACTTTTTTTGTAACGCTTTCAATAGGCTTGGCTATAACCTCAGGTAATAACTCAGCGGCGTTGTCTATTAAGGACTCATTTGACACATCCCCAAACTGCACAAGTAGCACTTGCTTTTGCTGCTTTGCTTCCCCAAAACCCATGGCAATGGGCGAGCCTGAATAACGAATATGCCCTTGACCACCGACGCGCTGCGGCACGTGCAAATGCCCAAGCGCGACATAATCAAAGCACTCATCGAACATCTCAGCGGATATCTGACCGAGATTACCGACATACAAGTCGCGTACGCCATCATCTTCTGTCGTTTTGCTACCAGCGGCAAACAGATGACCGGTGGCGATAATTGGAATGTGGCGCTGATGGGTTTGGCTTAATGATTTTTGCTGATCTTTGGCTAAGTTTGCAACTTCATCGTAGTGCGCGCGAATTCCCTTGATGACATTAGCATCTTTGCTATCTGCGGACTCGCCGGCGCTGCTACTGCGCACATCGCGGTCACGCAAGTAAGGTACCGCAGCGATAATGCAGTGCGTGTTGCCTTCGTTATCGTCTAAGACCAAAACTTCATCGCTCAAATCTTCACAGGCAGTACCGATGACATGGACGTTTAAAAATTTAAGCACTTGGCTTGGCGCATCCAAAAAAGTAGGGGAGTCGTGATTGCCAGCAACGATGACGATATGCTCACAGCAAAGCGTTGAGACTTTGCCTAAAAACTCATAATACAACGCTTGTGCCCGATTGCTTGGCGTCATAGTGTCAAAGATGTCACCAGCAACGATAAGCACATCTACCTTTTGCGCGCTGATGGTCGTCTTTAGCCATTCTAAAAAAGCCTCGAACTCATCATAACGCATGCGCCCATACAGCCTGCGCCCCAAATGCCAATCTGAGGTGTGGAGAATAGTGAGTGGTTTAACCGGGTTTTTAAAGATATCAGCTGCGGACATAGATAGGCTTAATGGCAATGAATAGAAAGGTTTTATTTTAGCAAGAATTGCTCATGAAAAAGCCACTTTAACAAATAATTAAAGTGGCTGCGTTTAGTGATGATAATAAGTATAAAACCGCTAAACAATGACTAACTGCTCCAAACTATCTTCTTTTGACTCAGACAAAGTAGCAATCATAGACAGCGCATGTGCTTGCTGCGGCGTATTATTCTCATCTACAAGTTGTCTCGGAGTCGAAGCGGTACCGCCGCGTAGCCAATTACTTTGAGTATGGCTACTATCTTTATTATGCGTGTTGTACCATGCCAAATCATGATGCAGCCCCACTACGTCACCCATAATGAGTAGGGCAGGCGTTGGCAACTGAGCGCTATCTTGTAGAGCCACAATCGTATCAAGCGTACCTGTGAGCACTTGCTGATTGGGCATGCTAGCGTTAGAGACGATAGCGATAGGCGTACTAGAGTCGCGTCCCGCCTGCATCAAACCTTCGGTGAGACGCGTTAGCGAATGCAGCCCCATATAAAACACCACGGTCTCATCGGTATCAAGCAGGTTTTCAAACTTCTCATTGGGCGCGCCTGCTTTTAAAAATCCGGTGACAAAACGCACCGACTGCGCATGATCGCGATGGGTTAAGGGAATACCAGCATAGCTGGCCGCGGCATTGGCAGCCGTGATACCCGGCACCACTTGATAAGGAATACGGTGCGCGCGCAGGCTTTCAATCTCTTCACCGCCGCGTCCAAAGATAAACGGATCACCGCCTTTTAGTCGTACCACACGGCGACCTTTTTTGGCCTCAGTTATTAGTAGCTCATTGATACCTAACTGCGCTACCGCGTGATTGCTACGTTTTTTGCCGACATAGACCTTGTCGGCGTCACGGCGGCATAGATCTAATACTTGCGGGGACACCAACGCATCATAAAAGACAATATCAGCTTGCTGCATTAGCCTGAGCGCTTTAAAAGTCAACAGCTCTGGGTCACCAGGGCCAGCTCCTACGATATAAACCTCGCCAACGTTTGCTGGTTCCGCTTGGATGTCATTATCTTCACCTATAACTGCTGCTTTAGCCACTTGCACAGGTGCGCTTGCTGATACTGGCTGTTTACCCTGCTCATTTGTGTGCTGACTGATGGGCGCAACAGGGCTTTGCTTATGTAAACCTTCATTAGTAGTTTTGCTCTGGGCAATCTGCGCGGCGGTTTTATCCAAATCTTTTTGCAGCTGCGCGTTTGCTTCAGTCTCATTACCAGCGAAGACAAGCTCGCTGACTTTTCCTTCAAAGGCACGCTCCCAAAACTGCCGACGACCCGTTAGTGTAGGTATTTTAGTTTTGACCTCGCTACGAAAGTCGCCGGCAAGCTTGGCTAATTTGCCATAGCCTTGTGGTATTAAGGTCTCTAAACGCGCGCGCAATAAACGCGCCAGTACCGGCGCTTTACCGTTAGAGGAGATACCAATCACGATAGGGTTACGATCGACGATAGCAGGGAAAATAAAATCGCATAAATGCGGCGTATCGACCACATTGACTGGGATATTAAGCTCGGTGGCATCGGCATGAATTTGATGATTGAGCGCTTCATCATCGGTGCCGGCGATGATGATACGTGCGCCTCTCATATAGGTTTTATTATAATTTTCACAAATAAGCTCATGCTTATCGTCTTGCAATAACGTTTGTAAAGGATCGCAAATATCAGGCGCGACGACCGTAATATTGGCTCCTGCGCGGCTTAATAAATCCGCTTTACGCAGTGCGACATCGCCGCCACCCACGATCAATACTTTACGGCCTTCTAGTTTAAAAAACAGCGGAAAGGTATTCATAATGTTATGAGCCTTCAATTCAAATATGCTGCCATTATGAATTATCGCGCGCGGTATCTCACCTAACGGATTGGCATTAGTATAGTTATATTTTTCATAAGGGTGGGGTTTTTCGTTTGAAATAGGAATAGATAGCTCTGAATATTAACGCAACCGCAAAAAACAACCTAACAGAGGCCAACCTGACTATCTTGTAGACTGTGCTAATCTATTTAAGATTGATGTATTATTTATAGACACAAAAACAAATAAGGATAAAGACTATGAAATTACGAGACAGAGTAGCCATCATATTTGGCGGCACCTCCGGACTGGGTGAAGCCACGGCAAAAGCTTACGCAGACGAGGGCGCAAAAGTAGTTGTGACAGGTCGCGATGAAAAAGACGGCAATCGCATCGTCAAAGACATTAAAGACAATAATCAAGAAGCAATTTTTGTCAAAGCCGATGTTTCTAAAGGCTCTGAGATTCAGGCAGTAGTGGATAAAACACTAGAAACCTACGGCCAAATTGACATCTTATACAACGGCGCAGGCATTCATGATGCTTATGATAATGCGGTTGAATTAGAAGAAGACTTTTATGACAAACTAATGGCAATTAATGTCAAAGCGCCTTATCTGGCCTCAAAAGCGGTGATTCCGCATTTTATTAAGCAAGGCAAAGGTGCGATTATCAATGTTGGCTCGCAAGCGACACAAATGGCAGGTCCGGGCGGTTCCGCTTATGTGACTTCCAAACACGCAGTATTAGGATTTACCAAGCAGTTGGCCTTTGATTTTGGTAGTCAAGGCGTAAAAGTGAACATTTTATCACCAGGCTTTATCGAGACGCCAATGACCGACGGCATTGACGATGAGCGTTTAGATCGTATTCCTGCCGAGCGTGCTGGCAAGCCAGAAGAGATTGCCGCATTGGCGGTATTCTTGGCGTCGGATGATTCTAATTATATGCATGGTTCTAACGTGTTCATGGATGGCGGCTGGGTGCTTGGTCGTAAATAGTAGTTCTTCTTTGTATCAGTCGTAAATACAATAAAAAAGCCCTTTCATTGAACTGACCCCCATAAGTTGGACACAACTTATGGGGTATTTTTATGCGTTACGACCTAGACTTTAAGATGCAAGTCATCGCATACTATGAACAAGGACATAGTGGTCAAGCCACAGCAAAGACATTTAATGTAAACAAGCGTTTTATAGTTAAATGGGTAAAACAATATCAAAGCGGTGGTATCGATGCTATCAAACCAAAGACCAGCAAAGCCTACTATAGTGGCGAGTTTAAACTTAACGTGTTAACCACCATGCTTAAAGAGGATTTGAGTCAATCTGAGGTGGCACTGAAGTTTAACATCAGCTCACCAGCTTTAATCAGCCACTGGCACAAAGCATATCGAAAGCACGGCATATCTGGCCTAATATCCAAACCTAAAGGTAGAACCGCCATGAGCAAACCATTTATCACAGACAAGCCAGATGATGAAAAGAGCTTAGCAGAGCTTAAGCGTGAGAATGAGTACCTACGTGCGGAGAACGCCTACCTAAAAAAGCTAGATGCCTTGCTCAAACAGAAGAAGAAACCAGCTTTGAGAAAGCAAGGCTCATCGAAGGACTAAGGCAAGATCACCCTTTATCAGCTTTGCTAGAGATCACCAAGACACCTAAGAGTGTCTTTTACTATCATAGAGCAAGGCTTGAGCGTGATGACAAATACATTGACCTAAAGCAGCGTATCATCACTTTATACCACAAGCATAAAGGCAGATATGGCTATCGCAGAATAACGGCAGCGCTAAAGCAATTAGGGAGTCATTACAACCACAAGCTCATCGCTAAGCTGATGCGTAACATGAAGCTTAGCGCCAAGATAAGACGTCAGAAGTACCGCTCTTATAAAGGTGTACAAGGTAAGATTGCAAAGAACCATTTAAAGCGCCAGTTTACTGCAGATAAACCGAACACACGCTGGCTCACCGATATTACTGAGTTTAAGGTGGGTGATCATAAGCTGTATTTATCGCCGATACTCGATTGTTATAACAATGAGATCATCAGCTATATGCTCTCAAAGAGACCGACTTATGACTTAGTGGGTAAGATGCTAGATAAGGCTTTAAATAAGATAAATACGTACCAGAACAACAGTTTAATGCTGCATTCAGATCAAGGGTGGCATTATCAGATGAAACCATTTAGCACGACGCTTAAACAGCATGGTATTAAGCAAAGTATGAGCAGAAAAGGAAATTGCTTAGATAATGCGCTGATGGAGGGGTTCTTCGGTACACTGAAGTGCGAGACGATTTATATTGAGAAACCGAAAACTATTGAGCAGTTAGAGAAACAGATTCATGAGTATATGCATTATTACAATAATGAGCGTATCCAACTCAAACTAAAAGGACTGAGTCCTGTGCAATACAGAACTCAGTCCTTGTTATAAAATAAACCGTCCAACATTTGGGGGTCAGTTCATCATAACGAGAGGGCTTTTCTGTTTTTGTATATTACAGCTTAATATTAAAGCTGAGTATGCAAACCACACTCACGGCTTTCTTCAACCTTCGTTGGATCAAAGTAATCATGCTCGTTGGGCAAGTTATGCTCGTCCAAGTATACATCTAAATCGGCGTCGTTCTTGTCAAATAGTGGCGCCACTTTCAATACGCCATCTTTCGATAAGCTGAGTACGTCAAGACCTTGACGGAATTCAGTTTGATCTTTACGAATGGCATTGAACCAAACGTCAGGCTTTAGCTCGTCTAGTGCACGGCGGAAAGGCTCAAGCTTGACTTGCTCGGTAAATTTATCATGCTGAGGATTATCGATTCCCGGAATACCATTCATTGTCGCGTCACGATGAGCAGCAGTTTGCTTAGGGATATAAGTGATGACATTAAGGTCTAAATCGTTAATCACTTTATTAGCAAAGCGATAAGTGGCATCGGTGTTATAACCAGAGTCTACCCATAATACCGTGATGTCAGGGCGCTGCTTAGCCACTAAATGCAAAATAGCAGACTCATACGGACGGAAGTTAGTAGTGATAATAGGATTTTTGGCTTGAGTCAGCGCCCACTCAACGATTTGCTCAGGCGACTTACCTTGCAAGTCTTTATTAGCTTGGTCGATATCTAAGTTTGGATGTAATTGGCTCATAATGTGTTCCTTAAATGGGATTGATTTAACATTGATTTAATATTGATTTAATAAAAGGTTAATAAACAAGTCATAAATTAAAATTTAAGCGCCTGCAAACATAGGCAAATCCGCAGCTTTTCGGCCATCATAACTACTAGCAAGCGCGGTAAAGGCCTGTTTGATATGAAACTCAGAATCCGGATGCACGTCATGTTCGCTAAGCACGAAGCTATCGACGCCGACGCGTAATAGATAAGCAATTTGATCCCGACCAAACTCGCCAGCGATCCGAACCTCGTCTTTATAACCGAGTTGGCGCAAAGTTTGTACAAAGCTAAAGCCGCGACCATCAGCAAATTTTGGCACATGAATGACAATCAGCGTTTGCTTTAATAACAGCTCGCCAAGCTGGCTTAGGACATCAGCATCCGTATCCGCGGTAATCCAAACACCAAGATGACTGCTGTGTTGAACAATAAGCTTATACATCTCATTCATCAGTCCGCTAGCGAGTGCGCCCTTAACATCAAGCAAATCTGCAAGCGGCACAATAACTTCAGGCTTTTCTTGACGTTGTAGCAGCTCAAGCAAGGTAATCTCACTGAGTGCAATACCATCGGGTAGACTATCAGTGCTCAGCGCTAGCCAGTTATCTTGTGCGCTAACATCGACGCCTTGGCTATCCAAGATATGATGATTAGCCATAGACCTTCTCCTTAAAGGGATCAATACCGACACGCTCGACTAGCTCGCCAAAGCTTTCGACGTCGTTATCAGTGGTCGCGCGCAGCTCGACATAGACATCAACGATTTGCTGAATAGTGTCCGCAACCGCTTCAGTGGGGACGGAGCGGCCTAGTATTTTGCCTAATTTGGCATCGTTACTGGAGTTACCGCCAAGGCTGATCTGATACCAGTTCTCGCCCTTTTTATCGACTCCTAAAATACCGATATCACCAGTATGATGATGAGCGCAGGCATTGATACAGCCTGACATATTTAGGCGAATATCGCCCAAATCATACAGATAATCCAAGTCGCTAAACTGCTTCTCGATTTGCTCAGCGATGTTGTGCGTAGTGGCGTTAGCCAGTGAGCAGTAATCCCAGCCCGGACAGACGATCATGTCGGTGAGCGTATTAATATTAGGGCGGGCTAAGTGCAAATCTAGTAATTGCTGCCACAGCTTGAATAGTTTATTGGCTTCCACATCAGCAAAGACCAGGTTTTGCTGGTAGGTACCGCGTAGCTCGCCAAAGCTATACGCATCTGCAAGATCAGCCAAAGCGTCCATCTGCGAGTCAGTGACATCGCCGGAAGGCACATATTTACCGTCGACCAGACCTGCTTTTAAAGAGATGACCACGGCGCGGTAACCGGCGATTTTGTGCGCGACGGTGTTTTGGTTATACCAACTAGCAAAGTCTTTATTGTCCGCTAGTTGCTGCTGCAGCTCTGACTGCACGTGTAGCGCATCAAACTCTTTATAATCCGGCTCACTAAAATAGCTAATCGCGGTAGTGAAATTGTCATCTGTTAAGGTGAGCGGGCCATCTTTGGTATTCGCTTCCCATTCAGCATCGACCAATTTGGCAAACTCGCGTCCGCCCAAAGTATCGACTAAAATTTTAATCCGTGATCTATATTTGCTACCTTTATCTCGGCGACCATGTAAGTTATAGACCCGCAAGATCGCGTCTAAGTAGCTCAATAGATGCGCGCGTGGTAAGAACTCGTTAATAACTTTACCAAGGACTGGAATACGGCCCAAACCGCCGCCAACGAGCACTTCAAAGCCAAGCTCGCCTTCCTCATTTTTCTTAAGGTGTAGGCCAATATCGTGCACACGGGTAGCAGCGCGATCATTTTCAGTACCGATGACGGCAATCTTAAATTTACGCGGCAAAAAGGCAAATTCAGGATGAAAGGTTGACCACTGACGGATAATCTCGCAATAAGGACGCGGATCTGCAATCTCTTCTTTATGAATACCAGCATACGGATCGGTAGTGGTATTACGGATACAGTTGCCCGAGGTTTGGATGGCGTGCATCTGTACTGAGGCCAGCTCCGCTAAGATATCAGGCACGTCTTCAAGCTTAGGCCAGTTCAGCTGCATATTGGTACGCGTGGTGAAGTGCCCGTAGCCTTTATCATATTTACGGGTAATCTCGGCAAGCTTACGCAACTGATAGCTGGCAAGCAGGCCATAAGGGATAGCGATCCGTAGCATCGGCGCGTAACGCTGAATATAGAGGCCGTTTTGCAGTCGTAGCGGTAGATACTGATCCTCTGGCAGCTCACCTGCCAAAAAACGCTCAGTCTGGTCGCGAAACTGGGCGACGCGTTCTTCTACCAGCGTTTGATCCGCGTAGTTATATTGGTACATGACGTCATCTCAATAGTGATTTGCGTGTGTAATAATTCCAAGGTGTGCTTTAGCACTAAGTCGTTTAAAAATGAACTTAAAGCAATATAGGCTGACATCATATAACTGTGCGCTGATAAATATAAATTCCTATAAGTCATATCCATATCCAAACACAGCATAAATTTTCATAACAAAAATTCGGTAGCCTAGTCGCATTGAATTAATAAGCCACGTATTAACAAGCCAATTTATCCGCTGTTTTAAGGTTAACAACATGACATCTTTATCTGCTTTATCTGCTCAAGCAACTTCTTCTACATCAAAACTGGTGCCACCACACGGTAGCGACGCGCTTAAACCCTTATTATTAAAAGGCGATGCGCGCACGAAAGCGCTTAAGCTTGCCAGCACATTACCAACTATCACTCTAAGCTCACGCGAGCGCGGGGACTTGATCATGCTAGGTATCGGCGGCTTTACTCCGCTTAATGGCTTTATGAATCAGGCCGACTGGCAAGGGGTAGTCGATGAGATGCGCCTGAAATCAGGTGACAACGCTGGGCTGTTTTGGCCGATTCCGATTACGTTATCCGCGCCCAAAGTTTTAACTGATAATCTTAATCAAGGGGATAAAGTCGCTTTGGTAGCTGAAGATGGCGAAGTGATGGGTATCATCACGGTTGAAGAAACCTACAACATTGACAAAGATCATGAGTGCCAGCAAGTCTTTACCACCACTGACCCTGAGCATCCGGGCGTACAGCAAGTCCTGCGTCAAGGTGAGGTCAATGTCGCCGGTCAAGTCGAGGTATTAAGCGAAGGCGAGTTCCCTGAGCTATATCCGGAGATTTACAAAACCCCAAGCGAAACCCGTGAGGTTTTGAGTAATAAAGGTTGGAAGACCGTTGCCGCTTTCCAGACGCGTAATCCGATGCACCGCTCGCATGAGTATTTAGCCAAGATTGCCATTGAGATCTGCGATGGCGTACTGATTCACTCCCTGCTTGGGGCGCTTAAGCCGGGTGACATTCCAGCTGAAGTACGTCAAGAGGCGATTAAAACGCTGATTGACAACTACTTCAGAGCGGATACCGTTATTCAAGCCGGTTACCCACTAGATATGCGTTATGCAGGCCCTCGTGAAGCTTTATTACATGCCGTATTCCGTCAAAACTACGGTTGTAGCCATCTAATCGTTGGCCGTGATCATGCCGGTGTTGGCGACTATTATGGTGCGTTTGACGCCCAAACGATCTTTGATTATGTCGGCAAGGACGATCTGATTACCCAGCCATTGAAAATAGGTTGGACGTTTTGGTGTAATGCCTGTAACGCAATGGCATCTGATAAAACCTGCCCGCATGAAGCGTCTGAGCATGTCAAAGTATCTGGCACTAAGCTGCGTAAGGCTTTATCAGAAGACGAAGACGTACCTGAGAACTTTAGTCGCCCTGAAGTACTGGCCATTTTGCGTGAATACTACGCTGGTATCGCAAAAGAGGAACGTGCTGAGGTGAAGCTAACAGGCGCATCAGCGGTCTAGGCTACATTACATTTAAGCCATACTCGAAAATTCATCATAAAAACAAAAAGGTGGCAAATAATATATTTGCCACCTTTTTTATTCAGACTTTTATTCAATTAGCTTAGGTCTAGATTGGTCTGAAGTTTTTGATACTCACCAACGATTGAGGCGCCACCAGAGCAATAATAGTTTAAGGCGTATTTATCATCGCTATCTATCGTCAGCTTACCGTTTTGAAACTGTAGAAATACCTTGCTGTCATTAGCTATTGTCTCAAAGATAACCCCATGCGCTTGATCTTGACCCATAAGCTTCGCTTGTCCATCGAAGGTGCAAGTCGGCGTTTTTATATCATGACGAGAACGCACCTTTATATGAATTCCCTCTTTATTATCATCTGCTTGTACCATCACGGCGACCCAATCATAGCCTTGATGACGCTGACTATAGCTATCTGACACATAATCACCGACTACCGCTTGTACGGCAGGAGATACGGCGGCTACAGTTGCCGAGCTAGCTGTCGTCATAGTGCTAGTAGCGGATGAGGTGTTATTGCATCCTGCCAGTAAAGCAGTGCTGATTATCACGGCACTTAACATAGCGATCGATGGATAGGATTGTTGAGAGGGGTGCAAGGTCATATATAAGCCTTAATGCTTAGAAATAGAGGAAATAACAGTTCAGATTAGGGCAGCATAGCTAATAACGCTACTTATGCCAAGATATTCATTTGATAAGCGTTTTTGTCACTAAGCATTCTACAAGCAAACTGCTAGCATAGCTCTCATTATCCCTTTCATTATCTATAAACCGTTTTCGTTGACCAAGTAGGCATACGATGACTTCTTCGGTCTACCACCTAGCCAATAACTATCGTCATAAACCTTTTCAAAACGGTAGTCATTATTTAAAGAGAACGTCCATGCAAAACCTGCCTTTGTTGTTCAAGTATTCCCCAAAGCTATCGTCAACTCTGCACTCATCAAAAACCCTGATATCCGCTAGCGTAATGCTGGCAAGCGTAGTCTTGATAGGCTGTAATCAGACCCAAGCTGATGCGAGTGCTAACAAAGCAAGCACCGCGCAAGATATCAGTTTACTCAACGTCTCATATGATGTCTCACGTGATTTCTACAAAGAGTATAACGAGTTATTTAAAGACTCACATCAAGCGCAGTATCCAGATAGCAAGGTGAAGATCAATCAGTCGCATGGTGGTTCAAGTAAGCAGGCTTTGTCAGTGGCCAATGGCTTGCAGGCCGATGTTGTAACCCTAAATCAAGAAAGCGACATGCAGCTACTGGTTAAAAAAGGCTTAGTAGCCACAGATTGGCAGCAAGCGCTACCGAATAAAGCGGTGCCTTATACCAGTACAGTGGTGCTACTCGTGCGTACTGGTAATCCTAAAAATATTCAGGATTGGCAGGATTTGGGACGGACTGATGTAGAAGTCGTTATGCCAAATCCAAAAACTAGTGGCACTGCACGTTATGCTTTTTTGGGTGCTTATGGTTACGGCTTGCAGCACTTTAAAGAAACGCTTGATACAGCACCTCAAACCGATAACTTTATCAAGCGACTGCTCGCTAATGTTGTCACTTACGATAATGGCGCGCGAGCCGCTACCACTAGCTTTACTCAGCGCGGGCTTGGCGACGTCCTCATCACCACAGAGAACGAAGCGCGTCTAGTCGCCCAAAAACATGCTAAAGGACAAGTTGATATCGTCTATCCCAGCTATTCTATCACCATTAATAACCCAGTCGCTGTGGTTACAGCTGTAACCGATAAAAAAGGCAGTACTAAGTCGGCAAATACTTATCTAAAAGAATTGTGGAGCGCGCCTGCGCAAGAACTGATCGCTAAGATGTCTCTGCGTCCTAGTGACCAAACGGTTCTTAAAGCGCATCAAAGTACGCTACCTGTCATTGATACCTTTGAGCCGACGGAAGTCTTTGGATCATGGGACAAGATTATGGCGCTGTTTTTTGTTGAGGACGGGCGCTTTGATCAGCTTGCGCAAGCCCATACTCGGTAAAGGCATCAGGTAAGACTCTAGCCACTGTTTATTTTGATATTCCATTTTGGCAGAAACATACACATATTCGTCATTAAAGATAATATGCAGACGCTGTTAGCATACTTGCATGATTACTCAGCATAATTGAATGAATAATTAAATGAGCTATCACCCCCTTTTATAAAGCTTTAATTCTCTACCTATTCGAGGCATTTATGACGACTTCTCCCAAAAGCTACTCTTTAAATAAAACCCACTTTTTCAAAAACAAAACCCTAAGTGCCCTTAGTATCGCAGGCGTGGCGGTCACGCTTGGACTAGCGGGCTGTAGTAATAATGAATCAGCGGAGACGGCAGCCAACGCTGACCCTGCGGCAAGCGGGGAGGCGCAAAATATTGAGCTGTTAAATGTCTCTTACGATGTGGCGCGCGATTTTTATAAAGACTACAACCCAATGTTCGTTGAGCATTACCAAGCTGAAAACCCTAACGCTACTATCAATATTAAGCAGTCGCATGGTGGCTCAAGTAAACAAGCCTTGTCTGTCGCTAATGGTTTACAAGCTGATGTAGCGACCATGAACCAAGGTTCAGACATCGAGCTATTACAAAAAGAAGGCCTAGTAGCGAACGACTGGGAGCAACAGTTTCCGGATAACGCAGTACCTTTTACTAGCACCATCGTCTTTTTGGTCCGTAAAGACAACCCAAAAAATATCAACGATTGGGAAGATCTGACTAAAGAGGGTGTTGAGATTGTGATGGCGAATCCAAAGGTCACAGGCAATGGTCGTTACGCTTTTTTAGGCGCTTACGGTTATGGTTTACACGCTTTTGATAACAACGAAGACAATGCCCAAAACTATGTCAGAGACATGCTGAAAAATGTCAAGGTTTATGAGAATGGCGGGCGCGCGGCAACCACCACTTTCGTTCAGCGCGGTATCGGCGATGTGCTTGTTACTTTTGAGAATGAAGCGAACCTAGCTGCCACTAAGTTTGGACAAGGGCAAGTCGATATCGTCTATCCGAAGTACTCGATTAAATCAGAGAGCCCTGTCGCTATCGTCAATGCGGTCACTGAGAAAAAAGGCACGACAGATGCAGCCAAAGCTTATCTTGACTATTTATGGAGCGAGCCGGCTCAGCAGTTAGCGGCCAACTTGTACCTACGTCCAAGTGTACAGAGCGTCCTTGAGAAAAACGGTGATAAATTACCACCGGTTGAAACTTTCCGTCCTAATGATACTTTCGGTACGTGGGATGAAATCATGGGTAACTTCTTTAGCGATAATGGCGTGTTTGATCAACTAGCGGTGAACGCTCCGCAGTAGCTTTTACAATAACCGCTACCGGTTATTATTACCTTTATTTGCTGGCTTAACTGACAGACAAATCCAAAATGTTCATGATAAATAAATAAGGACATGGCCGCTTGCGCTATGTCCTTTATACCGTAAGCTGCCTAGATGCTCACTACAAAATAAAGAGCACTAAAAGACAAAGCACTCACGATGATAAGTAAGTGCTGATAAAAATACAGACAGCGACGTAATAATTAGGATATAACTATGAGCGCAACGACACCTCCTGTCAGCACCTCGCCTAAACCTGTAAGAAAAAGTTGGCTTACGCGTTTGCGTCAGCGCAATGTGCTACCGGGGTTCGGGCTAAGCATGGGTATCACAGTTTTTAGCCTATCGCTACTGGTGGTATTGCCGTTTGCGATGATGGCTTATACGACGACGCAGATGGGCTGGTCGGGGTTTTGGGATACCATCTCTCAGCCACAAGTTACCGCTGCTATCAAATTAAGCTTATGGGTGTCATTTCTTGCGATGCTGACGAACATGGTCTTCGGTACGCTGGTCGCTTGGGTGCTAGTGCGTTATGAGTTTTGGGGCAAATCCTTAATCAATGCCTTAGTCGATTTGCCGTTTGCCTTGCCAACGGCGGTGACCGGTATCTCGCTTGCTACCCTTTACGCTCCTAACGGTCTAATAGGCCAGTGGTTCGCCAAATTCGATATTCAAGTTGCCTTTACACCTATCGGTATTTGGCTGGCCTTAGTGGTGGTCAGTTTTCCTTTCATTGTACGGGCGGTACAGCCAGTACTCGCTGAGCTATCCGTTGAATTTGAAGAAGCTTCAGCGGTATTGGGCGCTAATCGTATCACGACTTTTCGTAAAGTCATTTTACCTGAGCTGTTACCCGCGTTATTTATGGGGGCGGGTATGATGTTTGCGCGGGCAACCGGCGAGTACGGCTCTGTTATTTTTATCGCCGGTAATATCCCGATGCAGTCTGAGATTTTGCCTATTATTATTATCAGTAAACTTGAGCAATTTGATATTCAGGGCGCCTCAGCAGTCGCTTTATTTATGCTCATGATCTCTTTTGTTATTTTATTAAGTATAAATATAGTGCAGTGGCGATTATCGCGCCGCGTAGGAGCACGCTAAGATGCAAATAGCCAACAGCTACGACTACCAAAGTAACCCCGCCACTAAAGATTCGCCATGGATCAGACGCACCTTCATTGGCATTGCCGTGCTGTTTATGATTATCATGCTGGTGATACCACTGCTTGCGGTCTTTTATGAAGCGCTTAAAAATGGTTGGGAGTTGTACCTTGCCTCCTTAGTGGAGCCAGAAGCACTCCAAGCGATAAAGCTGACGCTACTGACTGCCGCTATCGTCTTACCGATCAATATGGTGATGGGTATCGCTATTGCTTGGCTGGTGACGCGCTATCAGTTCAAAGGTAAGCAGCTAGTCACTACGTTACTAGATTTGCCGTTTTCGGTGTCGCCAGTAGTCGCAGGTTTGATGTTTATCTTGCTATTTGGTCTTAATTCTCCAGTTGGCGGCTGGCTTGAAAGTCTTGGCTTTCAGATTATTTTTGCGGTGCCGGGAATTGTGCTTGCCACCTTATTTGTCACTTTTCCATTTGTAGCGCGTGAGCTGATACCTTTGATGCAGACCCAAGGCGATTCTGAGGAGCAAGCGGCCTTAACGCTTGGCGCTAGTGGTTGGCAGACATTTTGGCACATTACTATGCCTAATATTAAATGGGCGCTGCTTTATGGTCTGATATTGACTAATGCTCGAGCCATGGGCGAGTTTGGTGCGGTGAGTGTGGTATCTGGGCATATAAGAGGTGAGACCAACACTATGCCGCTACTCGTTGAGATTGCTTATAACGAGTATAACTTTACCGCCGCCTTTGCTTTATCTAGTCTATTGGCAGCGCTAGCGCTAGTGACGCTATTGCTGCAGCAAGTGATGACTAAGATGCAAGAGCGCAAATTTGCCAAGTCGGCGCGTCTGGTTGCTGCTCCTGAGCTGCCTGTTAGCGCCAATGACACGCCCACAAGGGATAAGCCTGAATAACAGATAGCGTAAGTCATTCATATTATAAGCGAATAAGAGATACACGTATGAGTATTGAAATTAGAGATGTTAATAAAACCTTTGGTGATTTCACCGCTTTGAATAATATCAATATCACCGTACCTACAGGTAAATTGACTACCTTATTAGGCCCATCAGGCTGTGGTAAAACCACGCTACTACGCATTATTGCTGGCCTGGAATACGCAGACTCTGGGCAGATATTATTTGATGATTTGGACGTGACGGATATTCCGGTACAAAAGCGTCATATTGGGTTTATGTTTCAGCATTACGCGCTGTTTCGTCATAAAAATATCGCCGATAACATCGCCTTTGGGCTGACGTTATTACCCAAATCTGAAAGACCCGGTAAAACCGATATTAAGAAACGGGTGGCGGAGCTGTTAGAACTTGTAAAATTGCCGCAACTTGCCAATGCTTATCCGCATCAGCTCTCAGGCGGACAGCGCCAACGTATTGCTTTAGCCCGCGCGTTAGCGGTTAAGCCCAAGCTGTTATTATTAGATGAGCCCTTTGGGGCGCTTGATGCCAAAGTGCGTAAAGAGCTGCGAACTTGGCTGAAAGACATTCATCACGAATTAGGGATTACTAGTATCATGGTGACCCATGATCAAGAAGAGGCGCGGGCAATATCCGATGAAATTGTGGTTATGAATCATGGCCGCGTCGAGCAAGTTGGCACCTCGAAGCAGCTTATTAACCAGCCCGCCAACAGCTTCGTCAGTGACTTCTTAGATTTAGCCTAACTCTACGTAAAAAAAGACCTATAGCTACTAGCTATAGGTCTTTTTTACACTTCGATATAACCATTAAAGATGGTTACTATATTTTAATATTCTGTCTGAGTAGCGAGCTATCAGCTCGTTTATGCATCAGCGCTTCGAGAGTTATTCATCTCTTTTACTGGTGTGTTTTGTTCCTTCAACGTCTGATAAGTAGTCTCAAGGATAGTAGCACACCAATCAGGCGTATCATTTGCAACTTTATACCACATCCAGGTACCATCACGCACACAGCTGAGAATACCTAGCTTTTTGAGATGGTTAAGATGCCGAGATATTGTTGGCTGCGGCTGATCTAGCATGTCTACTAATTCGCCCACGCAGCGTGCTTCTTTTTTATATAAGATCTGAAACAGCTTCAAGCGAGTGGGGTCGGACAAGACTTTAAACAGCTCAATAGGCTGTATGGCATTATTTGAATTAGACATATAAAGGTCTCTTGAATGGTAGCTTATCTGCGCACAAAGCTGTTCACAAAAAAGTCAATGATAGGTATATAAACCAGTCTGAAAAGAAGTGATAGGGCATCAATAAATATGGGGTATTAAATCAGTAAATAGTCATAAAAGATAGTCAAGAAATAAATTATGACATTCATTAATAGTACTGAAATAACTTGCATACTAAAAACCATATTAACGAGTATGGATGATACCGACAATATTCTAGCTTCTAGGATATTTAGATGTCAATTTATAATAAAAAACCGTTTATCGGCTATTTAATACACTTCATGCTGCTTATCTTATCATTTTTTACGATTTATTTATATGCAAATAAGTAAATATCACAAGTTAGGCAACGAATTTCTTTAGTTATCGTCTTTTATCAACTTTACTATTTACTATCGCTGTAGATAACGGCTGCTTGTTTTAATAAAAGGTAGAAATAGAGCCGACAAAAGAAGCAATGACAGGCAGGCTTACAAAAGCTATTGTAAATGCTAATAATTATCATTATAATGATTGTTAAGCCAGTTTGTAGTGATTGGCACACCAATAGCACTAAGATAGTAAAGTAGGGGTAGTTATATGTACGTTTGCATCTGTAACGACGTCAAAGAAAAGCAAATTCAAGCCGCCATAGCGTCAGGTATTGACACTCTCGATGGCTTAAAAGAGACCCTTGATGTCGCCACTTGTTGCGGCTGCTGCGAGCCTATGGTCAACGACTATCTTGACGAGCATCATGCCAAGCTTGATGTACTAGCTTATGCGGTGTAGCGATAATTTAGTTAACGCCTACTTTTTTGTTATCGCTCTCGTCTATAAACCACCTATAAATAGATAGTAAAATACTAATCAGCCGTCCGTTGCTTATAAGAGCAGGACGGCTTTTTGATTTGTGTAGTTATAAGCTCAAAAAACTAAAACAAAGATTAAAGCTGCACCCTAAAATAAGAAGCAATAACAATAGTGGCTACTGTAGTCTGATAATAATTATCAGTTAGCATCTTATTCTTAGTTCCTAATATTACAAGCCCTGAGCTGTCTTTATGTTAGACTTATCAATTGATCAATTATGTTTTAGCTTGCGATGTCATTGACAGCGCTGATAGTGACAAAAGCTGATAATTAAAGGAGTAAGTGTTATGAAAGGTAGCCAAAAAATTATTGATTATTTAAACTTTTTACTAGGTGGCGAGCTGGCAGCGCGGGATCAATATTTTATTCATTCTGAGATGTACGCTGAGTGGCACTATGGCAAGCTGTATGATCGTATTCATCATGAGATGGAAGATGAGACACTGCACGCGCAAGCGATCATTCGCCGTATCTTGATGCTAAGCGGCACTCCTAAAATGACGGTCAATGAAATCCATATCGGCAGCACTGTACCTGAGATGCTCAAGCTCGATCTCGATCTCGAATATGAAGTACAGCAGCACCTAAAAGACGGTATTGCCTTATGCGAAAAAGAGCACGACTATGTCACTCGTGATATCTTGGTAGAACAGCTTAAAGACACCGAAGAAGATCATGCGCATTGGTTAGAGCAGCAGCTCCGCCTTATCGATATGGTTACTTTGCCAAATTACCTGCAAAGCCAGATAGCAGAAGTGCCGCCAGAATTAACCCAAGGCTAATATCAAGACTGAAAGTAGTTTCATAGACTAATATCATTTATTTTTAGATGCTTAGGAGAGAGAGATGAGAGGCGATAAAGAAGTTATTAGAGCCCTAAATAAGGTGCTTGGACAGTCACTAATAGCGATTAACCAGTACTTTTTGCATGCGCGCATTGCGCGGCATTGGGGCCTTGAAGCTTTAAATGAAAATTGTTACCAGCAGTCTATCTATGAGATGAAATGGTCGGATGATTTGATTGCGCGTATCTTGTTATTAGGCGGTCTGCCCAATCTGCAAGACTATGGCAAGATGTTTATCGCAGAAGATGTCCCTGAGATGATCGAGTGCAATCTGCGCTTAGAGCGTCAAAAATACGATATCATTACCGATGCGATCACTTTGTGTGAGCAGCATAAAGACTATGTCTCACGTAAGCTACTCGTTAAGCTAAAAGACGGTAACGAAGAGTACGACGATTGGCTTGATACCCAGCAAGATCTTATCCGCGATGTCGGCGTGCATAACTATATTCAATCGCAGATTAATGACGATCATACGCCATAAGTATGCAAGCTTTACTAACTATAGTTCTTTAATAACTATAATTGAAGTTTATTCCTAGAAGCTCTTGTAATACGGTTAATAAAAAAACCAGCCTAAGCCTTGTGTGCTTAAGCTGGTTTTTTTTAAGTTTATATCTTTAGACAACTAATATAAGCCGTCGCCATCATTAGGCTTAAGACGTAAAAAATGCAGCCCTGATAAAATAGTCAAGATGCCAAGTACCCAGTAAGTCGTCTGAAATGCCATCAGCATATCGAGATCCATGCGCTCACGCAATAAGTTAAGTACCGCCGCGCCAAAGGCAATCCCAAAACCGATCGCAAGCTGCTGATTAACCGCCATTAAACTATTGCCGCTACTGGTCTGTGTACCTTCCAAGTCACCTATCGTGAGAGTGTTCATAGCGCTAAACTGCATGGAGTTACAAGCGCCCATAATGGTCAAAATAGGGATATACCATATCCAATAAGACGGATCGTTGAACTGCGCTAGAATAATAATCAAAATACCCAATAAAATCGTGTTCACCACTAATACCTTACGGTAGCTGTAGCGCTGGATGATTTTACTGACCCAAGGCTTGATACCCATAGCGCCAATGGCTATAGGCGCAAGCAACCATCCCGCCTGAGAAGGTGAATATTTAAACACCACTTGCAGCAGCAGCGGCAACAAAAAAGGCACCGCACTAATTCCTAAGCGAGTAAATAAATTACCAACAATGCCGATTCGAAAGGTGCGAATACGAAACAAACTCAAGGGAAATAGCGGTGCTTGCCGGCGCTTAGCATGCCAAACATAAGCGCCTATCAATACTGAAGCAATCAGCGCGAGTATCAGTCCATATAAGCCGCGACCAGTTTGTGAGCTAAACTCAACGGCTAAGGTAAAGCCGCAAGCCGCGGCGGCAAATAAAGCAAAGCCTGCCCAATCTAAATGCTTGGCATCTTCAAACAAGTCGGGCACCAGTTTTTTGCCCATAACGTAGCCTAGGATACCCATAGGAATATTGATTAAAAATATCCAATGCCAACTGAAGTATTGTACGATATAGCCGCCGAGCACTGGGCCTATTAATGGGGCAATCAGCGCCGGAATCACCGCAAAGTTCATCACCGTTAAAAGCTTATTGCGCGGATAAGACTTGACTAAGATCAGCCGTGCAACTGGCGTCATCATCGCCCCGCCAATCCCTTGTATAACACGCGAGCCAATCAAAATATCGAGCGTCGGCGAAGCGGCACACATCAGCGACCCGACAGAGAAGATAATAATAGCGGATAAAAATACCTTACGCGTGCCGTACTTATCCGCCAAAAAACCACTAATCGGAATAAAGATCGCTAAGGTTAGCGCATAACTGATCACCGCCCACTGCATTTTGAGTGGCGATTCTCCTAGAGCCTCAGCCATCTGCGGCAGCGACGTGTTAAGAATCGTCGCATCAAGGATCTGCATAAACAGCGCTACGGCTAACACATAAGGTAGGAATTTATCTTGCGCTGGGGTTAGCGTTACCATGTAGACATCACCATCGCTTACTTTATAAAGTGTTAAATTTATGAAGTATTAAATTATAGTTTGAGGTTTTCGCGTAGTATAGGGACAATCAGGCAGTAGTTAAAGAAGGGTAAAGTAACGGTTAGCGGCCAAAGCTCAGTCTCAAAGTGTAGTTACAGTCACCCTGATAACGATACGTACGGATATTCATCAGGTTAAATGACATAACTTGCTTAATAATCGCTACATTAGAGCTCTTTTCTAACTAGAGAGTTATCCGCTATAGTGGACTCTCAAAACTGAAATGAATTTTAAAATTTAAAGCTGGTAGCAGCTTTGATAATTTTATGAAGCAAAGTTTATAATAAAACAGGATAACCCTTATGAGTGATAATAATGATAACCCCTATAAACCCGCAAAAGTTTGGACGAATGATAAAGAAAACGGCGGTAAGTTTGCCAACACCAATCGTCCCACCGCAGGCGCGCGCCACGAGCAAACATTACCAGTAGGGGATGCGCCGCTACAACTCTACTCATTGAACACACCAAATGGTGTCAAGGTCAATATCTTACTAGAGGAGCTGCGCGAGCTTGGGGTAAAAGGCGCAGAATATGACGCCTATAAGATCGATATCTCTGAAAATGATCAATTCGGCTCAGGCTTTGTCGATATCAACCCCAACTCTAAAATTCCAGCCTTAGTAGATTATTCAGCAGTAGAAGATGATGAGCCTATTCATATCTTTGAGTCAGGCGCGATTTTACTATATTTGGCAGAGAAGTTCGGTAAGTTTGTACCACTAGAGCAGGGCCGAGCGCGGACTGAGTGTCTGTCCTGGGTGATGTGGCAGATGGGGAGCGCACCGTATGTAGGCGGCGGCTTCGGTCATTTTTATGCGTATGCCCCTGAACCGATGGAATATCCGATTAATCGCTTTACGATGGAGACCAAACGTCAGCTTGATGTGTTAGATATTCACTTACAAGACCGTGATTATATGTGCGGTAATGGTGAACAAAGTTACAATATTGCTGATATGATTATTTGGGCTTGGTACGGCCAACTTGTGCTCGGCGATCTCTATGAAGGCTCGGCTGAATTTTTACAGGTTGATAGCTATCAGCATTTGCAGCGCTGGGCTAGAACCATAGCGCAGCGCCCGGCAGTAAAAAGAGCGGTTGATCTTCCGCTACAATCTATTCATTCATAACTATCTAATCTGCGATAAAGCCTTAAAATTAAACCATTTATTAAAATAAAGGGCCGATAGCTTAAGTTATCGGCTTTTTTATGGGCTTAGCTAATAAGCCAGAACAAACACACAAGGAGTGAGCAATACTAGCCATCGTTAGGCATCAATAGTCTACGGTAATGAGTAGTTATAGAGATTAAATACTGATTTTTAGGACGATTTAATAGAATTTATATCCCTTTTATCTATTACACAATGATATGTTAGAATAACAAACGGTAACATTAAGCGTTTAAGATAGTAGCTTGTCTATGTTAAAAAACTGCACTGATGTCTTATAAGTTTAAGAGTATCCCTTATGAAATATACTAATAATAAAATCAATTGTCCTGATAATAAGCAGTGGCGTGATAATCATTCTAGCGCAGCTATTGTTCTTGCTCTTTATAATACTAAAAAGCATCTTAAAAAGTATTTGGCATTAGGCTTGTTCGCCGTCAGTACTATGACCATCAGCACTATGGGTAATACGGCCACCCCAGTAGCGCTTGAATCAAAAGACTGGCAAGTCGCCTGTGACAATACTCGTACTTGCCGATTAGCAGGGTATCAAAGCCAAAATAATAGCGAGATGCCTGTCTCAGTGCTATTAGTTCGCCGCGCTGGTGATACAGCAAAGGTTGATGGCAGAGTAAAGCTTGGCGGGGCTAAAGAGGGCTCAGCCAAATCCTTGCTGCAACTAGGTAACCGTCACCGTATCTCGCTTATTATAGATGGTAAAGACTATGGTGAGGCGCAGCCATACTCTAGCACTACTAATGACGCCGTCTTAACCCCTGGGCAAGTGAGCGCCCTGCTAGAGGCTCTGACCAAAGAGAGCAAGATCGAATTTGTGCTTCGTAATACACGCTGGGAGCTGTCCGGTGATGGTGCAATGGCAGTCATGCTAAAGGCAGATGAAGCGCAAGGGCGAGTTGGAACGAGTGGGGCGTTAGTGAAGAAAGGGGGTAAGTCTGACAGTCAAGTGTTAGCTGCCAAACCTGCCCCGCAATTACGCTTAGTGCCACCAACAACAAGAATGGCCAAAAAAAAGAGCTTTAGAATAGACGCCTCAGACCTTACAGCTATGATGAAAAATACCCTAGCAGATGCAAAGCGCGATTGTCCAAGCTTAAGCGATGATTCCGGCTGGCATGTGAAGCGCCTAAATGGCAATCAGCTACTCGCTCAGCATAAATGCTGGGTCGATGCTTATAATGTTGGCCATGGTATGTGGGTGATGAATGACAGCGCGCCTTATAACCCAAAATTGGTCACTAATAGTGCTACTAGCTATGACAGTGGCAAAATAAGCGCTATCCAAAAAGGCCGCAGCCTTGGAGATTGCTTAGAAAAGACAGACTGGGTCTGGACGGGTCGTCGTTTTGAGAAAAGCTACGAGAGCACCACAGGTCTTTGCCGTATGGTAGAGTCTGGCGGCGCTTGGGATTTGCCAACTTATGTCTCGGATGTTAAACGTTAAGCTTGGTAGTATTTTTATAGTATGAGCGCTTATCATCCATATTCAGCTTAGCACTGATAATCAGTACTGCTACTGCTTAGTACTGTTACTTAGTACCGAGTTGGCCTCTAGCGCTTAGCATTTTGTTTGCTAAACCTTAGCATTACTGGTGAATGCACTATGGTTATGAATATCAAAAAATAGATAGGGATAATAAATAAGCTGTGATATACTACGTCGCCACGTTAGCTTCGACTACGTGTATTATGAGATTGATAACATCGCCTGCGATTTTGAGCCTAGGATGGCTATGAGTAATTGTTGCCGATGATTTTGTGTACTTAAATAGCTTTTATTGATAGCGCTATTTTTGACTCATATCTTATCTACTAGCCTATAGATTGGCTTAAATTGGGTGTTGCTTGCCTTTATCTACTTTGGACAAAGTAATGATGAAGTTAGAGTAACAAACGAAGATAAGACACTCGGCACTACCACCAAAATACGTCAGACATCATGCAGATACTTTACCATTTTGATTGGTAAATAGGCTGTTTGATGAACGGTTATCAGTGGTAGGCATCAAGCACGCTGAATTTGCAGCGGCTCAACTACCAAGGATACTCATGACTGACATCTTATCTACTATCGCCGCCCAAAACGGCATCATCGAAAACAACGACACTCAAACAACCAACACAGCAGCAGAACAGGCTCAAGCCGCTACTACTGACGCGTCTGAGACTACTGAAGAAAACCAAATCACCTTTGCTGATCTTAACATTGCCAAGCCTATCTTAACCTCGCTTGATCGCAGTGGCTATACAAACCCGACACCTATCCAAGCGCAGGCTATTCCTTTTGCTCTACAAGGTCGTGACTTATTACTATCAGCGCAGACGGGTAGTGGTAAAACAGCAGCTTTCGTTATTCCACTGCTAGATCGCTTAAGCCGTGCCACAAGCTTTGACAAACACACTAAAGCCCTTATCCTAACGCCTACGCGCGAGCTTGCTCAGCAGGTTCATGATAGCGTGCGTACGTATTCGCACGATATGCGCGGTCTATTTTGTGTACCGCTAGTCGGCGGCGCGCCGTATAACGGTCAGATTCGCGCACTTAAAAAAGGCGTACAAGTGATTGTCGCAACCCCAGGTCGTCTGCTCGATCATATTAAAGCAGGCCGTGTTGATTTATCACACTTAGAAGTGCTCGTGCTAGATGAAGCCGACCGTATGCTTGATATGGGTTTTGCTGATGATATCAACGATATCCTAAAAGCGGCACCAACCGACCGTCAGACGGTGATGTGTTCAGCCACTTGGGATGGCCCAGTTGGTAAGATCGCTGCAAGCTTCACGAAAAATCCTGAGCGCGTGTCTATTAAAGTAGAATCGGCTCATATCGATGAAAAAGTCTATTACTGTGATGACTTTAATCATAAGAATAAAATCTTAGACAAAGTCGTTTGTCAGCCAGAGATGGACCAAATCATTATCTTTGCGGCAACCAAGCGTAGTACTGAAAAGCTTGCCAGCCAGCTTAAAGAAGATGGTCACAAAGCCAGCTTCTTGCACGGCGATCTGCCGCAAAGCAAGCGTAACCGTATCGTACAAGACTTGCGTAATGGCAAATGCAAAATACTAGTCGCAACTGACGTCGCTGCTCGTGGTCTCGACGTACCTGCAATCTCGCATGTCATCAATTATGATCTACCGCGTCAGACAGAAGATTATGTCCACCGTATTGGCCGCTGTGGCCGTGCTGGTCGTACCGGTGTTGCAATCAGCTTATGTAGCATGGATGATCGTCCACAGCTAGCAGCTATTAATCGCTATCTTGATCGTAAGATGGAAGTAGACGTTATTGAAGGGCTTGAGCCGAAGAAAACCTACGTACCAAGTGAGAATAAACCTAAAGGCCGCGGCCGCGGGCGTGGTCGCTCAAATGGTGGTGGTCAAGGACGCGGACGTTCAGGTGGCTATGCCGGTAAGTCTAACGGCGGTGGTCAACGCGCTAGCAACGACAGCGGTTATCAAGGCCAAGGAGCAGGCAAGTCACGTGACTCATCTGGTAAGCCAAAAGACCGTTTCGGCGGCAAGCCTTATCAAGGCAAGCGCAGTGGTCCTAATCGCGGCGATGGCACGAGTGCCCCGCGTGGTGACCGCGCAGCAACCGGACGTGGTCGCCCAAGCGGTAGCCAAGGCCGTCCAGCCAATCGCTCAGGCGGTAATGGTCGTCCAAGTGGCAATCGCGGCAACCGTGGTGGCAACTCGTAACAAACCATCATTTGGTCTGTTGAGCTAAACCTCTATTGAGGTTTATGAATAGTGTAAAAAGCCAGATATCTAGTGAATAGCTAGTATCTGGCTTTTTTGTAGGTCAATAAAAATAGGGCGCTCTTATGAGACGACCTTGCGCTCATTTTCGTGCTTCTCTATACTGCAGTGCTTATTCACTTCCTCTCAATTGATCCCGCTTGGAGCCATTAGATGCTCGCTATTTCTGACTTAAAGATAGACAGCTTACCGTTAGCTTTTGGCATTATCATGGCAATTATTGGTTTGGTATTTTATACCCAAGGGTTGCCGGGCAAATTTTGGCGGCGCTTTTATGCCGTGCTGCCAGGTATCGTGCTGTGCTGCTTTATACCGGCGACGCTCAATAGCTTAGGCGTGTTTGCTGATGGTATCGGCTCGCAGATTTATGGTTTTACCGCTACTTATCTGTTACCAGCAAGTTTACTCCTGATGACGCTGTCGATGGATGTGCCCAAGATATTGGGACTAGGCTGGAAGGCGCTTGCCATGTTTTTTGCTGCAAGCTTAGCTATTATTGTTAGCGGGCCTGTCAGTTTAGGGTTAGCAAAATGGGTGTCACCTGAGATGTTCACAGATGACACGTTGTGGCGCGGGTTTTCGGCGGTCGCAGGAAGCTGGATCGGCGGCGCGGCCAATCAGGCAGCGATGAAGGAGCTGTTCGGGGTTAGCGATGATTTATTCGGTATGATGATCTTAGTGGATACTACTAATGCATCATTATGGTTATTAGCAATTTTAGTGTTAGCCAAGCATAGCGATAAGGTAGATCGCCTGTTAAGAGCAGATAACAGCAGCATAGAAAAAGTCATCAAAGCTGTCGAGAGCTACGAGCGCGATCACGCGCGTCCAGCCACTTTAAATGATTTAATGGTGATGTTTGGGCTGTGCTTTGCCATGGTTGGGGTAGCGCATTTTGTCGGAGGACAGATTGCAGGTTTCTTTGCGCCCTATAGCTGGGCGGTGCAGTATAGCTTTGCCAGTAGCTTTTTTTGGATGGTGGTGATTATTACCTTAATCGGGGTTGTCTTCTCCTTTACCAAAATCCGTCGTCTGGATCATGTCGGCGCCTCCAAAATCGGTACGGTATTTATCTTTGTACTTATTGCCGCTATCGGTATGCAGATCAATCTTGCCGGCATCGTCTCGCAGTGGCGCTTACTCTTGATTGGTCTGGTGTGGATGAGTATTCATGTGGCTATCATCTTTATTGTCGCAAGACTCATTCGCGCACCATTTTTCTTCTTAGCGGTTGGCTCAAATGCCAATACCGGCGGCGCGTCATCAGCGCCTATTGTCGCCACCGCTTTTCATCCGTCACTGGCGCCGGTTGGTGTGTTTTTGGGTATTTTGGGGTATGCGGTTGGTACCTTTGGCGGTTATATCAGTACACAGATGATGCGTTTGGTAGTGGGGTAGTAGCGGTTAAGAATAGCTTGTTTGGTACTAAAAAAGCAGCATAAACTCGTTTTATGCTGCTTTTTTTAAGCGAATAAATTATCAGCTTTGAGAATAACGATAACCGTCAGCTATTATTATTCAAAATGAACCACTGAGCGAATGCTTTCTCCTTTATGCATAAGGTCAAACGCTTCATTAATGTCCTCGATAGGCATCGTATGGGTAATGAAGTCCTCTAAAGGAATATTGCCTTGTAAGTAACTCTCAACGTAGCCGGGTAGTTCACTGCGGCCTTTGACGCCGCCAAATGCTGAGCCTTTCCAAACGCGGCCTGTGACAAGCTGGAATGGACGGGTGGAGATCTCTTGTCCTGCGCCAGCGACACCGATAATCACCGATTCGCCCCAACCTTTATGACAACACTCGAGCGCTGAGCGCATGACATCGACGTTACCGATACATTCAAACGAATAATCGACGCCGCCATCGGTCATCTCGACGATAACGTCTTGGATAGGCTTGTCGTAGTCTTTGGAGTTAATACAATCGGTTGCGCCGAGTTTTTTGGCCAACTCGAATTTATCTTCGTTGATATCGATAGCGATGATGCGGCTGGCTTTGGCCATTTTTGCGCCGATGATGGCAGCAAGGCCGATACCACCGAGACCAAAAATAGCAACAGTAGAGCCTTCTTCTACTTTAGCAGTATTCATAACTGCGCCCATGCCGGTAGTCACGCCGCAGCCCAGTAAGCAGACCTTTTCTAGAGGTGCCTCTTCATCGACTTTGGCTAAAGAGATCTCAGGTAGAACGGTGTACTCAGAGAAAGTGGAGCAGCCCATATAGTGATAAATAGGCTCGCCATCTTTATAAAAGCGCGTGGTGCCATCTGGCATTAGGCCCTTACCTTGAGTTTCACGTACTGCTGAGCACAGGTTGGTTTTTCCCGAGCGGCACATTTTACAGACGCCGCACTCAGCAGTATATAGAGGTATCACGTGGTCGCCAACGGCAACGCTAGTCACACCTTCGCCGATTTGCTCAACGATACCGCCGCCTTCATGGCCTAAGATAGCGGGAAACACGCCCTCTGGGTCTTCACCGGATAAAGTGAAGGCATCGGTATGACAAACGCCACTGGCCAGTATTTTTACTAATACTTCACCTTTACGTGGCAGCATCACGTCTACTTCTTCGATAGATAGTGGCTCTTTTGGGCCCCAAGCGACCGCAGCTTTAGATTTGATAAATTCATCAGTAGTATTGGCTTGCTTTGACATAGCTTCGCTTCCTTCTTTTTAATTGTAATGAGTTTTTAGGGTTGTGATGACTATTTTATATTATTTCTATGGTAATGATAATATAGTGAAATTGAAAATATCTTTTACAAGGTGGTAATAATCATGCAGTGGGAAGGGGTTAGTGAATTTGTTTATGTTGCCGAGTGCGCAAGCTTCACCAAAGCTGCCAAAAGGCTCGGTATTTCTACTGCGCAAGTAAGCCGGCAAGTGAGTACCTTGGAGGAACGTTTGAATACCAAACTCCTCTATCGTACCACTCGTAGGGTCTCATTGACAGAGGAGGGGCGGGTGTTTTATGAGCGCTGCCGCACGGTGTTAGATGATTTGAATGCAGCGGAACAAGCGGTAAGTAATTTGCAGTCTAAACCTCAAGGTAAGATAAAACTAACCGCGCCTGTCACTTATGGTGAGCAGCAACTCTTACCGTTAGTTAATGATTTCATGCTGCAATATAGAGATATTGAGGTCACGGCTTTTTTGACCAATCAAACTGTTGATTTGATTGAGGGTAGCTACGATTTAGCCATTCGTATCGGTCATTTAAATGACTCAACTTTGATGGCTAAGAAACTGAGCAGCCGGACTAATTTTGTCTGCGCTGCTCCTGCTTATTTGGATAAATATGGTACTCCGCATCATTTAGCAGATCTTAGTCAGCATCACTGCTTACTGGGAACGCTAGATTATTGGCGTTTTAAGAGCACTGGTAAAGAAAAAAAGGCGCAGGTAAATGGTCCGGTGCGTTATAACAGTGGCTACAGCTTGGTCGATGCGGCATTAAAAGGCCTAGGTATGGTCCAGCTTCCTGATTATTATGTACAAAAATATCTGGAGAGCGGCGCGCTAGTCAGTTTACTGGATCAGTATCGAGAGCCTGAAGAAGATATCTGGGCCGTTTATCCGCACAATCGTCATTTATCATCGAAAATCAGAATATTAGTCGATTACTTGGCTGAGCATTTGAACAAATAATCTTCTAACCAAACCAAAAAGTCATCACTTGTCGTCGAGACATTTAAACGCAGATATGTCGAAGCCCTAGCGTCTGGATAAAACAATTGTCCCGGTGCGACTAACCAACCCTCCTGATAAGCATCTAATGCCAGCTGGCTAGTATCTTGTCCGGTATCTACCCAAACGAACAGACCTGCCTGCGTATGCTCAGGATATGTGATACCAATCTTGGGCAGCGCGCTACGTAGTCTTTGATGCGCAGCATACAGCTGCTGCTGCACTTTTTTAATTTGTCGACGGTATTCGCCGTGCGTCCATAGACGGTGAATAACGCGCTCACCAAACTCTGGGGTATTTAGAGTACTCAAAGTTTTTATTCGCAATACGTCATCGATAAATCTATCAGGATACACCAGCATACCGACGCGCCAGCCTGACGCCATGGACTTTGAAAACCCCGTGGCATAAAGCACGCGCTCAAACTGATCGAGACTGGCATAACGCAGCACTTGTCCACCCGGTACAAAAGTGGCGTACAAATCATCCTCAAAGATATAGGCATCGTACTCGTGAATCAGATTAAGTACTTGATGGGCGCGGGCAGGATGCAGGTTATAAGAAGTGGGATTGTGCAGTACGCTATTGGTGAGATACAGTTTCGGACGATGCGCGGCGAACAGCTTTTGCATGTGCTCGATATTTGGACCTTGATGATCACGATCTACAGCAACGACATTTAGCCCTTGTTGTTGCAGGCTGCTCGATAGCCAATACCAACCCGGACCATCGACGATAACAGTATCACCTGCTTGAGTCAGTAATTGCGCTACCATCGTCACCGCCTGCGATACCCCTGCTGTAGTGATGACATTATCGACATGGGTATGCATCCCTTGCGTATTTAGCTGCTGCACGAGCTGCTGGCGTAGCGGTAAATAGCCTTGAATATCTCCGTAATTATAAACAAAACTGTCCGCTTGCTGCGTCACCTGCCGGATCGCCCATTCCATCTTTTCATTACGCACCCACTCATTAGGCAAAGTGCCCACGCCCGGTGAGCAGTGGTGCGGAATATCACTAAACACTTGTTGCACTAGCCATCGCGTATCAATGGCTGGGTATTTAATCGCTGGTTTTTTGGCGTTATTTGACGGTACTGGATTTATTTGAGTACGAACGTAATAGCCAGAGCTGGGCTTCGCGACTAATACATTGGTAGCGACTAGCTGCTCATAAGCTTGTACCACCGTAAAGCTCGATATATTCAAGAGCTTGGCCAGTTTGCGTACTGAAGGTACACGCTGATTAGGCAAGTAAATTTGCCAATCAATACGCTGCTGGAGCCATTCAGCGACAGCCGCAGTCTTGGTTAAATTGGGATTGAGCGTATAGGTTTCGACCATGATGCGCCACTCTTGTTTTGTTTTAAGTGCTGACTTCAGCTTGCTCACTCTGAGGCAAAGTTAAAAGAGTAAACCAGTCAATTGTTATGCTCATAGTGACTATACACTTTGTTCACCAATCGTGAAACTGTATCGGGTCTGTTATGGATATTTACATTAAAGTTGGTCTTATCACTAACGTTCAGCACTATTAGGGTGAAACAGCAGATGGACTTAACCGCGAGCTTTAAAGGCAGTATAACGGCATTAGCTATTTTTATGCTGATCAATTCTATTACGCCAGGTCCTAATAATTTAATGTTATTGCACGGCAGTATCAAACGCGGATTTTGGGCGTGCCGCTGGCATATGCTTGGCATTACTACCGGTGTCGCAGTTATGCTTTGGTTAAGCTATTGGGGCATGACGGCGTTAGTGGTTAGTTTCCCTGCCGTTATGTTGATTATAAAAATTCTAGGTACGCTATATCTGTTATGGCTGACCTATCAGATGGCGAAAACTGACTTTTCCGCTATTATTAATGAGGCATTATTACGTGAACAACAACGTAAACAAGATAATGAGAGTGATACTAAGGTAAAAAGAAGCTTCGGTGAACTACCTTTAAGTTTTGGGCAGGCGCTACTGTTTCAATGGCTCAATCCCAAAGCATGGACGATGACTATGGTTGCTCCCAGTCTGGCGATGTTCCACGCTGGCAGACCTTGGCTAGATAATTATGCGCTGCTTGCGATGTGCGCGCTTATAAATATTTTATCCATTAGCTGCTGGGCAGCAGGAGGTCATTGGCTACGTAAGTTAGTGCATTTGCCGCGAGTAATTCAGTTGATTCATGCGGTAATTGTACTCATGACATTGTACTGCGCAGTAACGCTTTGGCTGTAGATAAAAGCTACCTATAGCTAAGATTAAAGCTCTATTCACTCCAAGTATTGATAACAATAACTAAAAACCATTATCTAGGATAATCCTATGAGCCCAATCCATATCGCCTTAGCGGTGCTCGTTGCCTTTATTTGGGGCGTAAACTTCACTTTCATTGCGTGGGGACTTGAGAGTTTTCCGCCACTAATGTTGACTGCTATGCGTTTCTTCTTCACTGCTGTACCGCTAATATTACTCCTTAAGCCGCCTACCTTTAACCGAACCTTATTTGTCTATGCGATTGGTACTTTCGTACTGCAATATGCCTTTGTGTTTACCGCGATGCACTTGGGCTCCTCGGCAGGATTAACAGCGTTGTTATTGCAAATGCAGATTTTTATCACCGTATTGTTAGCCTATGTCATCTTGGGCGAGGCGGTAAGTCGTAAGCAAATCGTTGGGATGATAGTTGGTTTGTTAGGGCTAGGGGTAATTGCATTAAACCTTGGCGGCGATATGCCACTGAACGGCTTTATTTGCATCTTGATTGCGGCCATAGGCTGGAGCTTTGGCAACATTGCCTCCAAGCAGGCTTCAAAGCAAGCCACTATAAAAGCGACACAGCAGGGCGCTAATACCTCTATGGTTTCGCCTACTAATAGCAAGGATCAAGGCTCAAATAAATCATCGGCACTATCGGCATTAGCCTTAGTAGTATGGGGTGGTCTGATCGCTTGTGTGATATTAACATTATCTTCAGTCATATTAGAAACTGAGGCATGGACGCTTGCGACCTTTACGCAGGCATCCTCTAAATCTTGGTTGTCCCTTGGGTTTATCGTTTATGTGTCAACGCTAATTGGCTTTGGACTGTGGGCGCATCTGCTGGCACAAAACACCGCCTCCAAAGTCATGCCGTTTGCCTTATTGGTGCCTGTATTCGGTATGGCGACCTCAGTGTTATTTACAGGGGAAGTGTTGACATGGTGGAAAATGCTAGCGATGGTACTTATCTTGTCAGGCCTGATACTAGCAAACGTAAAGATAGGACTTAGAAGAAATTCTGTTAGTACTTAGCGGATATACAGTAGTGGGGTAAACTCTCAAATATTTTATTAAAAGCCCAGTCCTTGGGCTTTTAATAAAAATTATTATTATTCAACACCCTAACCCTACATACTCTTCCATTCGACTAATTTTGCCTCGTATTTTTATAAATTGTAAATTGCATTCTTCATAATAACTTATTTTATCTTTATCTATGAGACATTAGTGTCTGGACAAAAAATTGTCTCATTTCTATCAGTTAACCTTTTATCCTTAGATAAGCAAATTTATATAAAGTTATCGTTTTGTCTCTCTATGCTAGTAATACGTAAGCCCAGACTGAACTACTCATAGTAGCTGTTAGAATAATTGCAAAATAAAATATCAACAGGATACGCTATGACTTCTAAAAACAATAATAATAAAACTGACCTTAAAACCAGTTCTAAAAATAATAAAACTTCAAATAATGCCAATAACCAAGTTCAAGTCAGAGGCGCGCGCGTTCATAACCTAAAGAACATCGATGTTGATTTGCCGCGTAATGCGCTGGTGGTATTTACAGGGATATCAGGCTCAGGGAAATCATCGCTGGCTTTTGGAACTTTATTTGCCGAGTCACAGCGGCGCTATCTGGATTCAGTAGCTCCTTATGCCCGGCGCCTAATTGACCAAGTGGATGAGCCTGATGTCGATGCTATAGAAGGATTGCCGCCAGCGGTCGCCTTGCAGCAGCAACGCGGCACGCCTTCGGTGCGCTCATCGGTGGCGAGCGTGACTACTATCTCTAATGGTTTGCGTATGCTCTATTCGCGGGCAGGGGACTATCCAGATGGGCAAGAGATGCTCTATGCCGATGCGTTCTCACCCAATACACCAGAGGGCGCTTGCCCAACCTGTTCAGGTATTGGACGGGTATTTGAGGTAACCGAGGATTTGATGGTTCCTGATGCAACCAAAAGCATTCGCGAACGCGCTATTGCTTCGTGGCCAGGCGCTTGGCAAGGGCAAAACTTAAGTCGTATCTTAACCACTTTAGGTTATGATATCGATGTTCCGTGGCATAAATTGCCCAAAAAGTCTCGCGATTGGATTTTATATACTGACGAGACGCCAACGGTACCGGTTTATCCTGAATACAATGTAGAACAAGTGCGAGCGGCTATTAAAAAGGACGAAAAGCCCAATTATATGGGCACTTATATCAGCGCCAAGAACTTTATTTTGCAATCATTTACAACCACTCAAAGCCCGCGAGTTAAAAAACGGGTCTCGCAGTTTATGCAAATATCCAAGTGTCCTGAATGTCATGGTAAGAAGCTCAAAAAAGAGTCGCTAGCGGTTAAATTTGCAGGTCTTGATATTGGCGAGCTGTCACAATTAACGTTAACAGAGCTTGCCTCCAAGCTACAAGGTAGCGCCCACGCCCGCTTAAATAGCCCAAACTATAAGCACAATCCTGAAAAAGCCATTGTAGCGCAGCGCATTACTAGCGATATTCTCGCACGGGTTGAAGCATTGACGAGACTAGGATTAGGCTATCTATCACTTGAGCGTACCACGCCGACTTTGTCGCCAGGGGAGCTGCAGCGTTTGCGTCTGGCAACCCAAATCCGCTCGCAACTATTCGGCGTGGTCTATGTCCTTGATGAGCCGTCGGCGGGGCTACATCCGGCTGATACGCAAGCGCTGCTCGGTGCTTTGGATGAGCTGATAGCCGCTGGCAATTCGGTGTTTGTGGTCGAGCATGATGTGAGCGTCATCCGTCACGCCGATTGGGTGGTCGATGTCGGACCCAAGGCTGGCGTGCATGGCGGCGAGATTGTTTATAGCGGACCTGTAGCGGGTTTACGCGGCGTTAGCGAGTCATCAACCGCGCAATATCTATTTACTGATAACGACAGCGTAAACCAGCAAAACTTAAGACAACCTACTGCTTGGCTTAAGCTTACTGAGGTAGAGCGTAATAATATCCAAGGTTTAGAGGTTGAGTTTCCGCTCGGGGTACTCACTAGTGTTACTGGGGTATCGGGTTCAGGCAAATCAAGTTTAGTCAGCCAAGCAGTAGTCGAATTAGTCAATGAAGCCTTGGGGAAAAAGACAGTTGCCCAAGCACCAACCGATGAAGCAGATCTGCTTGAGCAGGAGTTTGAAGCCCAAACAGGCGGGCGCATTGTCTCTGGCATGGATAAAGTAAGCCGGCTTGTGAACATTAACCAAAAAGCCATTGGCCGTACACCGCGCTCAAACCTTGCTACTTATACCGGATTGTTTGATTATGTGCGTAAATTATTTGCTGCCACTAAGCTTGCAAAAGCGCGCGGTTATGATGCTGGCCGCTTCTCATTTAATACGCCTAAAGGACGTTGTCCCAATTGCGAAGGTTTAGGGTTTGTTAGCGTTGAGCTTTTATTTTTACCTAGTGTTTACGCGCCCTGTCAAGTCTGTCATGGACAGCGCTATAACGATGAGACGCTTGAAGTCACTTATCGAGATCAAAATATTGCTGAAGTGCTAGATTTAACCGTTGAAAAAGCTCATGATTTTTTCGCCGATGACGCGCCTATTTTGCGTGCATTAGATGCTTTATTGCAAGTGGGTCTTGGTTATCTGCGTTTAGGTCAACCCGCTACGGAGCTATCAGGCGGGGAGGCGCAGCGTATTAAGCTTGCCACCGAGCTACAACGCGTTCAGCGCGGCGATACGCTCTATATTCTTGATGAACCGACCACTGGTTTGCACCCAGCTGATGTCTCTATGCTCATGGCACAGTTAAATGGACTGGTTGATGCGGGTAACACCGTTATTATGGTGGAGCACGATATGCAAGTGGCGAGCAATAGTGACTGGATTATCGATATGGGGCCAGGAGCTGGGGATGCCGGCGGGCAGATTGTCACTCAAGGGGTGCCAGCTACAGTAGCACAGTCAAAGAGGAGCCGAACCGCACCTTTTTTAACCTTAGCTTAGTTCTATAAATTCTAACTCTAAATAAAAAGATTGAGTATTAGCCCCAATAATCATCAGGGCAAGCAGGCAGCTCTACCAAAGTATTACGCAGCGCCTCAGACCAATGACGGCTAATTTTATTAAAGTGCTCGTCGTCGGCTTCGATACGGCGGCCTTTGGGCAGGGTTAAGCTATCGTTTTGATAGATCAAAAAGTCTATCGGCATACCCACAGATAAATTGGAGTGAATGGTCGAGTCGAATGATAGCATCAGCGCTTGGGTGGCATGATTGATATCGGTGTCGTAATCGACCGAACGATCTAAAACAGGCTTACCGTATTTGATCTCGCCTAATTGAAAGAAGGGTGTGTCTTCTGTGGCTTTTATAAAGTTGCCTTCAGGGTAGATCATATAGAGCTCAGGCTCTTGGCCCTTTATTTGACCGCCAAGCAAAAAAGAGCTGGTAAAGGTGCTGCTATTATCATCGTTGGCCACCGTTTGCGCATGCGCCATTACATTACGCATGCATTCGCCCACCATTTGCGCAGCGTCAAATAAAGTCGCTACGGTATTGATATTGCTCTCGGCGCGCTGATCGATATCGTTTTGTAGCTTATTAAATACCGCTTGCGACGTGGCTAAGCTGCCGGCGGTTTGTAGCACCATAAAGCGCTCACCTTCAACGCCATATTGGTAAAGCTTACGGAAGGTAGAGATGTGATCGACTCCCGCATTGGTACGCGTATCACTAGCGAATATTAGACCGTCTCTAAGACGAATAGCGGCGCAGTAAGTCATGAGTATCCTAAAAGTATATAAAGTAGTGAGGGCTATGATAGCCGCGTGACTAGTACTTGACTGTAAAGATTTTCGTAACCACCACCTATTCTGACGCCGCGTACGGGCGCAGTATCTAAGTAGTCACGGCCAATAGCGACATACACGTGTGAGTTTGGCTGGAACGCTTGGTTTGATATATCAAAAGTGTACCAAAAGCCATCTATATAAGCTTCCGCCCATGCGTGGCTGGCCATATGGTTCTCGGTATCATCATACAAGTAGCCTGAGACGTAGCGTGCAGGGATTTGCTGGTCGCGTAGTAAGCTCAAAAACACATGGGTATGATCCTGACAGACGCCGCCCGCCATGTTAAAGGCCTCAGCAGCTGTAGTACCGACATGGGTAACGTTTTTGACAAAAGGCATGGTCATGATTAGCGCATTAGCCATTTTCTTTAAACTATCGAGGGTAGGGGTTTTTAAGAAAGGCGCAGCAAACTCACGCATCTCCTCAGAGCATTTGGTTAATGGACTCTGGACGGTAAATAGCAGATAGGGTACATTGTCCATATCCTCAAGCCGCTCGGTATCGGGGTTAATCTCAACAATACCAGAGGCTTGCATTTGCAAGTTATCATGGGTCTCATTACGGCTAAGGGTGAGCCATTCATTGCCGAAGCCGTCTTTTTGACTAACTGCGACTTTAGGCAGTAGCACATCCCAACGGTGAATCACTTGATGTGGCAGCTGCATCGGAGTCATACGGATGTATTGCACACTGCGCTGCGCTTGCTCGCCATAATAGTAATTGGTCTGATGACTGATTTGTAGTTTCATAATGTCCTCGTATTATTCTGTTTATCACTTTTATTAAGGTTACTTATGAGCTTAAACCCCTTGCTGCAAAATGATATTGAACTCACGGCTGATCATCTTAAAGTCGCTAAACTGCTTTGAGCGAATCATCTGATTGGTCAAACGCGTCAGCTCACGCCAGCGAGTGTTTTCAGGGAGCTGGTTAATCCAGTATTTAAATTGTAGGCTGATTTCGCTAGTATCTTCACCGAGTAAGACTGCGCGCTCAAGCTGCTCAAAGTAGCGGCCCAATTGCCAAAAGCAGGTCACGGTCGGATGTTCTTGCTTCATCGCTGCGTTACAGGCATACAGCTGCAGCGTTGCCGCGCGGTAAGTGCCAGCATTGGACAGACGCTTAATCAAGTTATACAGCTCTGCGGTGTCTTTACCGATGACGCCTTTTGCTTCTTGTACGTTGGTCTCGATAGAGGTGACCACGCTTGGAATTATATTTTGCTCCAACTCATTGAGCATCTGCGATTTCATGACTTTTAGCGAGTCGCTGGTATCTGCACTAAAGCCTAAGTTATGAATGAGGTGCTGAACCTGTGATTTTTTAATATCACCATTGATCAGCTGTTTCATGATGCTGTCATAGTAATATAAGCGCTCACTATAACGACCGAGCCAAATTAAATAGCTACCGGTGGATAGCAGCAAGATCATTGGCGCGTCGTCTAAATCGGCAAACCCTGCTTCAGTTGGCTGCGCGCGATTATAGTAGCTGGCATGATTGACAGCGCTATTCTCTATGCTTGATGGGTCAGCTCTATCAGCCGTTTTATTTACATGGATTTTACTGGTGTGAGGTTGGTTTAATTTATCATCATCGACAACCCAAGTGTCTTTAATGCCGCCTCCTTGAGAGGAGTTGACCACTAACGAGCCTTCCACCATAGCTACTCGAGTGAGGCCGCCTGGTACGATGTCGACTGAGCCATCGCCATGACTGAGTATGAACGGACGCAAATCAATATGACGCGGGGCGATACCGTCGATGACAGCGGTAGGATTGGTAGATAGGGAAATGGTAGGCTGGGCGATAAAGCCTGCTGGGTTTTCAAGCAAGCGCTTACGATAGTCGCTAATCTCTTGCTTGCTAGAGGTCGGACCAATCAGCATCCCGTAGCCGCCCGAGCCTTGGGTTTCTTTGACGACTAATTTATCGAGATTATCCAGCACATAAGCGAGTTCATCAGGCTTGCGGCATTGATAAGTTTCTATATTTGGTAGTATAGGCTCTTCATTGAGATAAAACTTAATCATGTCCGGCACAAAAGGATAGAGACTTTTGTCATCAGCGACGCCCGTACCTGGCGCATTCACAATGACCACATTACCGGCGCGGTAAGCACTCATTAGTCCTGAAACGCCTAAAATAGAGTCTGATTGGAAGGCAAGCGGGTCAATAAAAGGGTCGTCGATTCGGCGGTAGATGATATCTACTTGCACTTTGCCGCGAATGCTTTGCATATAGACTTTACTATCTTCAACAACCAAATCATAACCGTGAACGAGTGGTACATTCATCTCATGCGCCAAAAACGCATGCTCATAATAAGCACTGTTAAAGCGTCCTGGGGTTAAGATGACGATTTGTGGGTCGTATTTGCTGATCGAGCTAGCCAGACATTTCTTCAGGCGTTTAGGATAATCACTGATGCCCAATACCGGCGTATGCGCAAATAAATCGGCGAGGAGGGTTTCAGAGATAGTACGGCTCTCAAGCATATAAGAGACGCCAGAAGGCGTACGTAGATTGTCTTCTAATACACAAAATCTACCCTCTTCATCACGAATCAAATCAATACCGCTAATGTGCGAATAAATCGGTTTATCGAGCTCAATCCCCATCATCCACGGCTCATAGCAGCCGCTAGCATAGACGTAGCTGGCAGGTACGATATCGGCTTTCATTATCGCTTGGTCGTGGTAAATATCGTGCAAAAAAGCATTCAATGCGGTGATACGCTGCTTACAGCCTGCTTCTATGAGCTGCCATTCGCTAGCAGAGATGATACGGGGCACGATGTCAAAAGGAATCATCCGCTCGATATTTTTGGCATCACTATAGACGGTAAAGGTGACACCTTTACGATAAAAGATGTTTTCGGCTTGTTCATTAAGATGATTAATCGCATCCATGCTCGTATCATCAAGCCAGTCGCCGACCGCTTGGGCAACAGGGCGATACTTACCTTTGGCATCTTTTAGCTCATCGAAACAAGGACGCTTCTCCAAGGTTTTTTTTGTTTGGCTTTGAGATTGTGTCTGGTTCTGATTTTGGCTCTGTTTCTGAGTCGCTTCTTTAGTCATAAATACCTCACGCATCCTTGGTAAAGTTTAAAGTTATGATGAACACAATAACTCTCCCTATATTACTTAAGACTATAGCGCGTCTTTAGGGTAATACACAACAGAGGTTCGACATTAATATTTTGTTTTTATTCGCTTTTCTTTCATATTTTAAGCTTGGTTTATGACCTGTTGAAGCTAATTATTAGTCCTGTATAGTAAAAAATAATTCAAGTCAGATTGTCAGTATTTAATCACATCACTACCACCAAACCCTCATTCGCTGGAATATTACCCGCACAAACGTCTTCATAAACTTCTGATAGACCTTCAATCCCGTCTAGTTCTCTGACTTTTAGCCAGTTACTAGTCTTTGCAGCGCACTGCATTATGTATTGTCCAGTGCGTTTGTTAAATTCCTCAGTGCCTAATTCTTTCATTAGCTTTTGAATATAACTTGGCGCAAAGAACTGTTCGCTACGCTCCTTAATAATACCATCCATTTGACGAGGTTCATCCCAATGGGTCAGTCCGACATTGATTGTGAAGCGCATATTAGCGCCTAAGTGGCTATGCAATCGACTTAGTACCGCAAAGTTAGCAGACATATCGACGATGACGGTAGGTTTGCTAGCATCAAGCTGCTCAAGATCGTTATAGCTTAAGACATTATCATAAGTATCAATCGAACTTACAAAGTCCACGTTACGAGTTGAGGTGAGCCCGATAACCGCAGGCGCGTCTTCGTCCTCGTCAAGTCCATAAGCGAGCCCAATACTGGTCTTGCTTGACGCGCTGATTATGACCACTTGCTCAGCGCCATACCAGTCATTGCTCTTTAACATCTCTTGTATACAAAACGCGGTGAGATGCAGTACAGCAAGTAACATGCGCAGGTTGTCATGAGTGCGGTCATAGTCCGTCTCGTGATTGACACGCTGATAGAGGTTGTAGCTTGGCGGCAATTCGGCGCGATGGTCGCTACCATCCATCAAGCTTGAAGGTGTAATCCGAACAGGTTTTATCACAAGCTCATTGGCAGGCGGGAAGTAGCCAAAGAGTCTATCGCCAACGGGAATAGCATCGCTATTGGACTCGGTCACATCCGCAAAGCCCCATACAGGAATGATGCCCCATTGTTCTGCGTTTCTGCCGTTAGGCGCAAAGAACTGCCAGTAGCGCAGCTGATCGCCCATCACCGCATAAGTAATATTATTGGCGGTAAAAGCAAATCGATCGACTTTGACGAGCACTTCACCATCTTTGATAGTAGCTTTGGGCGTTTCGACTATTCGGGATTGGGTTAGGTCGGCTTTATTGGTTTGAAACTCTAGCATGTCTTCATCCTTGATATGAGTTGTTGGCTATTATAGGTATCATAAGCATACTTTAGCATATCACGACACTTACCTTGTTTTAACGGCTACGATTATGTAGCAAATTGATACGATAAATGTGGTTTAATTGATATAACAAATTGAACCAATGCAAGGCAAAAATATGTTTGAAATGATAAAAGAATGGCGAGAGCAGCGAGTACTCGATAATAGCGATTTTACTCGAGATGATTGGCAGCGCGCTGCTAAGCGTATTGTCATCCTCGATAGATTGAATGAAGAAGAAATGGAGCGCTTGTTTGAATTGGCAACCTTATTCCTAGATAGTAAATCTATCACGGGCGCGCAAGGTTTTGAGATTACCGATGCCGTTAGACAGTCGATTGCGCTGCAAGCCTGTCTACCTATCTTAAATTTAAGCTTAGAGTGGTATGCGGGCTGGTCATCTATCATCATCTATCCAGGCTCATACAAAAGCGATGCCAAAAGCGTTGATGAATTTGGCATCGTCCACGAAGGTAGTCAACACCGTAGCGGAGAGGCGTGGCAGCGCGGGCCTGTTATTTTGTCATGGAAAGATGCCAAGCACTCCGGCGAACGCGACGGGCATAATGTGGTCATTCATGAGTTTGTACATAAGCTCGACATGCTCAACGGCCGTGCTAACGGATTTCCGCCGCTGCAGCCGGATATGGATCCTGAACGCTGGACCACCATTATGAGCCGCGACTTTGAAGACTTTCAAACCCATCGCAAATCTGGCTTAGATCGTTATGGCGCAACCAATCCGGCGGAGTTTTTGGCGGTACTCAGTGAAGTGTTTTTTGAGACCCCGCAAAAGCTGATTGATGCTTATCCTGATATTTATGACATTATGGAGAAGTTTTTTCGGCAGTCGCCACTATGATACATAACTAAATATGAATATAACTTACTAATAACCAAAAAGGGTAGTGTAATGCCCTTTTTTAATCGTTATCAGTCAACTTAAATTAATACCTTAAACCGTCCACTGATCAGAGATAATAGCGACTAAATAGCGCTTACCTTGATACTCATCAAATACCAAACGCATAGCACGCCAGTCCATACCACCGTATTGTTCGCTACCATCTTTATAAAACTCAACATAATCGGCGTTTTGATATATTTTACTTAAATTATCAATACTATTACCTGTAGCTTGGCTATCGTTAACAGTCATAGTGGCATTTTCATCAAAAACCTCTGCGTTAACCCAAGTCTGCAAATAGTCAGGCAAAGTTGTGATGAGTGGATCGCCTGTGCCGTCTTTTTCGCCCCAAGTGAAGCGAATGTCAGACTTTTGCAAATATTGAGCAAATTGAGTACGGCTAAAGGATTTATCAGACTCTGGGCGCACATAAGCATACATTGAGAAGCGTACGCCGCGTATCGGATGAATATCATTCTTAATGCTAGCATAGCTGCCATTAGCCAAAGCTTGTTGAATACGTAGAGCCTGTTGTTCAAGCGTCTGCGCCGGTGCTGACGTAGAGTTTTGATTATGGATCACAGGAGTGTTGATAGCTGCGTTATGTTGTGCGGAGCTGTTTTGCGAATTAGTAGCAGACTGACAGCCAACTATAACTAATGAGATAGCTGCAGTAATTATTAGTGATAAGGAATTAGACAGTTTGCTCATAACGACATCCTTAGCGTAGCAGAAAATTAAAAACCGTAACTTATTTTATTATAATACTGGCAATAGTAAATCAAACATTAATAGCGACATCAATAGTTAGTATTTACTTAAAGCGTATGCAAAAGCCGTTGGTTTGTTTTCGCATAATGTATATTATGTTAAATATACTGTATTAGAGTACGGCTCGGTCTAGTGTTTGACTTATCATTCTTAAATCGCTTTTAGAACTCATCCATTGATTTAATAATGTTGTTCTAGTATTTAAAGCAGTGCTTATTTTGCTTGAAGCTTAGTCGGTTTTTTAACTCTCAAGCGATAACATATTCATAATCAGTTTAATCAGCGTCTCTTTTTGATTGGGATCTGATTCTGCTACTAGCAAGGTTAAAGCAGCAAGTCCGGTATTATTAATGACCATATCGCCCCCATCATTGAGCAATCTGCTATTACGATGCAAAAAATCAACGAACAAAAAAGCGCCGCTGCGTTTATTACCATCGGTGAAAGGATGGTTTTTGACCATAAAATACAATAAGTGCGCCGCTTTACTTTCAATCGTTGGGTACGCAGGTTCGCCAAATACGCTTTGCTGTAAGTTACCTAGTACACTATCCAAACCGTCACCGCGAGGTTTAGCAAATAGCTCAGTGGCCTCACCGCGCGCCATTAGCTGTGATTTTAGGTCGTTTAATGCGGTCATTGCTTCATCTGTGGTCGGCAAAGTACCGCCAGATTGCCCTGCAGGGTCATCAAGCAAGCCTTCGTCGTAGCGTTGCAGCCATAAAAAGGTCTGGGTATAACGGCTGATAATCTCAATCAATCCACGACCTTCGTCAGTTTTTAATTCAGGGCTTAGAGCAGTTTTTTTAATCAAAGCCAGTGCTTGCTGCAATTCACTAGAGTTTTTATCAAACCTTTGTTCATTTAGCGTGTACCCTTGTACTAGATATTCACGCAGACGCTGAGTGGCCCAAATACGAAACTGAGTACCTTTTTTAGAATTAACCCGGTAGCCTACAGAGATAATCGCATCTAGATTATAAAAACGAATTTTTCGGCGCACTTGGCGCTTACCTTCTTGTCGAACTACCGAGGATTCCTCGGTAGTTGCTTCTTGGTCGAGCTCGCCTTCGTTATAGATGTTTTTTAGGTGCAGACTGATAGTATCCGTATCTTTCCCAAACAACTCTGCTAATTGAGCTTGTGACAGCCATAAAGTATCGTGTTCTAAACGAATCTCTATCGCTGCTTGTCCATCATCGGCTTGGTAGATCTCAATCTTTGCTTGGTTGTTATCTATGCGATCGTTGGTTATCATTGATATTCCTTTAAAGATAAGGCTCTATGAATTAGGCGGACTTTAAGCTATTAATCAGCATCCTAAACACACGGTATCATTTTTAAATTCAGTCAACACTATGACATATAAAAAAAGACCACAACGCTAAGCTGTAGTCTTTTTAACATCAACATAAACTATTGAAAAAATAGTGACTTAGGCGGTATCTGTCGCCTTTTGACGACGATCTGCCAACATACCGCGCTCTATAATAAAATCAATAATTTCTTCTACGCCTACACCATCATACAAGTTAGCAAAAATAAAAGGTCTATCGCCGCGCATTTTTTTAGAATCACGCTCCATAACGTCCAATGACGCATGCACCGATTCGGCAATGTCTATCTTATTAATAATTAATAGATCTGACTTGGTAATACCCGGGCCACCTTTACGCGGGATTTTATCACCCGCTGCCACGTCAATGACATAAATAGTCAAATCTGACAATTCAGGGCTAAAGGTCGCCGCTAAGTTATCACCGCCGGATTCAACCAATACCAACTCTAAACCTGGATGACGCTCTTGTAAGTCATCAATCGCCGCCAAATTCATTGAGGCATCTTCACGAATGGCGGTGTGTGGACAGCCGCCAGTTTCAACCCCAATAATACGATCGGCAGGTAGCGCATCATGTTTTAATAAAAAGTCCGCATCTTCTCTAGTGTAGATATCGTTGGTGACTACGGCTAAGTTATAGTCGTCCTTTAGCGCACTACACAACTGGCGTAATAATGCCGTTTTTCCTGAGCCAACAGGACCGCCCACGCCTACTCTTAAACACTGTGTCATATATAAATTCCTTTAAAGTATTGTTAATTTTAAAACTAAAATATAGTTTATATTCTATTTTGAATATTAACTTCTGAATAATCTTGAGTACTGAGTTTCATGTAACGCGCTGCCCAATGCCACACCCGGTAATATTGGCCCTAGCTCATCGTCAGTGAGTGATAAGGCTGTATCCACAGCATATACCAATTGCGCTCGCAGCTTCTCGTTGATGCGCTGAGCGGCAGTTTGCCCAAGAGGCATCGCCTTACAAGCGACAGCCAATTGGTTCTCAAGCCAAGCCCAAGCAAAGCCTAGTAGGCTCAAACGGACAGGGACGCCGCGCTTATGTGCCGTCCATGCAAAGGCCGTCAGATAAGTAGCATCTTTTGGGAATTGCGCCTCGCCTTCTTCTATATTGGGCTGCAAGTCCAGACTATTTAATAAACGGATCAAAGCAAGTCCTAGTCGCAAGTCTTCATCGCTAAGCTCAGCACTCTCACAGTTGGCTTGTAGCCACTCATTCCAGTGCAGCAGCTGCTGTCTGTCTGCATCTTGCCAAGCTTGCATCAGGCGCACCAATACCGGAAGCTCGCAACGAGTCAGCCCATCTTCTAATACGCCTTCGAGCCAAAAGGCTAATTGCGCTTCATTAGTCACCCACTCTAGCTCAAAGGCGCTCTCAAGCCCTTGTGACCAAGCAAATGCGCCAATAGGTAGTGCAGGACTGACCAATTGCATAAGACCTAATAAACTCAAGTCGTCTATTGGGGTGGCTAGCGTGTCTGCTAATGAGCCTTGTTTAAGGGGATCAGTGCTCATGATGATGTCCATGATTGTGGTTATGGTTCTGAGCGTGGCTATGGCCTAAAAACTTACCCTTATCCGTGTTGGCATAAGCGCCAGATTCAGGATCAAAAGGCGCTTGATGGTGCGTTAACGTAGCGCCAAGAAGCTGGGCTAACTCTTCTAACACATGATCAGGTGCAAAGCGCACCCAATAGCGACCTTCATTAGTATCATTATCGTCAGTATTGTCATAACCTATGGCTAAAGGTACATGACGATTACCTAAGTGATAGCACAACCGTGCAAGAGGTAAACCATTGTCAATATAGGCTGTCGTCACTGCTTCATCAGCTGCCAATACTTCAATAATCTCGCCTGTTTTGGCCTTGAGCAAACTACCATGATGTAGTACTGGTCCACGCTCTAAAAATAAGCCTACCTCTTGTCCCTTGTCAGTGACCGTGCGTAAACGACCGCGCACTCGCAGCTCATAAGGCAAGGTTAAGGTGTCGGTGGCTGCCTGCTGTAGATTCTGATTATCAGCATCTACAGCGTGATCTAATCTTTGTATAAACTCAAGCATAAAACGTCCTAAAATAAGTGGTAGCGCTGTGCTAAGGGTACTATCGATAAAGGCTCACATGTTAATAGCTCACCATCTGCGTGCACCTCATAGGTTTCAGGATCTACTGAGATATCAGGGCAATAATCGTTTAGCTTCATGTTTTTTTTGCGCATTTGACGTACATTTTTACAAGGCTCAAGCCGGCTCATAAGACCTAGCTTTTCTTCTAGGCCTGTGTTGGCAGCCGCCTGACTGATAAAGGTGACCCGCGTGGCTGATACCGCTTTACCTAATGCGCCAAACATACGTCGGTAATGTACTGGCTGCGGCGTAGAGATAGCAGCATTAGGATCACCCATCGCCGCCCCTGCTATCATACCGCCCTTTAATATAATCGAGGGTTTAACGCCAAAGAATCCGGTTTTCCACATCACCAAGTCAGCTAGTTTGCCAACTTCTATCGAACCAACCTCATGGGCAATACCGTGGGTAATAGCAGGGTTGATGGTATATTTGGCAATATAGCGCTTCACCCGAAAGTTATCAGCGCCAAGCTCTTTATCTTCTGGCAAGAGTCCGCGCTGAATTTTCATCTTATGCGCGGTTTGCCAAGCGCGGCATACCACCTCCCCAATGCGGCCCATCGCTTGCGAATCTGACGACAGCATAGAGATGGCGCCCAAGTCTTGGAGGATATCTTCGGCAGCAATAGTCTCGCGGCGAATGCGTGAGTCCGCAAAAGCGACATCTTCAGGGATATTTGGGTCTAAGTTATGGCACTCCATCAGCATATCTAAATGCTCATCAACGGTGTTGATAGTATAAGGCCGTGTGGGATTGGTCGAGGACGGTAACACGTTAGGCTCACCGCATGCGACAATAATATCGGGAGCGTGACCACCGCCTGCGCCTTCGGTATGATACGAGTGTATGGAACGATCTTTACAGGCATCGAGCGTCTCTTTGACAAATCCAGACTCATTTAAGCTATCGGCATGTAGCGCGACTTGGATATCATACTTATCAGCCACGTCTAAAGCACAACTAATAGCCGCAGGAGTCGCCGCCCAGTCTTCATGAACTTTAAGACTCATAGCACCTGCTTTGACTTGTTGCTCTAACGCTTCAGGTTGACTGGCACTACCTTTACCCAAAAACCCAATATTGATAGGCAACTCATCCACTGCTTGCATCATTTTGCCTAAATGCCAAGGACCAGGCGTTTGCGTGGTCGCGACCGAACCGGTTGCAGGCCCCGTGCCGCCACCAATCATGGTGGTCAGACCACTCATCAAAGCCTCATCTACTTGCTGCGGGCAAATATAATGAACGTGGGTATCCACCCCGCCTGCAGTCAAAATCTGACCTTCACCGGCGATAATTTCTGTGCCTGGGCCAATCACAATATCGACATCAGGCTGAGTATCAGGGTTACCGGCTTTACCAATGGCGGCGATACGACCGTTTTTTAGGCCGATATCGGCTTTGACAATACCCCACCAATCGACAATGATTGCATTGGTAATTACTGTATCCATCACGGCCTCATCACAGCGCTGGCTTTGTCCCATACCATCACGAATGACTTTACCGCCGCCAAATATGACCTCTTCGCCATAATGCGTGTAGTCTTTTTCAATCTCTATCCACAGCTCGGTATCCCCTAAGCGTATTCTGTCCCCTGTGGTAGGCCCGTACATATTTGCATAAGCATCGCGTGAAATTTTCATGACTACTCCTCGCCGCTATTTTTGTTTGTTTTTTTACCGCTATCAGCTTTATTATCAGCACTCTCTTTATCCAAAGGCCCCATAACATCGCCATGAAACCCATAGATAATCCGAGCGCCAGAATACGGAATCAGAGACACTTCGCGCTTTTGACCCGGTTCAAACCGAATCGCCGTGCCAGCAGGTACTGCCAAACGACGACCATACGCTTTTTTGCGGTCAAACTCTAAGGCATAATTGACTTCAGCAAAATGATAATGTGAGCCCACTTGAATGGGTCTATCGCCTATATTGGCCACTTCAATCGTAATCACTTCACGATCGGCAAACAGCTCAATATCGTTTTCTTTTAATTTATACTCGCCAGGTATCATCATAGCGTATCTCCTTATACGATGGGATTATGGACGGTGACCAGTTTAGTACCATCAGGAAAGGTAGCTTCGACCTGTACGCTCTCTACCATCTCAGCGACGCCTTCCATAACATCGTCACGTGTTAGCACTTCACGGCCGGCGCTCATCATGTCAGCCACCGTTCGACCCTCACGTGCGCCCTCCATGATAAATGCGCTGATGAGAGCGACAGATTCTGGATAGTTTAGCTTAATACCTTTGGCTTTACGGCGCTCTGCTAATAAAGCGGCGGTAAACAACATCAGCTTATCTTTATCTCTTGGGGTCAATTCCATTAGTTATTCCTCTTGTCGTGACTGTTTATTATGATTATTACAACTTATTATTTATTGCGACTGGTGTTTAAAAGATGTTTAGAACCTGCTTTAAGTTTTTATTATATGAGTCAAAAGCAGCTTTTTAAGTAAGCCAAATACGAGGCGTTGTCGCTTTAAGCCCTATCAAATGCGGCCGAACGATATTGCGCACTTGTTGAAACAACGCCCAGACATCGTTACGCTCTGACCCTAAATAACGTATGAGTAACACGCCGCGCCGATAGATCACTGCCCACTGCGTGGCTGCGCTTTGAAAGGAAGGATAAGCCGCTTCGGTCGCCGTCAGTAAAGTCGCGTGTAACTGCTCAACCACCTCATCAGGATTATTCAAACCCACGACCCACATAGTGGCATGAACGCTCGCACCGCCCTGCCCCCACATACCCATGAAGCGGGGATGATTTGGGTCAATGACTTGCTTTTCTATCCATAGCGGTTGGCCGTTTTGAGTGAGGCAAAAATGTTGTTCAAGCTTACCACTAGCAAAAGGTAAATCGCTGGCAGGACGACCTAACCCCATAATTTCCCAGCCCAGACACTTAGAGCTCTCATCCAAATCTATCAGAACGGTTTGCTTCCCAAGAGAACCATCGAAGGCTATTGTCTCCTGCGGTAGCCATTCTAGAACAGAATCATTAGTCACCTTTAGATGAGTATGTTGGCTCCACGCCACATGATTACTATCTGCTCGATACAACTTATTGGCAGCTGGCGTCGTTAATAAGGTAGTGGCATTATCAGTGACCGTCACATCGATATTGAGCGAATCGCCACTGGCAATACCGCCCGGCGGATGCAAGAGATACACATGACAGCAGCCATCACGGCCTTCCGGATAAAATGGTCTTTGAACACGCAGAGGACCATAATGGCGCACCGTATTCATGCGGGTAATGACTTTAGTGAAAGATGTGACGTTTACTTTTGAGCAAGCGATGCAAAGTGCGTCAGTGGTTGATTTAAACATCCTAGAAAAAGTAGAAGCGCTTGATGAGACCAGCGTGCAGTTCACCTTGAAAACCCCACAATCCACTTTTGCTAACAGCTTAGTGGCTACAGGGATCGTGCCAGCGCATGCTTATGATGATAATTATGCCGAAAACCCTGTCGGCTCAGGGCCGTTTCAATTAGTGCAGTGGGATAAAGGGCAGCAGCTTATTGTAGAGGCTAATCCTGAGTACTATGACAAGCACCCTTATTTTAAGAAGTTAACGTTTGTGTTCTTAAGTGAAGACGCCGCCTTTGCAGCAGCGCAAGCAGGGACGGTTGATATTACCTATCTGCCGGCCGCTTTTAGTCACCAAAAAGTACCTGGCATGAAGCTTGAATCAGTCGAAACGGTGGATAACCGCGGCATTGCCTTTCCTTACGTTAAGTCAGGCAAAATGACAGAAGAAGGTTTGCCCATTGGCAACGACGTCACCGCTGATCCAGCGATTCGTCACGCTATCGATATTGCAGTAGACCGTGAAGCGTTAATCGAAGGGGTGTTAGAAGGCTATGGTTCGCCGGCTTATACCTCGGTCGATGGTTTGCCATGGTGGAATCCAGAAACCGTGGTCGATGATGCAAACATGGATGGCGCTCGTAAGATGCTAGCCGATGCAGGCTGGGAAGATACCAATGGCGACAGCGTGCTTGAAAAGGACGACCTAGATGCCAAGTTTACCCTTTATTATCCGGCCAATGACGTTATCAGGCAGTCGCTTGCCATTGCCGTTGCCGATATGATAAAGCCCTTAGGTATTCATATTAATATTGAGGGCGGCAGCTGGGATAGTATCGGCAAAAAAATGCATTCTAACGCGGTGTTAATGGGCTGGGGTAGCCATAATCCTTATGAGCTGATCAATATTTATGGTAGTGAAAATGCGGGAGTTGATTTCAATAATACAGGCTTCTACAGCAATAAAAGCGTAGATAAATATTTTAAACAAGCGCTACAAGCAAAGAGTGAAAGAGAAGCACTTGAGTATTGGAAAAAAGCGCAGTGGGATGGAACGACAGGACTTAGCGGTAAAGGTGACGCGGCTTGGGTCTGGCTGGTTAATATTGACCACTTATACCTGATGAAAGACAATCTCGATATTGGTAAGCAAAGAATCCATGTCCATGGACACGGTTGGCCTGCGACTGACAATATCGTAGATTGGACATGGAGTAAGTAATGTGCAAAAAAATATGGGAGGTAAAGTTAGTACTTACTTTTTGTACAAAGGTCTAAGAATGGCATCATTATTAGTTGCCATTAGCTTTATCTCATTTATCCTGATGAAGAACTCCCCTATTGATCCTGTGCAAGCTTACATCGGCGCGGATATGCTAAATGTAGGACCTGAGCAGCGTCAGCAAATAGCGGAATATTGGGGACTTAATAAACCTGTTTTGGTGCAGTATGCGAATTGGGCGGCGGCGGTACTGCAAGGCGATTTGGGTACCTCAATGATTTATCGGCGTCCGGTTAGTGAGGTTATCGGTGAGCGTTTTATAAGCTCCTTAGCGCTTATGATAGTAGCATGGACGTTATCTGGGGTGATGGGATTTGTGCTTGGTGTCGTTGCCGCTATGAAAAATGGCACCTGGATTGATCGCGCTATTCAATGGTACTGCTATACCCTAGCCTCCACCCCTACTTTTTGGATGGGACTGTTGGTGCTTATTATTTTCGCGGTATGGCTTGGCTGGTTTCCGATCGGTTTAGGAGTGCCAGCAGGAGTTTTAGCGGAGGATGTGGTGTTTTTAGATCGAGTAAAACACCTTGTGCTTCCGGCATTAACACTCAGTATTGTCGGCGTTGCCAACGTGGCACTGCATACCCGTCAAAAGCTCATTGAGGTGCTATCAAGCGACTACGTCTTATTTGCAAGGGCTCGCGGTGAAAAAGGTTTTTCTTTGTTTTGGAGGCATGGCCTACGCAATATTGCTTTACCCGCAGTTACCCTACAGTTCGCTGCGTTTAGTGAGTTATTTGGCGGCGCTATTCTTGCCGAGCAAGTCTTTTCTTATCCAGGACTTGGAAAAGCAACGATAGACGCAGGTTTACGGGGAGACGTGCCACTGTTATTAGGCATCGTTTTATTTAGCACCATCTTTGTCTTTGCGGGCAATTTAATTGCCGATCTGATTTACTACCTCGTCGATCCGAGGACGAGGGAAAGTAGAATGCTATGATGCCAAGTAGCCCAAATAGCCAAAGTAAACCAAGCAACATGACCAATAAAAACCATAAGCGCTTTAAACGCTTTGGACTCAATCTCAGACAGCGCACGCTGCTGACTATTATAGTTGCCAGTATATTCCTAGCCAGTGTCATACTTGGCGGCATTGTTATAGATGAAGGCAAAATTGCCAGCAATTTAACTGATCGTAACCTGTCTCCTTCACTCGAGCATCTCTTTGGCACCGATTGGCTGGGCCGAGATATGTTTGCACGCACGATTAAGGGTTTGAAGCTAAGTATCGGAGTAGGATTGCTCGGCGCAGTAGGCAGCGCTTTTATAGCGCTCGTGCTAGGTATGGCAGCCGCAACAATGGGCCGTATGACCGATCGCGTGATTACGTGGGTTATTGACCTGTTTTTGAGTGTGCCGCATTTGGTAACGCTGATTCTCATCTCATTTATGCTAGGCGGCGGTTTTAAAGGCATCGTGGTTGGTTTGATATTGACGCACTGGCCAAGTCTGGCACGGGTGATTAGAGCCGAAGTCATGCAAATACGCTCTGCGGACTACGTGCAAGTCTCGCAGCAAATGGGAAAATCGCAGTGGTGGATTGCGACTAATCATATCTTCCCGCATCTTATCCCGCAGCTGTTAGTGGGATTTATGCTCATGTTCCCGCACGTTATCTTGCACGAAGCATCCGTGACGTTTTTAGGATTAGGCTTATCGCCTCATGAACCAGCGATCGGTATTATTTTATCAGAGTCGATGAGATATTTATCATCAAATCTTTGGTGGTTGGCCTTTTTCCCCGGAGTGTCCTTGCTTATCGTGGTGCGCACGTTTGAGACCATTGGTGAAAACTTAAGAAAATTGCTCGATCCTACAGAAGCAAACCAGTAAAAAAGGGAGAAATAGATGTCGACTTTAGAAGTAAAAGATTTATCGATATCGTTTAACCAATATATGAGCGGGTTAAAACAAAGAGAGCTCACTGTCGTCTCAGGTTTAGACGTGAGTGTAAAAAAAGGTGAAATACTAGCCATCGTGGGAGCGAGTGGTTCGGGAAAGAGTTTACTCGCGCATTCAATTTTAGGTATTTTGCCAGCGAATGCGAATGTGAGTGGCACCATCAAATATAAAGGGGAAGCATTGACGGCTAAGCGGCAAGAATCATTACGCGCCAGTGAGATTGCTTTGATTCCGCAATCCGTTAATTTTCTTAACCCACTTATGCGTGTAGGCAAGCAAGTCAGGTCGCCTATGAATGATAAGGCGACAATTGCGGCTCAAAGAGAAGTATTTAAGCGACTCCATCTAGGCCCAGAGGTTGAAGATATGTATCCTTTCGAGCTCTCTGGTGGCATGGCGCGCAGAACCTTGCTCTCGACTGCCATTGTCAGAGATGCCAAGCTTATTATTGCCGATGAACCGACACCTGGACTTGATCCTGTAATCATCAAAGAGGCACTACAGAGCTTTCGAAACCTGGCTGATGAGGGGCGCACCATTATGTTCATTACCCACGACATTGAAGCGGCCTTACAAATCGCCGATCGGATTGCTGTTTTTTATGCAGGGACGACGCTTGAAGTGGCATCAGTAGAAGATTTTACAGGAGACGGTAACAGACTGCGTCATCCTTATAGCAAAGCATTATGGCGTGCCTTACCACAAAACGATTTTATTCCCATTGCAGGTTCGCAGCCTAAGCCAACTGGCCTTTCGCCCGGTTGCTTATTTGCGCCGCGCTGTACGCTTATGATACCTGACTGTAGCGAAGTACAGCCAGACATGCGAGATCTTCGTGAAGGAAAAGTAAGGTGTCTGCATGCAACTTGAAGCCAAAAATATTGGATTTCGCTACGATGATGGACCTTGGTTATTTCGAGGAGTAAATATAACGATAGAATCGGGCGAAATCGTTGGGCTCGTTGGACCCAGCGGCTCAGGTAAAACCACCCTTTGTCGTATTTTATCCGGTTATGAAAATCCCGTAGGAGTAAGCGTTACGCTAAATGGGTCAGCTATCTCTAAAGAAGCTTATCATCCGGTGCAATTGGTGTTTCAACATCCTGAAAAAGCGGTGAACCCACGCTGGAAAATGTGGAAAGTGCTTAATGAAGGTTGGGAACCTAATAAAGAATTGTTAGATTTATTAGGGATTGAAGAGGAGTGGTTTACGCGCTTTCCGAGGGAGCTATCAGGAGGCGAACTGCAGCGGTTCTGTGTGGCAAGAGCGCTTGGGCCAAAGACGAAGTTCCTCATTGCTGACGAGATGACAACCATGCTTGATGCGATTACGCAAGCGCAGATTTGGCATGCGGTGCTAGAGAGCTGTGCGCATAGTGAGGTTGGCATTCTGGTCGTCAGTCATGATGCGGCGCTTGTTAATCGGCTTTGTCAGCGGGTGATTGACTTGAGCGCCTTGGCATGTGCTGAACATTAACAAAAAGGCACTACTGATAGCTAAGCATTCAACCATTACTGTTAACCTATCTAAACAAGCTCTATTAGTAATCACTCTCACGATACAAGGTAGTTTGTGCTTCCTTGGCGAAGTCTTCATAGCTGACGCTAGCGGACTCCTCATTCTGTAAAACTTGCCCATTAGCTACTTCTTGGTTGGGTGTTGAGGGCGGCTTAGTGACTGACTGATCTTTGCTTTTTTTACTATCCATACTAGCGCTAGTATTTTGAACAGTAGCGTCCGAAATTTTATTTTCATTAGTATCACTAGCCTGATTGGTCTTTTGCTCTGACAGGATTACTTGTTTATCTTCATCTGAGCTGCTAGAAGGTGTCGCAGTAGCATGGTTATTGGCGACGCTCTCTTCAATAGAGGGTTTATCCTCAGCGGCCACTACGTTTCCTCCGCTAGTCGATGAGCTATTGCTGGTCATTAGACTAAAAATAACGACAATCACTACCAACAAAATTAAAACAACGCTAGCAGCAATAATTTTTAACTTACTACCCTTTTTAGTGGTATCGTTAGCGTTGTTTTCGGTTTGCTCCAATAATAGGGTGTCAGCTTCAGCAGGCTTATCTACATGCTGGTCTAATGCGGTTGTTGCTGCGCTACGTTTAGAGAATATTGAGCTTAAAAGTGTATTCTTTTTCTTTTTTTGTCCGGCAAAATATTGCATCTCCTCTTCGCTCAACAGCTTATGCGCTAAGCTCCTATCGACACCGTCGTATGCTTCATTGCCACTATCGTTATTAGAGTTTTGCATAGCTACTCAGACACTTAACTATTAACCGATTACTTAGATCGCATCACAGCCGCTTACTTCAAAGTACGGCGGTAGACAATATCATGAATAATTATTATATAGCTATAATGCCAAAAACATCTAGGTCGAATGTCGCTTTTTTTACAGGCAGCAAAAAGAGACCATTAGCAGACTAATGATCGCTATCAGAAAACTTTAAGACGGTTCAAGAAGATATAGTTACTCTGTATAGCACCTCATAAGTTACCGTTAGGACAAATTGTCATTTATAAAGCAGTTATTTTTAATATTAAAATCTAATAAGAGCTGTCACGGTACACCACTTTCTGTGATTCTGCTTTGAAGCTGTCGTAACTGATAGTAGGCTCTACGTCGGTCTCTCCAAGTTGCATTGAGCGTACTCTAGTCGTCATTTTAGCTTCAGGGGCAGTTTTTGCTAATTCAGCGTTTAAGGCTAGGCTATTTAGACTGTGTTTCACTCGCGCTAATTCTCTAGCATTGGCGGCATTTGTTGCTCTTTCTTGTGCCATAGCGATAGTATTCGCTAATGAGTTTTCTTTACCTATGACTGATATATTGTTACTGACCTCAGACATCTGACTGTCAACCGCTGTAATGCGATCGATCAAGGTGTCAGTAGCGCTAAATAAAATAATCACTAACGCTAGCAGCAATAAAGCACAAGACACACCAATAATTGTCAGCAGCCTTGCACTATTGTTTGAGCTCTCATCAGTGGCTACTACCGTTCTGCTGGTCGCAATCATCCGGTGACCATTGTCTTGGGTATAGTCTTCTAAAGAGCTTTGTGGGTAGTTAGCAGCGTTATTTGTACTTTTATTCAGATCTTGATTGATACTTGCCATCGTTTTTTTGAGATACTGCTCGTAAACACTCAGGCTTCGACTATTGATGCTAGGTTTAATATCGTTCTCCTCAGATGACATCTGACTGTGGTTATGACGATTATTATCTCGATAATTCATAAGGCAATATCCAATCAGCCCCCGATTCAAGCTATAAGTATTATTGCAACATTGCCTATTGCTGTTTCATACAAAAGCGCTCTAACATAGGTATCAACGCCATAGACAATCATTCGCTTAAACCAACAATTGCCGCATTATTGACCAAACAATATCGATAGCCCAGCAGAAATAGTACTGAAGGTAGCAAAAACCTGACCAGTAGCATTTGCATTTATGAATATAAGGTTTTGAAGGAGTCTTCATGGATTTAAAACAGCTTAATGCCTTTATTGCTATTGCTGAGTTACGAAGCTTTAGTGCGGCTGCAAAAGTTACCGGAATGTCGCAACCAAGCCTTAGCCGGTTACTTAAGCAGCTAGAGACAGATATGAATGTCGCCTTAATTGATCGCTATCACAGACCACTGCAGCTAACGACTGCAGGCCTGTTTTTTTATGACAAAATAAGTGCTTTATTGATAGAGCTTGATGCCGTTACTCATATGACCCAGCGCCTATCGGCACCTAGCAAAGGCTTGAATATAGGCTTTGTACCCTCTGTGCTTTACGGTCTACTACCTGAGGTCATTGCTACTTTTAAGCAGCAGAACGCTGATATCGAAGTTAATCTCAAGGATATCAGCTCTTATCAGCAGATAGAGGCGCTAAAATCTGGTGAAATTGACGTGGGTTTTGGGCGCTTTGCCCATCAAGATCCTTGGGTACAACAAATACTACTGCGCCATGAGCGTTACCTCGTAGCACTGCCAAAGGCGCATCCACTAGCTGAAGTCAAGGAACAACGCTTGCTAGATTTAGCCAATAGCCGCTTGATTCTTTATCACCAAACCCATCTACCCGGCTTAGTGAATACTGACTCTACTGCTACCGATACGAGTATTAGCACTCGAGGTAAAAGTGCAAAACAAAGTCCCAAACCAGCTACAAATTCAGTCACTGATTCAGTCACTGAGCCTCTGTTATACCTATTTGCCCAGCACGGAATTACCCCGCTTAGAACCAGTAAAGTGAGTGATCTACAAGTGGCGCTCGGCCTCGTCGCTGCAGGAGAGGGCATCACTTTAGTGCCTGCAAGTCTACAAGTGATGCGAACTAAACAAATCAGCTATCAGCGTTTGATCCATGAAAACGTTACCTCCCCTATTTATTTACATACGCTAAAAGACTTTACCCACCCAAAAGTATCTGACCTACTCATTGCTATCTATGAGATCTATGAGCAGCGCGGTATCACTTACCGGCGTCAGCAGTTTGTCTAAGGTAAGCTAATAGTTATTATTCGCAAACCTCATAGTTGTGCTAAAGTCACCGAAAAAAGCCCCTACAAACTTCAATCGACTATACTTTCTAACGATTATTGCTCGTTATGACATTTTTTAACTTTATTGGTCGGCTATCACAGGTCAGTGATAGCTCGTCGCCTGATGTAAACTGAGGTATCTATGACCACACAACGAATAAACAACTCCGATATAAATAGCCAAGATGCTAGCCGCGCGCCCGCAGGTTTTAGTTGGCGAATTTTTGGTCCAGGTATCTTGATGGCAACAGCCGCTATTGGCGGCTCGCATCTGATCTCATCGACGCAGGCAGGCGCGATATACGGTTGGCAGTTGGCTATTATGATTATCTTAGCCAATGTCTTTAAGTATCCGTTTTTTCGCTTCGGCACCGACTACGTCTATGATACCGGCGAGAGTTTGATTGCTGGCTATGCCAAGCGCTCAAAAGGCTATCTTTGGATCTATTTTATTCTCTCGATCTTATCAGCGGTCATTAGTACTGGTGCGGTCTCTTTGATAGCGGCGGTGATTTTAGGGTTTATGTTCCCGGCCTCTATTGGTCTGTCGACTATTAGTTTGTCTTTGATTATCGTCGCAGTCTCGTGGTTATTTTTGATTGCCGGTCATTATAAATTGCTCGATGGCGTGACTAAGTGGATTATGATTGCACTGACCGCCGCCACAGTCATTGCCGTACTTATCGCAGCCGGTAAACCTACGGTGATGACGGCTGACTTCGTTGCTGCTTCGCCTTGGAACCTAGCCACTCTAGGTTTCATCGTCGCGCTAATGGGCTGGATGCCAGCGCCATTAGAGTTTGCCGCCATTACCTCGATGTGGACATCGGCGAAGAGAAAGACGGATAATACTACCCATCGTCAAGGACTATTAGACTTCAATGTGGGCTACGCGGTTTCTGCTATCTTGGCGTTGTTTTTTTTATCGCTTGGCGTTTTTGTTCAGTATGGCTCAGGCCAAGAGATTGAGCTGGTTGGCGGTGCGTATATCAACCAGCTGATCAGTATGTATACCAATACCATAGGCGACTGGTCGCGGCTATTGGTCGCCTTTGTCGCCTTTATGTGTATGTTTGGCACGACGATTACTTGCGCTGATGGTTATGGCCGTGCCAATGCTGAGTGTTGGCGACTGCTCAAAGGTCAAAGGGAGATCAGCAAAAAACAAATCGCCTTTTGGACGACCTACGCTATCGGCGGTGGCTTAGTGATTATTACCTTTTTTACGGGTCAGCTTGGCTCTATGCTGAAGTTCGCTATGATCTCCGCATTCGTTTCCGCCCCTATCTTTGGTTGGTTGAACTACTCTTTAGTGAGTAAGCATCAAAAACTCTCTACTGGCATGAATGCCTTATCGATTGCCGGTTTATTATTCTTAGGTGGCTTTGCGCTACTGTTCTTGGCCAATCTGTTTGGTCTGCTTGGATAGTCTGTTCTCAAATGAGATTGAGTACTAGTTGCTGTTTATAACTGCTAATTATTATTTAATACTTAAAGCCCTCATAGCTTAGCTATAAGGGCTTTTTTGCTGACTATTATAAAAACTGGTTAAAGCTCATTTGACCTTATTTATGGCATAAAAAACCACAGTGATAGTAGCTATGTAATTGTAACTAAATGTAACGGTAAACAGTTCGATTACTTTGCTCGGTAAAGTAATTTGAATACTACAATGAGGTAATCAGCGATTATATGAATATAATTATTCAAAAAATAAATAATGTTAATTATTTTAAAGTAATATTTCATTATATATTAACTATATGCTGTATTTCTCACTTTGCAATATCAGTGATTGAGTGTACTCTTAAGCAATAAACCATATCGCACCCTTATATTTAACCCTTAATGATCAGACTTTTTAAGTTAAGTCATCTCTTCTATGCAAGGATTCTCACATGAGCTCATCAGCTGGCGCACGCTTTCGTAGTGCAATGCAACAACAAAACTCTAATGACCTGCCTTTACAAATCGCTGGCACTATCAATGCTTACACTGCCATGATGGCCACCCAAGTCGGTCATAAAGCCATTTATCTCTCTGGAGCTGGCGTGGCGAATGCTTCTTTTGGTTTACCTGATTTGGGCATGACTAGTCTTGATAATGTGTTAGAAGATGCGCGCCGTATCACTGATGCTGTTGATACACCCCTATTAGTAGACATCGACACGGGTTTTGGTGGCGCATTTAATATCTCGCAAACCATCAAAAAAATGGAAAAAGCGGGCGTAGCAGCGGTACATATCGAAGACCAAGTGGCACAAAAGCGCTGTGGTCACCGTCCTAATAAGGAAATCGTTAGTATCTCAGAGATGGTCGATCGTCTAAAAGCGGCGATGGATGCCAAAACCGATCCTGACTTTGTGGTGATGGCGCGCACTGATGCCTTATCGGTTGAAGGTTTGGATGCTGCGGTTGAGCGTGCAGTCGCCTTTCAAGAGGCGGGCGCTGATATGATTTTCGCCGAAGCCTTGACGGATATCGAGATGTATCGTAAGTTTACCGATGTATTAGACATTCCTGTCCTTGCCAATATGACAGAGTTTGGTCAGACTGATCTGTATACGACCGAGCAGCTATATAGCGTCGGTGTCGACATGGTGCTGTATCCTTTATCAGCGTTTCGCGCAATGAATAAAGCGGCGCTTAATGTCTATCAGCACCTATTAGACGACGGCACACAAGAAAAGGTTGTCGATACGATGCAGACGCGCATGGAGCTATACGACTTTTTGAACTATCATGAATTTGAGCAAACACTAGATAAATTGTTTGCTGATAATAAGTAATTAAGTAATGTAGCTGTTGATATTCACCAAACTTTAGGGTCTCTATGTCAGTTGTTATTCATATTAAGAAGCAAACCTTACCCAAAGTCTCATTAGGCTGTACCTTAGCTGCTGCGTTATTTATTAGCGGCTGTAATGATACTTCCACCACTGAAGCTGTAGAGGGAGTCGACACTGTCAATGATACGGCTGTCGTTACTAGTGATGAGGTCGCTACTAGCGCTAGCACTGATTCAGATGAGCTAGTCATGACAACGATAACTCTAGATACCGTCGATCAGATGTTATTTGTACCGCTACTTACCAATGGTGAGCTGAATCAAGAGCAAATCAGCTGCCTCGAGGCTCGGGACAAAGACTTGGGTAAGGCGGAGGTCGATGCGTTTTATAAAAGCAAGTTTAGTGATGCTGAGCTGGCGTCACTCAATGAGTTTTATGCCTCGGATGTGGGTCAAAAGCTACTAGACTTCGGTAATGAGCAGCTGCTTATTATGAACGGCCAGCAAGTCGCTACGCCAATGCCTGATCCTACCCCTGAGGAGATGGCTGAAATTCAGACCTTTATGGAATCACCGCTTGGCGCTAAGTATATGGAAGTCAATAACGCTGAAGGTGCTGGCAGTGCTATGGAGGTGATAAATAAGCCTCTCAATGCCGAATTTGAGCGTTGTAATATCGATATAGAGCTATAGAACTATAGAGCTTTCAGTAAAGTAAACCCGTTCACCCTATTAGTATGATTTTTCGTGAAGTTGTTTCGTTCCACCCAAAAGCCACCAAAAGGAATTTAATCATGGCAGCACAAAAAGAGTTATCAGGCGCAGGCCTACGTGGTCAAGTTGCAGGTAAGACCGCTCTATCAACCGTAGGTAAATCAGGTTCTGGCCTGACGTACCGCGGTTACGATGTCTCAGAGCTTGCAGATAAGTGCGTCTTTGAAGAAGTCGCCTATCTATTACTTTATGGCAATTTGCCGACCCAAAGCGAGCTTGACGACTATCAGGCCAAACTCAAAAAACTACGCGGTTTACCACAACCATTAAAAGACGTACTTGAGCGCATTCCCGCGGACGCGCATCCGATGGATGTACTGCGTACCGGCTGCTCAATGTTAGGTAACCTTGAGATGGAAACTGACTTCTCTCAAGAGAATGATAAGACCGATCGTATGCTTGCGGTATTCCCATCTATCATTAACTACTGGTATCGCTTTACGCACGACAATGAGCGTATCGAGACTGAAACTGATGACGATACGATTGGTGGTCACTTCTTGCATTTGCTCAAGGGTGAAAAACCAAACGAGCTACATACTAAGGTGATGAACGTCTCGCTTATTCTTTATGCTGAGCACGAGTTCAATGCATCAACCTTTACTGCGCGTGTTTGTGCTTCTACCCTATCTGATATTCACTCTTGTATCACAGGTGCGATTGGCTCCCTGCGTGGTCATTTGCATGGCGGCGCGAACGAAGCGGCAATGGATATGATCGAAGGCTTTAGCTCGCCTGATGAAGCCGAAAAAGAGATGATGGCCATGCTCGAACGTAAAGATAAGATCATGGGCTTTGGTCATGCTATCTATAGCGAGTCTGATCCACGTAACGTGGTAATTAAAGGGTGGGCGGAAAAATTAGCTGACGATGTTGGCGATACTGTGCTATATCCTGTATCTGTTCGTGCCGAAGAAGTCATGTGGCGCGAGAAAAAATTATTCTGTAATGCTGACTTTTTCCATGCTTCCGCCTATCACTTTATGGGTATCCCGACTAAACTATTTACACCCATCTTTGTCTGTTCGCGCTTGACTGGTTGGGCGTCTCACGTTTTTGAGCAACGCGCTAATAACCGTATCATTCGTCCAAGTGCAGAATACACCGGTGAAGAGCTGCGTCCTGTACCTGATATAAGCGCTCGTTAATAGTCTTAAGTATTTTTTGAAATAAACGATTTGTAGGGTGGGTTAGGAGCGTAACCCGCCGATCTGACTAGCACACCCTGCAATTTATTTTAAATCTACCCTACCCTTTATTTAGCAAAGTCTATATCTAATGGAGCTTTTGAAAATAAATTTTGCTAAATAAAATATCTCTAAAAAAACCCTCTTTAAATCTCTTATACCCTCTACACAGGAAAGCCCGCCATGAGCGATGACAAGCAGCCTTTAACGCAAGTTAATCCGCAAACCATGAATGAGCAATACAAAAAGCCATTACCGTCTTTGGATGGCAGCAGTACTGATTTGCATTATTTTGACGTCGAGCATGCGGTCAATGACATTGAGCCTGGCGCTTATGCCAAGCTACCTTTTAGCTCAAAAGTACTATGCGAAAATCTTGTACGCCGTTGTCCGCCAGAGGATCTCACCGAAGCGTTATCACAGCACATCTACCGTAAGCAAGAGGTTGATTTTCCTTGGTATCCTGCCCGTGTCGTTTGTCATGATATTTTAGGTCAAACGGCCTTTGTTGATTTGGCAGGCTTACGTGATGCTATCGCGGCGGAAGGCGGGGACCCTTCCAAAGTCAATCCCATCGTACCGACACAATTAATCGTCGATCACTCATTAGCGGTTGAGCACGCAGGTTTTGAAGAAGACGCTTTTGAGAAAAACCGCGCGATTGAAGAGCGCCGTAACGAAGACCGTTTTCACTTTATCAACTGGTGCCAGTATGCCTTTGATAATGTGAATGTAGTACCGCCTGGCAACGGCATCATGCATCAAATCAACCTAGAAAAAATGTCGCCAGTCGTACAAGTCGTTGCCGACCAAAACGGCGATGCGGTGACTTTTCCTGATACCTTAGTCGGAACGGATAGTCATACGCCAATGGTCGATGCACTTGGTGTCATCTCTATCGGGGTCGGCGGGCTTGAGGCCGAAAGCGTCATGCTAGGTAACCCCTCTTATATGCGCCTGCCGAACATCGTTGGCGTTGAGCTAACAGGTAAGCTGCAAGAAGGTATTACCGGCACCGATTTAGTCTTGGCGATGACAGAATTCTTACGCGAAGAAGGCGTAGTTTCAGCCTATCTAGAGTTTTATGGCGAAGGCGCACGCAATATCACTGTTGGTGATCGCGCTTCGATCTCCAACATGACCCCAGAATATGGCGCTACTGCCGCGATGTTCTCCATCGATGAGCAAACCATCGATTATTTACGTCTGACAGGCCGTACTGAGCAGCAAATCAAAACCGTTGAAGCTTATGCTAAACAAACGGGTCTTTGGGCCGATGGCATGGTCGATGCTGAATACGACCGTGTGCTACATTTTGATCTATCTAAAGTCGTGCGTAATATCGCAGGCCCATCACGTCCGCACGCGCGTGTCTCGACGACTGATCTGGTTAAAGAAGGTATCGCTCACGGCGAAGGTGACAAACTACCAGAACCAAAAGATGGCCTGATGCCAGATGGCGCGGTTATTATCGCCGCTATCACCAGCTGTACCAATACTTCTAACCCGCGTAATATGGTAGCCGCCGGTATTGTCGCACGTAATGCAGTAGAAAAAGGCCTCGTACGTCAGCCTTGGGTCAAGTCTTCATTAGCGCCAGGCTCGAAAACCGTTAAGCTGTATTTAGAAGAATCAGGTTTGCTGCCTGAGCTACAAACCTTAGGCTTCGATGTGGTGGCCTTTGCTTGTACCACTTGTAACGGTATGAGTGGCGCGCTCGATCCTAAGATCGAACAAGAAATCATCGACCGTGATCTATTTAGTACTGCTGTACTCTCAGGCAACCGTAACTTTGACGGTCGTATCCATCCGTATGCCAAGCAAGCCTTCCTGGCCTCACCGCCACTAGTCGTCGCCTACGCTATCGCTGGTAATATCCGTTTCGATATCGAAAAAGACTCGCTCGGTAAAGACCAAAACGGCAACGATGTCTACCTAAAGGACATCTGGTTCGATGACGCCGAAGTCGATGCTATTGTCAAAGCTTCGGTTAAGCCAGAGCAATTCAACGAAGTTTATATTCCGATGTTTGATGCAGGCAAAGCTGAGGCAGATCGCAACGAAGCGTCCGTCATCGATCCACAGTACGACTGGCGTGAAATGAGTACCTACATTCGCCGTCCGCCATATTGGGAAGGTAAAATGGCGGCGATGAATCGTCTGAAAGGGTTACGTCCACTAGCGGTACTCGGCGATAACATTACTACCGATCATATGTCGCCATCAAACGCAATTATGAGTGAATCCGCTGCTGGCGAGTATCTCGATACTATGGGATTACCTGCTGAGGATTATAACTCTTATGCGACTCATCGCGGCGATCACTTAACCGCGCAGCGTGCGACTTTTGCCAATCCAAAACTGCTCAATGAGATGGTTCGTGATGAGAAAGGCGACGTTATTCAAGGCTCACTCGCTCGCGTAGAGCCAGAAGGACAAGTGATGCGCATGTGGGAGGCGATCGAGACGTATATGAATCGTGAGCAGCCACTGATCATCATCGCAGGTGACGGCTATGGTCAAGGCTCAAGCCGCGACTGGGCCGCTAAAGGCGTGCGTCTGGCTGGCGTGGAAGTCGTCGTCGCCGAAGACTTTGAGCGCATTCACCGTCAAAACTTAGTGGGTATGGGCGCACTCCCCGTACAGTTCAAAGAAGGCACCAACCGCGAGACGCTAAATATCGACGGCACAGAAATCTTCGATATCGAAGGTGATGTCTCCGCTGGCGGTGAGATGACGCTAGTCATTCATCGCACTGATGGCTCAGTCGATAAGACGCCTGTTATCTGCCGCTTAGATACAGCTGATGAGGTTAAAATGTATAACTCTGGCGGTATGCTCCAGCGTTTTGCCAAAGAGTTCTTAGCGGGTGAAGTGGCTTAAACGTTTAAGGTTTAGCTTGTAAGTTATAAATAACCGATGTTGTATAGAGGTATAGCATCGGTTTTTTAAGCTTATATTTTCTAATTATTTGGATTGGGCGAATGATAACGATAAGTTTTAGCAATATCGGACTGTTAAAGTTAGCTCTAAAGCATCAACTTAACATCACGATAAAAGTTCTCATGTGTTCCTAGCATAAGCAGCGTAAGAACGAGCTGACCATCATCTATCTGATAAGCTAATAACGTTAACTGTTTTGCCATTTTAAATTTGTGGACGCGCACAGACGAAAGGTCACCTGCTTTAAGTGTTCCTATATGTGGCTTGTCAACGATTGCGTGCACAGCCTTATCAAGGTCTGATTTTTGATTCTTATGTAGCTTTTTGACTGATTTTTTGAACCCATGAGACTGAATAACACGTAGAGATTGAGTCATAGTTTTTCCAGATTAAACTATCCAAATTCATAAGGCTCAGTCATACCCGCGTCAACCTCAGCTTGTGCAATTAATAACTGACGAACAAACTCATAGGATAAATCAGGATTATCTTCCATAATTTGACCGATAGTTGCCCAGTGCTCAATCTGCTTCGGTGGTGTCCGGTGTTGTGCTTTTGCAATAGCGTGAGCTTTGTCAACCAGTGACTTATTAAGTCGTATACTTGCAGTGGACATAATGCCCTCCTTATTTAATAACACTTACCTTTGTGGTATTTTACCACAAACAAAAAATATTAACTATTCACACTATAATAAGACTTAAAGGAATGAAATCCATGACCCAACCCACTTTCGCCCCGCAAATATCCGTCCCCGCCATCTACATGCGCGGCGGTACCTCAAAAGGCACCTTTTTTAAATTATCCGACCTACCAGAACGTTGCCAAGTAGCAGGTGCGGCGCGTGATAATTTTTTATTGCGCGTTATCGGTAGTCCTGACCCTTATGGTAAGCAAATCGATGGCCTAGGAAATGGTAGCTCTAGCACCTCAAAGACGGTAATTTTATCGCCTACTGAAATGCTAGACCACGATGTAAACTACTTATTTGGACAAGTCAATATCGCTAAGCCCATGATTGATTGGGCAGGTAACTGCGGTAATTTAACCGCTGCCGTTGGCGCTTGTGCGATTAATATGGGTATCGTTGACGCCGAAAAAGTAGCAGCTAGTAGTGAGTCTGGCATCTGCGAAGTGCATATTTGGCAAGAGAATATTAGCAAAACGATTATTGCGCATGTACCGGTTTACAAAGACGAGCAAGGAGCGGTGCAAGTACAAGAAACGGGTGACTTTGAGCTTGATGGCGTCACCTTCCCTGCCGCTGAGGTCAAAATTGAATTTATCGATCCTGTAGACTCTTCTAGCGATATGTTCCCGACTAACAATCTCGTTGATGATTTTGATGTCTCTGGATGTGGCCTCGATAAAGACAGCGTAAAAGCGACCTTTATTAACGCCGGTATTCCAACGATATTTATGAAAAGCGATGACTTGGGCTTTACGGGAACGGAGTTGCAGGACCATATTAATAGTAACAGTGAGCTACTGGCTAAACTAGAAAAAATCCGTGCCCGTGGCGGTGTGGCGATGGGACTATTTAAAGATGAGAGTGAGGCGCAAAGCAGTCAACATATTCCCAAAATTGCGTGGGTGGCTCCAGCGCAAAACTATACCGCCTCTAGTGGTAAAGAAGTAAAATCTGCTGATATTGATCTAGTAGTGCGCGCTATGAGTATGGGGCAATTGCACCATGCGATGATGGGTACGGCTGCCGTTGCTATTGCCGCAGCGGCAACGACGCAAGGGACGTTGGTCAACGCGGCGGCTGGCGGTGGTAGTCTTAGTGAAGTTAGATTTGGTCATCCTTCAGGTACGCTGTTAGTTGGCGGCAAAACGGAACAAGTCGATGGGCGCTGGCAAGCTAAAAAAGTCTCGATGAGCCGCTCTGCTCGTCGTATTATGGAAGGCGAAGTGTTTGTGCCTGAGGATGCGTTTTAAGCAAAAAATTTTAAATAGGCGCGCCTTACGAAAGATAGATAAATTATATACGAGTGAGCCTATGCATATAGATTTTTGAGATTGATTACTTTACCCTACTACAATGACTACCACTCCTAATCTCAGCAAATCCCCGTTCGATAAAAAGCCGCCAGTCAAAAAGACTGAGCGGCGCGCGCTGCTTTGGAATATTTTAAAAAAGCTTGCTGTCTTCGCCGCACCTTATAAATTACTCATAATAGCCACCTTAATTTTGACGGTGCTTGGCTCCTTTACCGCGCAGGTCAATGCTTTTGTACTGCGTTATGCCGTCGATACCTTAACCGAGATTGCTACGCTTGCCGAGCCTTGGGAAGCGGGCGTGCGTATGCTCATCATCATTAGCGCGGTGCTACTGACCAAAGAAATACTATCGATATTTATCTCGTTTGGTCAGCGCTTCTATGGTGAGAAGATACGTATCAATCTCTCACGGGATCTATCGCAAAAGATTATTGAGCGTATTCTCACTTATCGTATGGCGTTTTATACCAGTAGCGAGAACGACAGCGGTAAATTGCAAACTCGTATCGACTATGGCGTCAGTAGCCTAACGAGTCTGGTACAAAATTTCTTTATCGATATGCTGCCGCTGTTTGCCAGCGCCATTGTTTCCTTGATAATTATGTTCTCCACCAATTTTTGGATTGGCCTCGTTGGTCTGATTATCATACCTATTTACTTTTTTATCAGCCAAAAACAAGCCCGGCGCCTACAAGGCTTTCGGCGGCAGATGCGCAGCTTTCGAGAGGCTAAAAGCGGGTTGGTGATCTCTCTTATTAACTCGATTAGCGTGGTCAAATCCTTCGTTCGCGAGCCTATTGAAGCACAGAAGCATCTAAAAATTCAAAAAGAGATGACTGATAATCAGCTACGTATTCGTAGTATTGGCTTTATCTATGATGCGGTAAAGACTTTTATCGAACAAATCGGTGTAGTGGTGATCATTTTGCTAACCTCCTACTTTGTCTTGCAGGGTCAGATGACTATTGGCATGATTTTGTTCCATGTCATGCTATTTCAAAACGTCGCCGCCCCTATCCGTCAGCTGCACCGTATCTACGATCAGATCAATAATGCTTTAACTTATGCGGAAGGGTTTTTTGAGATATTAGAAGATGACAAACAAGTTGAAAATATCGATGGCATCAGTAGCAAAAATCTAAAAGGTCATATCGAGCTAAAAAATGTTGATTTCACTTATCCCAATGGTACTCAAGCATTAAAAGACGTCAGTTTTGAGATTCGCCCTAATCGTATTACCGCGCTTGTGGGGCTAAGTGGCGCAGGCAAGAGTACGATTATCAATTTATTAGTCAAATTTTATGAACCAGATACAGGTATGATCTGCTTAGATGGACATGACTTAAAAGATTGCGATACTCATGACTTACGCCAAAATATCGGTCTGGTATTACAAAGTAATCACATCTTCTCAGGCACTATCAGCGAAAACATTCGCTATGGCAATATGAATGCGACGCTAGATGACATCATAGTCGCAGCAAAAAAGGCTTCTATTCATGAGCAAGTGATGCAACTAGCGGATGGTTATGAGAGTACGGCCAAATCGTTATCAGGTGGTCAACAGCAGCGCATTGCCCTAGCTCGTATGTTTTTAAAAGATCCACCAATTGTATTCTTAGATGAGCCGACTGCTAGTCTTGATGCTATCGCCAGTCAACAGGTCAAAAAAAGCTTAGATCTAATCAAGCAAGATCGTACCGTTATTATGGTCTCGCATAATATCGCGCAGATTATCGACGCTGATGATTTAGTCGTTATTGAAAACGGTCAAGTGATCGAGACTGGCACGCATGAAGCGCTCTATGATAAAGGCGGTAAGTATTATGAAATCTTTAGCGCTATGTCTGATAGTCTGAATTTGGACAAAATCAGTCAGACGATTAATCATACAGCTGATACTTAAAATCTGGATGGTCGATAAAGCTTTATATCGCTATAATGCGATTTTATTTAAACACTGTCATTTTAATTATCATCTGCAATGTTTGATTTAACTCTATTCTTACCATTCAATAACTTTTTGTATAAGTAGCTTAATTATGACCGCCATGTTTGCTATAAAAACCTTTGATGAATTAACCTCAGTGGATATCTATCATATTTTAAAAGCACGCTCGCAAGTATTTGTGGTAGAGCAAAACTGCGCTTATCAAGATATGGATGAGCTAGATTTTGACTGCTTACATCTGGTCGCACATCAGAACGAAGCTCTCGTTGGCTACTGCCGTATTATTCCACCAGAGTATAACACCCTCAGATCTAACCTTACTGACGATGAACACCTCAATACGGCTATGTCTGCTATCGGACGCGTACTAGTATTATCAGCGTATCGAGGCCAGGGGCTAGCGCGGCAGATAATGACTCAAGCCATCACCCATTGCCGCAAAAAATACGGTAAAAAGCGTCCAATTATCATCTCCGCTCAGACTTATTTGCTCAGCTTTTATCAGTCATTAGGGTTTGTGCCAGAAGGCGATTATTACCTTGAAGATAATATCGAGCACGTGAAGATGGTGCTAAGTGTGGCCAAAAAAACCAAGGTCAAAAAAGTTAGTAATACAACTACTAATACAACTTCGAAGATTTTAAGCGGTTTGCTATTTATATTGGTTGCACTGTTTATCTTAGGGTTGCTGTATTTGATGATCTAAAATTTATTAAGTAAAAAGGTTTTAATTCTTAACATAATACAGTTTGGATATTGGCTTTTGCTTATGCTACTTTGAGGTATGACTTATTTTTGAGAGTTATTATTTATAAAATTCACCATTAGTAAGTCGACTAGCAAGCAGAAAAACAACTCACTCAAGGAAGAGGAGACGATGATGTCTAAATCAGATAATCAAAATGCTACGGTTGAAAGCAACGTCCGTCCCAAATATGACAATGAAATTCAAAAAATTGCTGACTATGTGCTCAATTACTCGATAGATAAGGATTCTAAAAATAGTGATGACGCGTGGAATACCGCGCGTCACTGTCTGATGGATACGCTCGGCTGCGGATTACTCGCACTGCGCTTTCCTGAATGTACCAAGCATTTAGGTCCTGATTGTGAAGGTCAGCTGACGCCCAATGGCGCGCGAGTCCCTGGTACCTCGCATCGGCTAGATCCGATTAAAGCCGCTTTTGATATTGGCTGTATGGTGCGCTGGCTAGATTATAATGATACTTGGCTAGCCGCTGAATGGGGTCACCCGTCAGATAACTTAGGCGGTATTCTTGCGGTAGCCGATTACATCAGTCAGCAGAATATTAGCCGCAATCTTAAGCCTTTGACTATGCGTGGGGTGCTTGAGGCGATGATTATGGCGCATGAGATTCAAGGCGTGCTGGCACTAGATAATTCGTTCAATCGTGTTGGCCTTGATCATGTGTTCTTAGTCAAATTAGCCTCAACCGCTGTCGTTGCTAAGCTTTATAACTTACCTCGAGAACGTATTATGGCGGCGATATCACAAGCATTAGTCGATGGGCAAGCGCTACGCACGTATCGGCATGCTCCCAATGCTGGCAGTCGTAAATCTTGGGCGGCTGGGGATGCGACTAGTCGCGCGGTACGTTTGGTCGACATCACACGCCGCGGTGAGATGGGTATTCCTGGCGCGCTGTCAGCGAAGCAATGGGGCTTTTATGATGTGCTGTTTAGTCATACCAATAAGGACTTAGCAACTAAACCTGAGGATGAGCGTAAATTCACCTTCCAGCGTGAGTTTGGCAGTTATGTGATGGAAAACATCTTATTTAAGTTAAGCTTTCCTGCGGAGTTTCATGCGCAGACGGCTTGTGAGGCGGCGGTTATTCTACATCCGCGCGTCGATGATAGGATTGATGACATCAAAAAAATCGTCCTTACCACCCATGAATCGGCTATTCGTATTATCTCTAAAGAAGGCATGCTCGCTAATCCTGCTGATCGCGATCACTGTCTACAATATATGGTAGCAGTGCCACTGCTTACAGGCGATTTAATGGCGGAGAATTACGAAGATGACTACCATGAGCAGCATCATATCTTGATCGATGGCCTACGCGCTAAGATGGTGGTTGAAGAGGATGCTGGCTATACTAAAGACTATCACGATCCTAGTAAGCGCTCGATTGCTAATGCCATTCAGATTTTCTTTAAAGACGGCACTAGCACCGATAAGGTCGCCGTTGAGTACCCTATCGGTCATAAGCGACGCCGCGCTGAAGGTATCCCTATTCTGGAAGCAAAATTTCGCGCCAATCTAGCGACTCGTTTTATTGAGAGTCGTTGCCAACAGATTATTGAGCTATGCGATAATCAAGCAAAGCTAGAGCAAACGCCAGTGCCTGAGTTTATGGACTTATTGATGATCAATTAATAGGTTGGTATAAAAGAGAGCTTTTCAATAGCAAGGGCGCCTTATATACAGGGCGCCCTTTTTTTAACTGACTATCTAAACATTATGTTAAGCGACACTCAAAACCGCCTACCATGATATAGACTCCCCTGCCCAATCGACAAAACTACCGGTTTGATCGCTACTCATATTCGCTAGCACTTCTAATAAGGATTCTGCACTATAAGCTGGCGAGAATAGATGGCCCTTAGCGACGTTTGTTTGAAAAGGTGCCGATAACTGTGTATTCACAGTACCAGGCTGCATAACCACCACGCAGACCTCTTTCAAAGAGCGCGCCCATTCAATACTCAAATTTTTCATGCCCATATTCAGCGCCGCTTTACTCATGCGGTAACTGTACCAGCCGCCAAGCGCATTATCACTGATACTTCCGACTCTGGCTGATATCGTCGCAAATATCGCAGGATTATCGCCACTTCTTGACGCGTTTTTGAGTAGCGGCTTGATGTGTTTGGCAATAAGCATGCTGGCGAGCGCATTGACTTGCATATTTTTTAGAAAAAATTCAGTCTCCATCTGCCGCAGCGCTTTTTCTGGTTGATTATGTTCGGTATGTAGCAGACCCACACAATTAATGACCCAGTCGATATGACTGCTATGCTCCTTGATGGCCTCAATACTCTGCTTAATACTAGCCTCGTCACAGATGTCCATCTTCAGCCAATGCAACTTATCGACCTCAATCTCAGGTACGCTATTATGATAAGTGGCAAAGACCTGGATGCCAGTTTTTACTGTATTTTTGGCTGCTTTGGCGACTAATTGCTCTACCATAGCTTTACCGATACCGCCTGTGCCGCCGATGATGAGATAAGTTTTAGTGGTCATCATAGAGTCCTTTTTTTGTGATAGCACTTCTTATAAGATAGATTTTCAACTGACAACTCTTTAGCTATTCTTTCGCTATAAACAATAATAGCAGCTATCTAGATTCGATATACGCTACAATAATCTGCAATTACCGCTTTTACTTATCATTTTTTGACTTGGATCTTATCGCTTATGCTATCCCCGCAAGACCAACTGACTGAGCTAGTACGAAACCTTGAGACCAACAATCATGTATTTGCCACAGATCCGCTACTGGTGACCGAAAAGCTGCAAAATGAAGAAGGCTCGCCGAAACAAAAGCTGCATCGCCGTGCGAAACGCATCGATAGTAATGGAGTGCTGGCAAAGGTCTTAGGTAAAATAGACGCTCGTATAAAGAGCATCATGGTCATTATGAGTGTGGTTTGGTGTGTCTCAGGATTTTTGGGGTTATTTACCTTATTGCAGGCCAACGTCGTCAACTTCTTTTATGTGCTAGTCTGCTTATTAGGGTTTCATACGCTAATGCTGGTTGGCTGGCTAGTCTTTACTTTTATTAACCGAGGTAAGCAATCGGCCAATTGGTTTGCCAGTTTGGTCAGTCCGAGCTATTTGATTCGTGGTAAAGATGATGTCACTCAAGCGGCGGTTAGTCTTTATGAGCAGCAGCTTGAACATAGCGGGATGCGCTGGTATCTCGGCAAATTCAGCCATCAGTTATGGCTAGCCACTTTGACTGGTATGCTACTGGCGATTATATTTTTATTAGTAGTGCGTCAGTACAGCTTTAGTTGGGAATCCACGCTACTATCCGATAATGCCTTGATTGGTTTGACCCAGGCGCTGGGCTGGTTGCCAAGTCTAGTAGGATTTAATGTTCCTGATAGTGCGGCTATTATTCAGAGCCGCTTGGTCACTGATGCGCTGCCTTTGTCGGTAGCTAGACAATGGGCAAGCTTGCTAGTCGGTAGCTTATTGATGTATGGCATCGTACCGCGTGCGATTGCGTGGAGTTTTTGTGCACTAATGTTTCGCCGCAAAAAAATGCGCTTGGATATCAAATTGCCATATTACCAAAAAATTATTCACTTTTGGCAGCGTCAAATCATTGATGCTGATGATTTTCAAGAAGCACCCGCTCCTATTGCGCCAAAAGCTAAGGTAAGCTCGGCTAATAAAATCGTTGCCCTACTCGAATATCCTAGCGAGCATCAGCAGTGGTGGCTGGCTGGCACGGCCATTGAAGCCAATGAAGCAGTTGAGAACTTTGGTATCATCGATGATCGTGACGATATGGCGCGTTTGCATCAGTATCTAGATACTCATGCTGTACAAGTGCTATTAGGGATTCATAATAAAGCACTACCTGATCGCGGCACTCTGCGTAAACTGGATCAAATTGCTACTCATGCCAAGCATGGTCTAATCGTACAATTGCTAGATAACGATAAGGCCGACATCGATACCAATACTGTTACAAATACTCAGGATTCTAAAGACACGAATAACAATGTGCGCTACCAGCAATGGCAAACGGCGTTAGCTGAGCGACAAATCGGCTTGGTCGTTAATCACTAATCAAAAGTCATTAGTAAACCCTATTTTGATAACCTGCAAATAAGATCACATCATGAATAATAATACCGATAGTAAAAATAACGAAAGGCCCGCCGGACTGTTTGCTGACAAAGCTTTAAAAGACGATTTTACTCCTGCGGTTGTCCCTGAGGTTAATATTAGTGAAGCTAATACTATTTCAGATGCCACTCCAAATATCACTAAGTCGGATCAAGACCCTGCTAATACTCCTACTAGCAACCCTAATACTAAAAAGACGCTCGCTACTGGTGAGCCGTTAAAACTAGCGGTTGTTGGTCATACCAATACGGGTAAGACGTCAATTTTGCGCACTTTGCTACGTGACGTTTATTTCGGTGAAGTCAAAAACGAAGCAGCGACGACGCGGCATGTCGAGCGCGCGCAATTAACCGATAGCCAGACGGGTGAAGTCTTAGTTACTCTCTATGATACGCCTGGGCTAGAGGATGCCTCAGGCCTGATGGATTGGCTTGAAGATAATACCGCTAGCCGCCGTGATGGTATCGAGCGCTTGCAGCAGTTTTTGGCAGCAGATATCGCAACTGGCGCTCAAGGTGCTGAGGACTATAGTCAAGAAGCCAAAGTGATTCGCCAATTACTGGCAAGTGATATGGCAGTATATGTCGTCGATGCGCGTGAGCCGGTATTAGGTAAATATAAAGATGAGCTAGCAATTCTCTCGTGGGCGGCGATACCTGTGATGCCAGTGTTTAACTTTACCGATAGCCAAAACACTAACATCGATGAGTGGCAGACGATGCTGGCACGGCGTAATCTACACATCTCGACGCGTTTTGATTCTGTAGCCTTTGAGTTTGAGGATGAGATGCGATTGTGGCAAAATCTGGCCACGATGCTAACGCACTCTGAGATGCTTGAGCAGCTGGTGCAGCGCCGTACCGAGGATTGGGCACAACTACAAGATGATGCAAAAATCATCATCGCGGACTTTTTATTAAATGTGGCCGCCTTTGTGCGTGAGATCAGTGAAGACGATGATCCCATGCCAGTGCTACAAGATATGCAAGAAGCGGTCAGGCAAACTGAACGCACTATGCAGCATCAGCTTCTTAACCTGTATAAGTTTTATGATAATGCGGTAGCCTCTACCCCCCTGCAGTTGCAGGCTTATCAGCAAGATCCTTTCGATCCAGAGTTATTAAAAAACTACGGTATTCGCACCACTTCTGGTGCGGCGGCAGGTGCGCTACTAGGATTAGGTATTGATGCCGCAGCACTAGGAACCACTTTAGGGTTAGGCGCTGCGCTAGGCGCTATTGGCGGTGGGCTGCTATCTAACACTAGTAGCATCGCTGATAAGATTACGGGTGTTAAACGCTTATATATAGATCCCGCGACTTTGACCTTGCTAGCCACGCGCGCCACTGACTTATTAACCGCTTTGCGTCATCGCGGGCATGCGGCAACAGACGCCACGCAATTGCTCTATCAAAATGAGAGGGTCAGTGATGGGCAGATATCTGCGAGCAACGAAGACGATAGTCTAGAAGATGATAAGGCCGTCACTCTTTGGCCGCCTCACAAACTACCAAGCGAGCTCAAAAAAGCACGCGGCAAACCGCAGTGGTCTTCATTAAACAGTGGTAAGGCAGAACAAGCACAAAGCCTACGTATGGATACGACTTGGTCGCTGGCGAGCAAGCTGTAAAATAAAAAGAAATAACTTGATGTTTGTTATTTCAACAGCTTACTTAAAGCCTCAAACCCTCGTATATCAGTCTGCTGTAGATATATTTCAGATAGCGGATAGCACTTAAAGGCGGTTTCGATATCGCTCATAATCTGCTGTTGTCTATCAGCGCGCTGCTGCCAAAACGTGTCTTTTTGCTTGGGGTGAATCAACTGATTGACTACGATTGCCGAGGGTTTAAGCTTGGCACTTTCTAACTGTTCAATAGCACGTTTGGTTTCAACTAATGGCAAAATATCCGCTGTCATCACTAAGACGATAGCGGTTTTTTTATAGTCGTGTAAAAGCTCTGCCGCTTGCCGAAATAGAGCTTTGCGCTTTTCCAATACCGAAACTGCTTGCTCCCAGCGATCGGGTTTATGTTTCTCAAAAGGATTTGCGACGTTTTTTGAAGTATCACCACTGCTTTTTTTATCTAAGCGCGTAGCCACTGAGCGCAGTTTGGCCTGTCGTCGCTGCTGTGCCAACAAGCCATCTGTCCACGCGCCCATCATCTCAGGCAATACTAATAGTCGCAGCGTGTGCCCAGTTGGTGCAGTGTCAAAGATAATATGCTCATAGCCCTCCACGGCTGCAGAGACTAAATGCTGGCACATAGACTCTAGCATTGCCGCCTCGGCTGCGCCAGGGGCTGACTTCGATAGTCGCAGATGCTCGCGAATTTTTGGCATCATATCAGGATTGGCATAGGCCGTAATAGTGCGCTCCACTTGCGCGAAATGGGCATCTACGATGACATCAGGATTGAGCTCAAGAGCATCGAGATACTGGCTAATTGCTGTTTTTTTATTATCAAGCTTGGTATTTAACACATCGCCTAAGCTATGCGCAGGATCCGTCGAAATAATGAGCGTTTTTTTGTGTTGGCTAGCAAAACGGCTGGCAAGTGCAGCCGCTGTAGTGGTTTTTCCCACCCCACCTTTGCCGCCAACAAATATAATCGGCTGCTGTGATAATTGAACGACTAAAGTGTTTAACGATGTGTTTTCTATAGACTGTGTCGCCATGTTTTTCTCTGCTTTTCTCTATACTCAATCACTATCTAGGGTCTGATTGACTCGTTTTGTGGTTATTTATAATAAATAAATCCTTAGATCTAACAGCAACCGACATGATCGAACGGGCATCTCTCCATGCCCATACGGGTATGCCATTCATGGAAGTTCTCCAAAAATAGCGGTTGTAGCTCTAAGGTATAAAAGTTGGCAGGATTATCAATACCGAGACTCTCAGCAAACATCATCAGCATAAAAAAATCCTCTTCATCACGAGCAGCGCGAGCCATCGTTTGCCTATAAGGCGCATGATAAAACTCATTGAGTCCTGCGGAAAATCGCTGCCACCATGACAAGTTAATTTTTGGCTCATATTGCTCATTACTTTTCATATCTTATCCTAGTGTTGACTCTCACGGTATCTAGTATAATGGGGCGTATTCTTTATCCCACTATACCTTATGTTTGTTCAATAAAAAAACGCCAGCAATTGCCAGCGCTTTATTTCATTTAGCATCTAACTTATTTATAGAATACTTGCTAGATATTCTTCTTACCTTTATGTTCGCCCCATTCTCGGCGCAATACTGAGAAGCTCTCAAAGGTGACTAATACCGAAGCAATTAAGATAATCAAATCCATCGCAATTAATAGCCAGTTGCTATCGTCATAAAAGGTTTTTAGCTGAATCAATAAGGCAAACAGCGTCATCACTAATAAGAAGCATAGTGGCGCTAAGGTGTACCAGACTGGTTTACCTTTACGTAATAAAATAACCGTCACAATCATCAGCGTTAAGGCTGCCATGAGCTGATTAGTCGTTCCGAATAGTGGCCAGATAATCATACCACCTGCACCATCGATACCGCCTGCGCCAAACGCTAATAATAGACAGGTTCCGACTGCTAATAAGGTTGCCACCCAGCCTTTATTTAGTGCTGGCAAGTTATAAAATTCGCCAAACTCTTGGAAGATATAACGCTGTAGACGTACGCCAGTATCCATAGTCGTTCCTGCAAACAGAGCTGCCATTACCGTAAGCATCGTCTGCGATAGCACCAAATCAATACCAACGCCATTACTTAAAATAGTAGCACCACCATCAATAAAAGCACCGATAGAGCCGTCACCAAAGTTTTGATAAATCGCCTGCCAATCACCTAAAGTTGCAAAACCTGCGGTCGCCGCTAATATAGCACCAAGCGCAAGCATACCTTCACCTAATGCACCAAAATAACCTACAAACCGAGCGTCCTCCTCTTTATCGATCTGCTTAGATGTCGTACCTGTGGCGACTAAGCCATGAAAACCTGATATCGCCCCACAAGCAATAGTCACAAATAGCAAAGGTACGATAGAAGGCGCGCTCATCGGTAAGTCGCTGTTGATCGCAGGCGCGACAATATCGGGCGTTGAGATGAAGATAGCGGCATATAATAATATTAGGCCGACGAACAGTTGCAAGCCGTTGATATAATCGCGAGGCTGCAATAACATCCATACTGGCAATAATGACGCTACGGCAGCATAAGAGAATAATATGATAATCCAAACGGCATTATCAGGTAATCCCATGAAGGTTTCAGGCAACACCACTGGGAACATAGGCCCTAGATAAATCAGCCCATAAAGTGCCACTACGCCGATGATAGAGACCCAGATGAGACTCATATTGTAGCGGTAGATACACTGCCCGATAATAAAGGCGACCACCAACGCGCCCCACACCGGCAATACCGCGGATGGTGTTTTGATTAGCATATTGGCGATAGCCACACCGAACACAGCATTGACCATCAGTAGTAATAAGAAAATCACCACCATCATTAAGCTGCGCACGCGCGTACCCATCACCGTCCCGGCAATTGAGCCGATAGACTGACCACGGTTACGCATACTCGCCCAAATGGCAGACATATCATGGACACCTGCCATGAATATCGTCCCAAAAACCACCCAAAGCACAGCTGGCACCCAGCCCCAAATCACTGCAATAGCCGGACCAATGATCGGTGCGGCACCTGCGACTGAAGTGAAATGATGACCCCATAATACGTATTTATTAGTCGGAACATAGTCCACACCGTCTTTCATGGTATGGGCTGGCGTGGGAAGACTATTGTCTAACCCTAAAATTTTATTAGCTATGAATTTTGAATAAAAAAGATAACCACATAGCATCAAACCGATGCTGATAAGCAGTACAACAGCACTATTCATTGCATTCCTCCTTGCATACTTACTCTCCTTACATCAGCCTAGAAGGCTGCCTTTAGCAATTATAGACTTTTGTAAAAGCACTAATCATTTATGAGTGATTTTAACTGGTAGTCTACAATTGTTGTAGTATCGCCCTATATCGTTGCAGTGGTCAATTACAATCTATAAAATTAACCGCAGTAAAGGTTTATTTACCAAAAACTACCGTTAAATAAAAACTTATTATCTCAAAGCTAGGGATAACAGATGATTGCAGCTGATAAACGAATGCAACGTCACTAGTTTTTTACGTATACTCTTATATTTGATTTAGAATACTTATTTAATAAAATTCAAGGAAAAGACATGGCACACTATTTCGGATTTCCACCCTCAGAAAAACTCAAACAATTAATAGAGGAGGCGGCGCAAGCAGAGGCATCGGATGAGCACGTTGAGTACTACAAACACCGCGACGCACTAACCCATCAAACCGCTAGAGATTTGATTGATAATTTGCTGGTAGGCTTAGTAGAGATTATCCCTAATCCTGAGCGTCAGGCTTCTATGCGCAAAATCGTTGGCACTATTGAGCGCTCAGCTGATACGCTACTTAACATCTTATTAAATAAAGAGAATAACGAAGATGTATTGCCAAGCTTCCATTTTCTACGCGATCGAGCGACGTTTACGGATAATGAAGGGGTGAGCCGGGTCGGCTTTAAGCTCTCTGAGGATAGTGCTAAAAAAATCACAGAAGGCTTTGCTTCAGTGACTGCTGATGATGTTGACATGAGTAAATTTAAATTAGCATTGGAGACGATGAACGAAGACACGCTTACTCATTTTATCACTCGTTATGCCGAAACCCTTAAGCTAGGTATAATTAAACGCAAATCTGTACCGGTTGCCAAAGCCGCTATTGATAAAGGTATGAGCATGGCACTCAATAAACTGCTACCCGACTTACCCATGAGCTCATTGAACCGTTTGGCTGATTACTATCGTCCTTTTATTGTAGAAAAAGCAGATTAATTAATATTAGTTTAATCGCGGTTTGCGATTAGGTAAATTCGCTAAAACTTGCTAAAATATGTGGCACTTTTATCAAAGGCGCACCCTACTATGACTCAAATCAGCAATCAAGAGATTGAACAAACTCTGCGTAATTCAGAGTGCCTCATTAGCAGTATTGAAGTGGCTGCCGCGTATGAGCGACTTGCCGCCCAGCTGAATCTGCATTACGCAGGCCTCAACCCTATCGTTATGGTAGTGATGAATGGTGGTCTTATCCCAGCAGGACAGCTACTGACTCATCTAACCTTTTATCATCGCATGCACTATATTCATGCCACGCGCTATCGTGACAATGAAGGGACAAACGATCTTGATTGGAAGTTCAAACCTGATGTCAGTATCGAAGGTGAGCATGTACTTCTCATTGATGATATTTTTGATGAAGGCATCACACTAAAAGCTATCGTTGAAGAATTAGGGAAAGAGAACCCCGCTTCTATCGATTCTTGCGTACTGTTGAATAAAATGCATGATCGCAAAGTCGCTGATTTCGATGTGGATTTTGTCGGTATCGATGTTGATGATCGTTATGTCTATGGCTGCGGTATGGACTTTCATGGTTACTTGCGTCATCTGCCAGGGATCTATGCTATTAAAGAAGATAAAGTATAATACTTGCATTTTTGGCATAAAAAAGCACTCTATTGAGTGCTTTTTTCATTTATAGCCCATCAAACTGCAATGCCAAGCCAGTATAACGCTGCGTCGGTGTTTGAACCGCCTTCTCAAAAGCAGGTTTAGTGCTATATATCGTGACCTGTTTTTTTGCGCGAGTCACTGCCGTATAGATAAGCTCTTTGCTCAGCAACCTAGAGTGGCTACTATCAAAGCTAATTGCCACGTGATCAAACTCAGAGCCTTGTGATTTGTGAATGGTCATCGCATAAGCGGTCGCAACGAGTTCTTCATTTAGTAAATTGACCGCTATGCCCTGAGTTTTATTTTCAAAAAATACTTCTAACTGTCTGCTATCATCACTTGTCTGTAAGCAAAAACCAATATCACCGTTGAACAATCCAAGCTCATAATTATTTTGCAGCACCATGACTGGCCGACCATGAAACCAGGTGTTTTGACCTAGGGGTAGCTTTAATTCAGTGAGATGCCACTGGGTGAGGTAATTATTGATATAGTGATCACCCCACTCTCCATTATGACCAGCAGTGAGGATTCTAAACTGGTTAAAGGTCTGCATTAAAGATGTGATAGTCTCTTTAACAACGGTTGGCATGGATTTTTCTATTGGATGTTTTAATAGAACATGTATATTGTTCACGTACTTTTGGTAATTTAGGGTTATTCTTTTAAATATTTTTTCACTGCTTAGGCTATTTATTATTTGATTATCTGCAATTATTTCCGTAGATTGTGTATTTATACTCGAAAAACTGAGTGCCTGATCCTGTTCTAACAGTTGCCAAATCGCTTGAGTATCTGTATTTGAGTTATTGATGAGTTGTGCAAGCCTACCAATGCCTGAATCCTTACTGAACCTACGACTCTCAGTGAGCTCGATGTTTATAGGTTGCAGGCATGGTGTGCGGCACAAGTCTGCCAACACAGCTCCAGCATCTACGGCAGCAAGCTGGTTTGCATCCCCTAGTAAGATAAGTCTTGCGCCTTTTTTTACCGCACTAACGAGATAATTTGCTAACTCCACCCCTAACATTGAAGCTTCATCAACAATAATAATATCTTCGCCAAGAGGATTATCGGCATCATAGCGTGGTCTGCCCGTTCGCCCAATACCTAACAGCCGATGAATGGTTTTGGCTTCTTCTAACTGCATATCTACGTTAGCTGCATCCAAAGCCGCTTGTAAAGATTCCTGCATACGCTGTGCGGCTTTACCCGTTGGTGCAGCTAGCGCTAGGCTGGCGCTATCGGTGCTAAATTTAATAGCAGCATTCTCACCTTCCCTACCCTGGGCAGTGTGTTGTAGCGCAATGACTAGCTGTGCCACGGTATAAGTCTTACCTGTGCCGGGGCCACCGGTGATAATACTAAACGCGTTATGGTTAGCTACATTAATCGCTGCTATCTGCTGATCCTCCAAACTTCCGGGTATCGCTATTGTTAGGGGCGTTATCTGTTGATTCATAATAGTATGGATACGTTTTGCTAAGCTAAACTCTGCTTGCCAAGTTCGATGTAACCATAAAACGATCAATTTACTTTTTTCTTCTTTAGTTTGGTAAATAATAGGTTTATTATTTTTGCTTAGGCTATTTTTATTATCTTCACTCATGTGCTGAACGTTGCTGAACAAGTCATAGTCACTTATTGAGTCAATAAAAGCTTCTAAATCGGTGTTTTTTAAGCGCTGGTATAATGCAGTGATGGCATCGAAACGCTTTGTGAGAAGCTCTCTTTCATAATTGGTCAGTACTGACTGTGACCATAACTGATATCTCTGGTTAAATATGATACTTAGTAAGCGAAAAAAAGAAGATTCCGTAGCATCCTCACTGTCTATTGAATGATCGTTTTGTGTCTCTACTAATGCTAAAAGTGGTGCAGCTAACATCTCTAGCAGCTGCACCTGCCAAGCATAGAGAGCTATTGACTCACCGCCAATATATCCTTGCACTGGCACTTCATCCTTAGCTTCTTCTATCGTTAATACCGTATGCCCCTGTTCTAAATGCGTCGTCAGCATAATAAGCAAAGCGCTAAATAACGCTGTATCTTGCGGCTTATCTACTTGGCCGTCATTGCTATTTGTCTTGTTGTCAGGCGCTTTATAAGCTGATTGCGTCTGCTGACGGCGTAGTAAAAGATAGTCACTAAGGTTACTGGCCCAACTTTCTTGCAAGCTAAGGGCTACCCTACTGTTATTATTACTCATAATATGTCTGTCTCTATAATTATCGAAAGTTATCTGGTCAGCATATAGGCTATCGATTCTTGGTCCTAACCCATTAATCTGGTAAACCAAACAAGGTATCTAAAGCTTTAATAAAATCGATCGGTATATCCCACGTGACTAATCCATAGCGCTTATTTTTAACTGTAGAGCTATCGTCAGTATTTTTCATATTCTGCAGATCATTATTCTCTGCTTGTGTATCTGCGTTATAGACCCCGCGCAGGAATACATACTCAACAGCGCCGAGATACTTATCTTCATTACCGGCATAGTCATTGACTCTCATGCTTAAGAATCGATGTAATGCGACCTGATAAATGGCCGCTTGTAGCCAATACCCTGCTTTTGACATGGCTTGTTTAAGAGTGTTTTCATCATAATTGCTTAGGCTATTTCCTAAATAATTACTCTTATAATCGACTACGTAGTACTTGCCAGCGTGCTCGTAAACCAAGTCAATTTCGCCGCGTAGATAGCGATATAAGTGCGCTTTATTTTGCGCCACTAAAGTCACGTGCTTGTCCGGCGCGTTTGGTAAGTGCTGTGCAAACAGACTAGTAATATCCTCTGCTCTAAAGTGTTCTGATAAGCCCATATTGAACTCCAGCTCAGCAAAGCGCTGTGCGGTATCAAGCGACTGCAAAGGTTGATTAGAAGCTAATAGCGGCGTCTGTAGCACTTCATCGATCCAGCCAATCAACGCTTTATGCTGGCTATCCACTATAGCGTCCGAATCGGCTAATGGACTACTCTGCTTTTTATTGGCTTGCAGTAAACGCTGTTGCTGCTCAGCGCTACTATAGATCAGTGGCAACTGATAGCTACTCACCGCGCGATCGATGACTTGAGACCACTGGGATTTATTATTAAAGTCAATTTTTTCAAATATTTCATGTAAAAATGTACCTGCATTAGCGCCTTTGACAAAGCTAAAACGAATATCCTCTTCCTCTTTGACGCTTAGCTCACTATAAAGCGTTTCAGCATCAGTAAGGGCTACTGTAGAGCGTATGGTGTCTGCAGCACTGCTCAAATCAATGTCTATGGCATCGTCGATGCGCTCATCCACTACCGCCATGATCTGCGTTGATTCATCAAGCTGACGCGCTAAAGCGGTAAAACTGGTCTTCGCCCAGCCATAAAAATAACGCTTACTCATAACCTCTAAGAACGGTGCGTATTCAATTGTCTCTGTTGTCAGTTTGATGGTGGCAGCAGTCAAGTTATCATTTAGGCTGATGTGTTTAGCCTGATGCTCTTCATGGTATTTATTGACATTATGCGCTCTGAGCATCCCTATCGTGTCTTTGAGCCTATCAGGTAACTCAATGTTTTTGGCAGGTACGTCGAACCAATAGCAGATTGGTCTCAAGCCAGCATTCGTATTACTGTGCGCGTCTTTTAGTACCACATAAAGCTGTTCACTAGCGCGAGTAAAAGCCACATAACCTAGCCGGCGCAGCTCGTCAAAACCCTCTTGTGTCTCAATATCAGTATAATAGTCTTCTTTTGTAGATGAGCCTTGAATAGGTGAAAAGCGGCGCTGATTGCCAGTCGTTTCCTGAGCTATCGACTCTGTAGAAGAGTGCTGGTTGTTGTCGTTTTGACTATTATATAAGTACAGCCCATAGTCTTCTTTATGACCCGACTTCCTACTAGCGTCGCCCATACCCAAGACATAGACAATCGGAAACTCAAGACCCTTCGACTTATGAATGGTCATAAGCTGCACCCCAGACTCAGTAGGGAGCGGATACTGCTTTGCCCAATCGCTACTAGGGGCAGCATCGATGTTTTGTCTAAACCACGCTAACAGCTCATGTTCGCCCATGCCGCTACCGTACTGCGCCATAACATCCAACACATGACGCAAGTCCATGATGTGACGATCGCCTTCTGGATGACTCGCTAGCGATTGCCAAACGCCTTGTGACTGCACCGGGTTTTTATCTAATAGATAATGTAGCGCTGACAAGATACCAAAGTGTTGCCAACGCTGAGCGCCTTCTTTTATATAAGCAATAAAGTCTTGATAGCTCTGTTTGCGCGCGTGATTACTGCCTCCAATAGCCTCTGACTCATGATCTGTCATCATAGCTCTCACAGCCTTGATATTTAAGCCATACAGATGACTTGTCAGCACCCGGTTGATCATGTCATGACGATAAGGGTAGAGCATAACGCTTAGCAGTGCTGCCACATCTTCTGCCATAATAGTCTCAAAGATACTGACATCACTAGTCGTTAGCGTAGGTACGTTTAGCTTCACCAGCTCATCTTCAACCTGCTTGAGATCCTTTTTGGTACGTGCCAGCACACCGATATCGCTTGGTTGAATGGGGTTACCTTTTAAGGTCTGCTGACTCTTTAGTAAGGTTGCAATATGACGCGCGGTAATCTCATGCTCATCGTACTCTAGCTCCTTGTCATACGGTAAGTGCAATAAGCTCACCGGCTGGGCTGAGAGCGCCTCCTTCACTAAGTCATTGGTTTGAGACGCTATATTAAACCAAGACAACTGGCTATCTGGTTTTGCTGCCTTGATGTGCTGATAATAAATCCCTGTACCTAGCTGCGATAGCTTATTATCACTAGTGCTAGGCGTCGCCATACCAAACCAGCAATTAAGCGCTTGGATGACGCCGGCGTTTGAGCGGCGATTGACATCGAGCGTCCAAAAGCTTTGCTTATCAAACTGAGCTTTCATATAGTTGTAGTTGGCGACGTCACCACCGCGAAAGCCGTAAATCGCTTGCTTGGGATCACCAACTAACAGCAAAAACTCATGACTCACTTTCTTAGCGCTTGATTGCTTATCATCGGGAGCAGTGCTTTTTTTATCGGTTAAATAAATACTTTCAATCATCAAAGCTTGCTCGCCATTGATGTCTTGCGACTCATCGATAAGCGCAATCGGATAATGATGGCGGATATAACGCGCCAGCTTTGGCCCTTGTGGGCCTGTTAAAGCTTGATTGAGACGTACCATCTGCAAGCTAAAAGTCGTCTCGCCGCGCTCTTCTAAAATGACCGGCAGTCTCTCTCGAACCGCAAGAATAATATGACGGTTTAGGTTGGCTAACAATAAAATGATATGTTGGTCTAATTTTTCGACCCTATCTAAAATAGCCATTAACTTGACTATTGTGTCTAACTCAAAAAGAGTCTGATGTTCCTTTTCTCTGTCTTTATTGAAATTTTTAATCTTACCTTCTTCATTGGGATATCTAGAGTCCTGTAACGAAGTTAGAATTTTGTTTTCACGCTCATTTAAATAGCTAGTAAAGGCTAGCTGGTGTTCTGCTATTTTATGATGTACATCAACTAAGGCATCAAAATGATTGATCAAGATAGAGTTACCACGAAACCCTTGTGACTTCCTATAGTCGAAATTTAAATAAGGTTGAATATCTGTTAAATCTAATTGAGCAAATTCATAAAGCATCTTCTCGTACGCACTAAAGTCAAAATCTTGATCTAGTTCCACCTCATCAATAGGCGCTGAGATAAAGTTAAGCGAACGCGTGACATAGCTTTTATGATCATTAGTAGCCGTAAGTTTGCCTTGTTGATCTAGTAACGCATAGAGTTTCGGCTGCTCATGATAGAGCCGACTTTGAAACTGGCGCAGCTCATCATGAATGATGCTGTCAGTGACTTGCTCGATACTACTGTCTTCAATGATGCTCATGCCTTGCTGATGACCGGTCTCACTACTATATTCTGTCAGCCACTTCTGCGCTAAGCTATCAAGCGTACCCACAAACAGATTATCAAGCGTCGTGAGCACCAGTGCCGTACGCCGAATAGCCTCGGTCATCGGATAACTGTAGACATGATCTAGTAGATAGCCAACTAAGTGCAAATTAACAGGGTCCTGCATCAAGCTCTCTAAGCGCGCAAAGTTAGCTTGCTGTATTAGCCAAGTATCACGCTCCTCTTTAGCTTGTATGCGCTTTTCCTGAGTGCTTTTTTGCTTACGTTGTTGGTCATAGTCTAGATCTTGGTTGAACTCCTCAGTCTCTATAATAGTCTCTACAGTAGTCTCGGCATTGGACTTTTTCTCTGGCGTAACTTGTAACACCTCGGGATACAGAGCCGCTTTATTATTAATGTCAGCGCTTAGGCTATTTACCCATTGCAATAACTGATAAAACTCGACCAGACGCTCATGGATACGCTGACGCATCTCAGCTGCAGCAGCACGGGTGAATGTAGTGGCGATTATCTGCTCAGGCGCTCGTCTTGCCTCAATCAACAAGCGCAGGACGATACCGGTTAGCGTCCACGTCTTACCGGTACCCGCTGAGGCTTCAATGAGGTGCTGACCGCTGAGCTCAACTTCAACTGCCGGTACTTTTTCAGATGCCTTATCCGCCTTATCTTTATCAGAAGTATCAAAGCTTTGAGATAAATGTTGCGCTTCGTGTGGGTGCGTATCTGTAATTAGCGTCTGCTGAACGATATCCGTAATATCAGTCATATCGGTAAACTCTGTCATATAGGCGTACACTTTAAATAATTATCAATTTAATATGGATTACAAAATAAGCATCTAAGGGGCTAGCCGTCTAGCCCTTGCAAAGCGTCAAACATTGGCTCATATAAAGGCTGCGCTATGGTCGTTAGGGCCATAGATAAAGCCTTAAAGGTATCTTGATCACGCAAGACGTATTGCCATATAGCGTGCTGCGAACAAGTATCATAAATCATATCTGCCTGAAAGCTCGGTCTTAACCAGTCTGAAAAATCTGCTCGTTTGGGCCAATAGCTACCATTATCGCTGTCCTGCGCTTTTTGCTGTTTCTCTACATAAGTTAGCGCGTACTCTGGCAATATCGTAATAGGCACTTGACCGACTAGCTGAGCAAAAATTGCCCACTTTATCAGCTCGAGTAGGGCATCTTCATAGACGATAGGAGCGATCTTAAAGGCAATGGACTTCTCAAACTTCTTCACTCCTGATCTAGACTTATTAAAGCGCCAAATGCTCACTCCATCATTTAAAGTGACTTGCTGGCTGGTAGTGCGTTTCGCGACTTGCCAATACAGATGCGACAACCAAAACTTGAGTAAATGCTTGGGGCTAGCAGAATTCGGCAATATATTTAGCCACTGCTTGGGGGAGCGCTCACTATACGCGCTGCTCGAGTGCTGATGAGCATCACTACTATGAGCCTCTACTGGCACAAGGCCCTTTAATTTAATGAACTTAGGTAATACAGACAGCAGGGACTCATTGTGGCCATCTTGTGTTTCATTAGTATGATTAAGAATTGTGGCCAGATCTATACGTACAGGATGCTCAGTAGTCGGCGTCAGCAACTGCGAAGCCTTTGCATTGTCCTTTGCTTTTTTATTGAGTTCATTAGCGTCATCAAAGCTATTAGCAAGTAGCTGCTCTTGAAACTCCAGACACTGCTGCTGCAGTTTTTTCTGCTCATTCACTAATGTGGTTTGCCTTGCGATACCTGCCGGCATGATCTTTTGGTACATTAAAGTTGAATCGTTAGGGCTAGCAAGCATAGTAGGGTCATTAGACTGAGTATCTGTATTTGCGTTATCAGCATTAGTAGCGAGCGCATTAATCAGATAGTCTGTAATCTGATAGTTGGTTAAGCCGTCCAAAAATAATGGCTCTTGCTGCGCCTTTGCTTGCTCACCTTGTACCACATGTACCTCTTGGGTACGCAAAAAGGCCTTTGCAGGATGACGGACTTGATAAGCCAACACCCCTTCTACGTCTATCTCATGAATATCAAACAGGGTTTGGCTGAGTATATGTGTGATGTCCGCTGCATTATTTGCATCCTGTACATTCGTACTTATATCGAGCGCTAACATCTCATTCAATGCTTGCAAAGCTTGCTGATCTATTTGCCCAAGATGACCGAAACGCTGACCCAGTACTTGAGCGACAGCTTCATATTGCAACTTTGTAGGTAAACCTACGAATTGTAGCCGCTCGCTCGGCACGCGCCCCTTTAAAGTATGAAACACAGCTTGCCAAAGCGGTGCGGGAGGAAACTGCTTTTTTTGTACCAGCTTAGTTTTGCGCATGGCTTTATTTAACAGCGCGTCTAGCTCGTCGCTCGCATCAATTTGTGCATGCGCTTCGAGGTTATCCTCAGCAGCATTCGTCACTGCGCTCTGATTTGTAGCAAAAACTACATCGTCTTCAATCGTCGATTCAAACAGACTCTCGTGAAAAGGCAAGGCTGGATGCTCAGTCACTAGCCACTGTTTTATCAATTTGGGTAGGTAGCGCTTGAGAGTCTCCGTAGTCGCATCAATATTCTTAGGTAATGACTTTAATGCCTCAAGTGAGCCAACTTGCCACTGCACCTCCCCTTGCAAAAACTGTAGCAGCTCACTTACGGGGTTGGCAGGTAGATGCTCATGAGTATCGGTCAGGCTTTGACCGTTATAAAATATCCAGCAGGCACTGCGCGCGCACAGCAATGCATCCAAAAACGCACCATTATCATCATCCTCGCTGACTCTATCACCGCGGCGAGCCATAGTGGTTTTCATCAGGTCATAGCGATTATTACGATCCCGATCCGGGAATTCAGAGAGATTCATATTAAGCATAACGACAAGCTCAAAGGGTACGTTTCTTAAGGCACCAAAACGACCAAAGGTAATCACTCCCGTCGGCTCAGCACTGACTTGCTGACTTTCCAGCTCAGCTTCGATACTATCGAGCATAAAGCTCAATTTGAGCGGTAACTGCTCAACGCCTGCCAGCTTTTGCTCTACTTCATAATTGTCATTATCACCACTAGCATAGTGCCGATAATGACGATTGGCCCGTAGGCTAGATTTAAAACCATTCATTGCGTTATAGATAGCGCGCATAGTACGCGTTTGATCAACATCGCCAAAATAGCGATGAATGACTTGCGTCTCAATCTGACTCAGCCACTCTTCCGCCTTCAGCTTTTGGGTATGGTCATGGCGGCGTTCAGTTAAGCCCGTGTAAATGCGGCAAAGCGCCTCAACGATCATCCCATCACTCAAGCTCACTTGTGGTAATGGCAAGCTCATCTCAGGCATCGCCGTACTCGACCAGTCTGTCTCTGCGAGTGGATACAAACAATCACTCGCGCGCGCCTCTGGCATGACTAGTCCTAGCGCTAATCTGTCTAACGCGTGCGCAAAGCTAAAACGGTAATCATAGTCGTTGGCATCTAAAGTTTGTTTAAGATGCTGCTCATCAAAGCCGCGGATAAAACCTGCCTCTACTAATAAATCACAGCCGCGGCTCATCTGCTCATGCGTGAGCCCAAAACTTTCATACAAAGGTGGCAACATTAGCCAATCAAGCACCTCAGCGGCTTCAAAACGAGCGCTATGGCTACCAAGTAGCTTATAAAAGCCTATAATAGCTTCCCACAGTTGGCGAATATCAGCATCGACGACCCCAGTGACTTTGGCAGGTAGAGTCAAACCATCTTGCCCTTTGCCACTGACAAAAATAGAGCTGATCAACTCATGATGCCGCTCAACATCAGGCATGAGCACCACAATCTCTGAGATATGGCGTTTTTTTTCATCGGGTCTGATCGGCTCGTTGAGCCAGCGTCCAATCATGATACGTAGTACTTCAAGTTGGCGCTGCAAGTTATGGCAAGAATGAATGCTTAGGCTATTATCTTGGGCTGACATATCCCAGTAGCGCTCTTTCTCAAAGCGTTTATTCTCTAAAGCCTCATCGTCAAACCATTGCACCTTTTGCTCAAAACTTAGCTCTATTTGCTCATTGACTGCTTGCGATACTTGTGCCGCGGTTGCTTGTTGGGTGGCTTGCTCATCGAGCATCAGCACATCGTTTTGCAAACGCTTAAGTAAACTGGGTCGATTTTGTACACTATCTGCTTCAACAATCCCGTCCTCATTAATATAGTCATGCTCGATGAAATCCTCATCGCTCGTATCAAAATTATCGTGCCACTCTACTAGTTCTTCCTCATATTGCTCATTGCCTGATAAATTAGCGAGCATGGCAAAAGTATCCCGCGACTGCTTGCCCAAACGTGATAGCAAGCTATGACCGTAATCGCGTAAAAAGACACTCTCAGGATTGATGATTTGCTGACGTTGTAGCCAAGACTTATCGACGATATCCGCCCAAAACAGCTTTGAGGGATTGTAATGCAACAGTGTGACATTCATGTATTTCGATAAGCGCTGCAAAAAGTCTAGCTCAGTTTGCGGCAACTGCTGAATAGTAAAAATACGCAGCACTGCAGGCAGTTGAGCACGTTCATTCGCCTGATTATGCTCAAGAGCTGACCAAAAGGCATTTTCAAGCGCGACACGATATTGATGGACATCTGCAAATAGATGTAACCATACAAAGCGCTGAGCGACTTCTAGCTCCACATAATGCGTCACTAGCCAATCCGGCGTACCGCGGGCATACTTATCAAAGCGTAGTGACAAAGCGTCTTTTTCTGCTATTAGCTTATCAACAGCAAGTGGCCGGTTATGCGACCAAAGTGCTAGCCAGTCTTCACGGTGGGTTAAGTAGCGATTAAACACCCGTGCCAAATCGCTCGCCAGCTGCCAGATACGCACGTCTTGCTGTGCTTTATCCGGCGTGCTTCCCTCTTGCGGCTTATCGATTAAAGGCGCTAGCAGCGAGTGCACTGGATGCTTATCATCTTTGACAATCGTTTCTTGGTAGTACGTTAAATATCCAAACAAGCGCCACTGCATTACCGTTGGCGATAATACTGCTACTTCAGGTACATTTAAGATTGACGCTTCAGGATTATGCGCGAGCAGACACTCATTATGACGCGCTAACACCTTTTGCATCAATGTCCACTGATACTGGCCCCAAAAAGTCGTGGTCACTAAGGTACTAATACCTGCTTGGCTGGCAATAGACTTATCGAGCCAGTCGCCTAATACCATGGAAGGCACGATAACGATAAACTCAGCAAAAATAGGCTGATTTTTCGATTGATAGTCTGTCAGTAGCTCTGCGACTAAATGCTCGGTGCGGTGCGATTGAATAATTTTAAACATAGATAGCGATCTGATTAGAGTAGAAGACGAGATGAAGTAATAGCTATGATGGTAGTATTCACCAAATAGTTAACGATGTTATGCATCACTTTAGGAGACTAGTCTTACAAAGGTCGGTTTTGTAGTCGTGGCCGCTTTTTATTTCTGTTAAGATATGGCGCATAGCAGCTTTGAGTGGTTATTCTATTACCTTGAATATTTATCTCAATAGGTAGGTAACGCTTAAGTGTGCCACTGATAGCGCTGATTTGCTAGTACACTATCCCAATATTGGTCAAAGCCAACATAGCTTGCGACAACCAGTGTCGTCAGTTAGGTAAAACACCCCATTATAAGAATAAGAGCTCTATATTATGAAAGACTACAAGCTACTCCTTGCTGGGATAATACTGTTATTGCTTCTTATTATTATCGGGGTTATATCGTGGTTATGGCTGAACAATAGCAAAAACATCGATCCATTACCGATTTTGAGCAATGAAGACGCAAAATCACTGCAAGAGAATGCTGAAGAAGATAGCGATGCCGTCAAAAACAACACCGATGCCAATACGCTATATATTCAAGCGCAGCAGCCCCTACAAGTACCTTTAGACGATGTCATCGTCAGCTTTGAGGCGCGTTATCCGCATATGCAAGTGTTAACCAATTACGTGCCAGCTACTGACCTGTTGATTTTGGACAATACCAACCCTACTGATTTAGTCATTGCGGATGATAAATTATCTGATTCATTATTAGTGTTATTAGAAGATGAGCTCAATAGTAATATAAAAAATAACATTGTTGATGCGCCATCATCATCAAAAAACAGCTCAGTGACTGATGTAGAAAATCCTGAGTCTAAAACAACACCCGAGAACGATGAAACCCGAACGCTTAATCCGTTCGGTTACGCGATTAGAGAGTCGCAAACCGTTGAAGGCGTCATACTAAGTGATAAACCGCTTGCTATTAACTTCCGTAACTTCCTTATTTCAAGCTCTGGGCAAGACATTCTAAGGCAGTATGAATTCGACAATATTGATGGCTATCAAAACAGTGTAGACGACTTATTTAACCCTACCTCACATGGTAAAACCGCGGTTGAAGAAACCGAGATCGTCACTGACGCCATAACTAATAGCCAATAATACATAGCTTCTTTTAAGTAGATTCATTCCCAATCAAACCGCAGGTTAACATTGCTTTTATCACTCAGTTTTTTTACAATAAGCCTCTAAAATGCGCCTATAGCTCAACAGGATAGAGCAGTTGCCTCCTAAGCGATCGATCCGAGTTCGAGTCTTGGTGGGCGCACCAATCATTGTATTTAGACATAACCTCGCATTACCTCGAGCCCTTGAAACGCTTACCATACCTAAGTTTTAGTCTTTATTAAACACTTGTCATTACCTACTAGCACCTCTACAATGTTGTACATGCTGATGTACATAAATGAAATTATCATTAATTTGTTGTACACAAATCGCGTCATTGTTGTACATGGTAATTATTAATTGTAGCTAATCGAGGTGTAGCAATGGCTGAGCGCAAAAACTACCTATTAAATGTCAATGGTGTAAAAGCTATCGCCAAGCTTGCGCCACCAACTAAACGTAAAAGATATAGCGATGGTGATAGCCTTCATCTAGTCCATGACCCAAAGGGTTCTCTGTACTGGGTCATGACTTACCGTTATCGGTCAGATAAAGATATTAAGCCCAAACAAAAAACCTTTTATATTGGAACCTACAGGTCGTCTAAGCAAGATGTTGACACCGTGTTCAAGCCTGATGTGACTCTTAAACAAGCCCGTACTGAGCGTGATAGAGCTAAGGCATTGCTAGCTGAGGGTATCGACCCGAATATCAATAAGAACCAGCATAAAAACAGCGTTGAGCAAAAAGACCTATTCAATGTGATAGCGCAAAGCTATATCAATGACAAGTCGGACACTACCCCTAAAAACGTGCAAAAGCTACAGACCTACCTTGATAAGCATGTAGCGCCGCATATCGGCGACTATCCTATTCAAGCTATCACGGCTCAAGATGTGATTAAGACAGGTCTAGCCGTACAAACTTACTTTGAGCAGCAAGGTAAATTGACAACAGACACCGCTCACAAGAGCGTGGCGTTTATAACGTCAGTGTTTGAGTATGCTATCAATACACTAGGCTATGACATCATTAATGTGGCTTATGGGCGCAGTAAGGCACTGAGAACCCATAAAGCTGAGCGTATGAAAGCTATTGAGCAACATCAATTCTCAGAGCTGTTACGCAATATTGACAACTACGGTAAAGACAATCCGAACGGGCATCTTCAGACAGTGGCAGGCATGCAGCTGATGGCGCTGTGTTTTGTCAGGACTAAAGAGCTCAGGTTTTTTGAATGGTCAGAGATTGATTATCATAAAAACGTGTGGCGCATACCAGCGGCCAAGATGAAAATGCGTCAAGACCACATCATTCCACTGTCACCGCAAGCTATGACTATTATTGAGCGTATGCGTCCATTAACGGAGCAGACGGGTTATGTGTTCTATAACTTTGAACGCAGTCAGCCCTATAGTGAAGTATGGTTCAATCAAGCACTCAAACGCATGGGTTACACAGGCGACCCCTACCCTAAGATGACAGGTCACGGCTTTAGACAGCTTGCCAGCACAGGGCTATATGAGCTGCAATTCAATGATAATTTAATCGAGATACAGCTCGCACACCTTGAACAGTCGAGCGTCAAAAAGCGTTATGACTTATCGGCACATCTAGCACAGCGGCAAATGATGATGAATAAATGGGCGAACCATCTTGATGACTTACGCGCTGGCAAGGCGGTCAGCTTTGACTTGTTGACCCCTGATGAAGTCGCTAAAGAAATGGATAGCAGGAATGAGCAAGCGACTGATATAGCGCTACACGATAAAGACATACTGATAAAGAGTTTACAGGCACAAGGCGTATCGCAAGAGGTACTAGCTAAACTTGCCGAGCAGCTTTAACAACATCTTTTAACAACATGACGCGCCAGCTTTTAGCCATAAAAACATAAATATACGGCAAAACAGCACTGACAAAACTGACGAAACCTAGAAATAATGACTAATTAACGATTGTTAGTATCATAATTTGATACTATAATAATATAAACAGGTTTAAGGGTAAGTTATGCAGCGCAAGCACCAAAAAACACTAAAAGCCATTTTTAATAAACCCATATCAGGGAGTATAAAATGGTCAGCTATCGAAGCCTTGTTTATAGCACTGGGTGCAGAGGTTAGCGAACGCTCAGGTTCAAGAGTGGCAATCGTATTAGATGGTGAAGTGCAAGTCTATCACCGCCCACACCCTCAGCCAACAACCGATAAAGGCGCAGTGGCAAGCGTTCGCAAGTGGCTAGATGCTTTAGGCTATAGCCCTATTAATGACGATGATGTAACGCAGACCGCATCCGTAACCAATGATGATAAGGAATAATTATGCAAAATATAATGATGATTAATGAGCATAAAGCCATTATTAAATATGACCCTGAACTGAGTATGTTTCGTGGTGAGTTTGTGGGCTTAAATGGTGGGGCTGACTTCTACGGTGACAGCATAACCGCGCTAGAGCGTGAGGGCGCACAGTCGCTACAGACCTTTTTTGAGGTGTGCAGAGAGAACGATATTGAGCCATACAAGGGCTTTTCAGGTAAGTTTGTGACTCGCATACCTAGCGGCTTACATGAACAGGTTAGCACCATTGCCACCAGTCACGGTATGAGCCTAAACCAATGGGTCACTGATACGCTTGCCAATGCTGTCAATAATGAGGGCATGGCATAGCATAACCGATTGCAAGGCTAGGATTAATTACCCGAACGACAGCAACTGCACCCTTAGCTGCCAGCGCCTTGCTCCTATTTAATTTAAGGGTGTGAGGGTGCAAATGTGAGTTACTATAATTTAGAGCAAACTCTAAAAGAATTTCAAAACAAATTACCTGAAAAGCTTTTACCCTTCGACTTACCGCAGCTTGCAGACTTGTGCAGACGTAAAGAAATAACACCAGTATTCTCTTATGATAGGTACATTAATGAGGGACTTGCTCATAAACGTGAACTTCCTACATATCTAAAAGAGCTGACAAAACCTTTTAATGGTTATCTTACCTTACCCGCATTGACTAACTTACTATTTCAGCTTACAGAAACAGTTAGCACAAGTACTGCCTATGTTTATGAGGAAATAGGAGTAGAAAATAAAGGTGCATTTGTTTCTTTAGAGAATTATGGTTATGACCGCTTCGAGGATTATCATGATGGTTATAATAGTTATAGTCGTGGTGATATCAACCATATAGGCATAAACAATTTATTATTTCCAACCGAACAAGTACAAGCCTATATATCATCCAAGAGTATTGAAAAGCTAGACGATTCAACCTTAGGAGCATTTGGTAACCCAACAGTAGCGCATGGCGAAGATAAAACCTATGAACAGCTTGTTGAAGCACTGACAGCCGCCAATAAGAAGATAAAACAGCAAGAGCAAGATATAGACATGCTTAATGACCAGTTAAATGAGCAAGCTGATACCAGCGACATATTGAATGACCGCAACGAAAAGAGCTATCAAACGACTATAGGGTTACTATTAGAATTGATGACTGTACCAAAGATAGAAGGTGATAGACCACCGTTTACCAGTGAAGCGGTAATTATCGGTAAGATTGCTGATAAATCAATTTATGGGCAAGGTAAAACCACTTTAGAGACTCGCTTTAGAGACGTAAAAACAACATTAGAACAAGTAAAAAAGAGAGCGTTTAAACCTTAATAGCTACTACCTCAAAATGAACCCATACCTCAGTTGAGGTGTGAAACCACCCCAGCTAGGGTGCTGTAAACAACCCTACCCCGTAATATTCAGTCTATAGCAGAACAACACCACACATTCCTTAAACTGCTATGGAGTGAATAATTATGACCTTAGTTGACCAATATCTAAGAATGGCAGACCTTGCCAACCAGCCAGCACGAACCGCTAAGACCTACATTGCAAAGTCAGGTCAGCAGCGCACCGTCACCGCCAAAGCCGCTACACGCGGTATCACTAGCTTCTCTGCAAAGCATATCTACCACCTTATCAATGAAGGCAAATTTCCAAAACCTTTAAAGATTGGAAGAGCTAGCCTATGGCGCTTGTCTGAAATCAATAACTGGCTTGATAGTCATGCCCAGCCGTCAAACGACCATACCGCCGCTAATGCACAAGAGGGGGGTTAATATGACGACCTCAGCCACCGCACCCGTGACCCACGAGCCAGCCCCTAAGACCCAAATAGAGATAGTCAGAACGCATCTGATGACAGGCGCGACTATCACTATATGGGACTCTATCCGCCTTTATAGAATTACAAGTCTAGCCCCTCGCATATATGACTTGCGAGAGTCAGGGTTATTAATCCAAAGTGAAATGGTTAAGCATAACAATAAATGGTTCGCTGTCTATTGGCTCGATGAACAGACCTTACTTGATAGTGATTTGTCTAATAGCGAGGTGACACCATGAGTAACCACCCTAGTGTATCAATTGATACCCCAGCCAGCCGACTAGTGACTATAGATAGTCTGTACTTACGTGTTATGAATGACCGCGTACGAGACATTTGTATCAATACTGAGCACTTAGCCATCGCGCTAGAAGCTATCAAAACAGAAGACGATGTTAGCCAAGGCGTTCTTGTGGCAATCAAAGCGGCATTGCTTGCCAATAGCGAGCTGGCACGCCTTGTTAATGAAATGTTTTGTGACTACGCATTGCCGTACCAAGCGGAGGTATCAAGCCATGAGTAAAGACACCAAAATCAATCTAAAAGCCGACCACGAGCAGCACAGCGACAAACAGGCTGGCAAGCGCGGCTTATTGCTAAGGTTTATTATCTTTATGGCATGGGTGGCAGCTATTAGCTTGCTACTGTCATTAATGTCGTGCCAGCCAAACGAACCTATAATCTTCGTTATAGGGATAAGCAGCCTATGAAAACCTACCCACAGCCAAAGCGGAGCCGTAAGTATGCCAAGCGTAAAAGCTACTATAAAAAGTATAGAGCTACGCGCCAGACGAACCAGTCAAGAGCAAGAGGTAACAGATGACTACTACAGACAAAGCAAAGCCCCAAGCTGATGACAAGGGGCTTTATGACTTACTAGGCTCAACAAAGCAAACTAGCACCGATATTATAACAAATGACGATACAATAAAAAGCCTGATAGCACTAGGTCAAGGCGATAAAATCAGACAGCTTAAAGACACCTTTACTATCCACAATGGTGATAGGAAAAGCGACATCATTGACACTGCTGGCAAGGTGGCTTTGATACTCATTGACAATATGCACCAGCCAGCCAATATAGGCATCTATACCCCTAACAGTGATGACCCTATAGAAGTGACCGACCCAAACTCGCCTAGCGCGTTTATCATTGGTAGTCTTAGCTTAGATAGCGTTTGGTATGCAGTGAGAAATCTAGCTGAGGGCGCAGAGCTATCTAGGCAGCTAATAAGCCAAGGGCTAAACGTCACTATCTTAGTAAGCGTCAACCCCTTTCACTTTAATAATATGGTTAGTCACTTCGCTGAGGTTAAGCAAGTTACTGTATTAGTTACCCATGATAAAAAAGACCTGGTAACTAAGCCATTGCTAGGGGTAAACGTCAAAGCTATTATTACTACTTTTGACTTGCTGCTATCGTTCGATAATGGGCAGACGCTTCATGATGTTTTAAGTGATCCTGATACGATCATTAAAGACTTGTTAGCTGAAGCGTGGGGCAAATTGGGAAATATAGAAGACCCAGACAGTAAGGGTACACCTTACCCATTAGAAGCATGGGGAAAGGAAGGAGATATACTTTATGATGCTTTAACCGCTATTGCTTATCATGCTCAATCACCATCAGCAATGGCAGGAAATAGCATATTAGGCGCTTCAGCAACCACCATTCAACAATATATCAACGCGCCTTATGCCTTAGGTGATAAGTTTATGCCCGTATCGCTATTTCTACTCACTGAGGGCGACAGCGGTAGCGGTAAGAGTCGAACGGTAGGCTTTAGTCACAAAGCGCTTGTGAGTTACCAAAATGACAAGCGCAAAGAAGACAGGCAATTATTAGATGAATGGAAAGCACAAAAAGCCAGCACACAGAAAAAAGATTTAGAAGCATGGTTACTTGAAAATCCTAAACCTAAGCAGTCTATACTTTTGATAAAGTCTGGCACTATTCAAGGCTTTTTAGATAATATGCTAATCGGAAATACCACAGATATAGCATGGTCAACCGCTGAAGCTGCATTGTTTCTAAGTGGTCATAGTTTAACCAGTGATACCGCAAAAAGTAACATTAGCCAGCTGTGTGATATATGGAGTGACGGCTCATTTGATCGACTGCTATCACCGCGCTACGATAGCATAGAGCAAAATAGTATAAGTGGAGTTAGGTTTACCCTAGACTTGCAGGGGCAACCGTCTGTCATAGCGCCAGCACTCAATGATGAAGCGATGAACGGACAAGGATTATTACCGCGCTTTTTGTTTGCCTTTCCTGACAATATGAATGGTCAGATCGTTTATAACACTGATGAAAGACTAGACGCTAAGCCAGACCTTGACCCACGTTTACAAGCCTACTGGCAGCGATGCAAGGAGTTATTAGACCCCAGCCAAGATAATATTAGAACTGATGACGAAGGTAGGATTATCCGCTTTAATATGCCCTTTGAGAACAGAAAAGCCAGAAAAGCATTGGCAGACTACCAAACCGCTAAGGAGCGCCAGCTATGTAAAGGTGGTAAGTTGGAAAAATATGCAAGCTATGCCAGACGCTTGCATGAAAACGCTAGCCGTATTGCTGCAATACTCGCTTACTTCAACGGCAAACGCTTTATATCAGCTGATGACATACATAGAGCCACATTACTGACTGACTATTCTATGAGTGAGCGTATCAGATATACCGACAAGCCCCAAGCTGGTGATAATGACGCGCAAAAATTAATAGGCTGGCTGGTCAGACATTGTCATAAGCAGTCAGTCAAACAGCTTGCTTACTCAACAGCTCAAAGTAAGGTTACTCCTAAGCATTTACGCCAAAAGCATAACTTTGAATTACTGGCTGAAGTATTAGAAAGTGAGGGCTATATCAAGATCGTAACCAATGGTAGGGCTAGAATGATACAAGTAAGACCTGAATTGTTAGATGCTGAATAAGGGGCAAACTAGGAAAATAGGAAAGCATAAGCTAGAAGGCTCGTTACTCCTACCCTAGTCAGCTTTCCTATATTTTAACCCATTAGGCAAGTAGGGAAAGTGAATAGCTATAGAGTGGCTAACTTTCCTTACTTGCCTTTTTACTTTATAAAGGGGAAAACGCTATAAGCTATATATACCAATACTTGTACAACTTACTTTCCTATTTTCCCTATTTTCCCTATTTTCCCTAAAGAACCTTACCTACGCATGATCACCCAGCTTCGTATCAAGCATCAATCTAATGAACTTCTTAAACTGATCAGGGTTAGACAGTAAGTGCATGGTCATACCTTCATACGCTTCTTGGCTCTCAAATAACGCATCCATCGCCGCATCAGGATAGCCACCTAGCATAATCTGATCCGTACTGTTATTGCTAAACTGCTTTACCACGATTTCATTTTCAGTCACTTTATCCCAAATCGTGTTTTGGAAGTTGATCATGTCTTTATCGGTAAAGTCCTCGCCAGCAAACACCTCATTTAGTCGATTAATAATTTTTGATAACAGCTCTTCTTCTTTATCTTTAGGTTTGGCCGTACCAGCACCGCCGCCAGCTTCCAGCTCACCACTGCCCTCTTGTAGCTTTAGATCTTGCTGATGCAGCTTTGAGACACGGTAGTGACTCATGACGATGTTGGTCAGATCAATATCATCTTCATCGGTCACGCTTTCACGTAGCATGGGCTGTAAGTTACGGGCGTATAGGCTCAGCTTCTCAAGATCTTTGCTATCATAATCGACAATCTGCGACATAAACTCATATTGACGGGTGAAAGTACCTAAATCCTTTTTAAAGATCTCCAGCGCATCTTGATCGGCCTTAAAACCTTTGTAGTCATTCTCGGCATTAGTGATCAATACGACATTACCCGTCGTTTTGGCTTCTTCAAGCATTTCCTTGGCATGCTGGGCTTGCTCGCGTGCTTGGCTGTAGCGCTTCTGCCAACGCTCGACCGCTGGCTTGCAGATATTACTAATGGCGGCGTTAGACTTATTCTTACTATAGAAAGCCTCAACGAACTGCTCGACCTCATGCCATAAGAAGATACCACTGGCGCGTAGCTTCTCATACAGGTCATACACTTGATCGGGGTCAGACACATCCACTAAGCTTGCGGTCTCATAGTACGGCTGGAAGGCCTCCAAAATGTCTTCAGGATCATTAAAGAAATCGAGCACAAAGGTGCCGCTCTCAGCCTTACCCTTATAGGTACGATTCAGCCTTGATAAGGTCTGTACACAGTCCACGCCCGTGAGCTTCTTATCCACGTACATAGCGCAGAGCTTCGGCTGGTCAAAGCCTGTCTGGAACTTATTGGCCACCAACATCACTTGATAATCATCACTATCAAAGGCTTTACGCATATCACGGCCTTTTAGACCGATATTCATATTATGCTCGGTGAACTTCTCGCCAAGTAATGCGCCGCTATCAGGATCATTATCGTTAAAGGTCACTTCCCCTGAGAAGGCGACCATGGCATTGATACCGCGGTAACTGTAATCACTGATATATTTATCAAAGGCCAGCTTGTAGCGTACCGCTTCTTTACGCGACCCTGTCACGACCATAGCTTTGGCTTGCCCGCCGAGTAAGCCTTTTATATTGTCGTTAAAGTGCTCAATGATGATCTTAACTTTCTGGGCGATATTGTGCTCATGCAGTCGCACCCAGCTACCCAGCTTAATTTTGGCGCGGCGAGCATCGACCTCATCGTCATCGCTAGCCAGCTTTTGGGTAAGCTGATACATCACTTTGTAGTTAGTGTAGTTCTTGAGTACATCTAAGATAAAGCCTTCTTCGATGGCTTGGCGCATAGAATAGACATGATAAGCGGCTGGCAGGTTATCACTAGCGGCTGGCAAGTCAGGATTGGGCAAGCGGCCAAACAGCTCAATGGTTTTTGGCTTAGGCGTGGCGGTAAAGGCATAGTAGCTTAGATTCGGACTGCTACGGCGCGCGGCTAATGTGGCATCCAAAACATCCTCACTAGATAGCGGCTTATCCTCATCCGCATTACTCTCTATATCACCTGAGACCAGCACTTCTTTCAGCTGGCGTGCGGTTGAGCCTGTCTGTGAAGAGTGAGCTTCATCGGCAATGATGGCATAGCGCCGCGACTTAAGCACACTAGAGTCTTCAATGGCTTTGAGCACAAAGGGAAAGGTTTGAATAGTGACGATAATAATCGGCTGGGAGTTGAC